>JAKBUS010000070.1 GCA_021841585.1 Pseudomonadota bacterium | reverse complement strand
AGTCATGCCGTGGCCCTCTGGAGGCTTCGGTGGATTCAAAAAAGGCCCGCCCCATGCGGGCCTTTTCTCTGTCTGCCTGCCACTATAGTCCAGCCCGATACCATCTGCAAGGTTCCGGAATCATTGCGGTATAGTATCATGGTGTTATACATCACTCTCGTTCATCACGCGCGCCACGTCCGCACCTGTCAGGACCACGTGTTCCAAAAGCGCCTCTGCGACTGCGTGGAGGAGTGGCCACCTGTCATTGAGGTTGTCGGTGACCGTGATCATCGCGCTTTCGCGAGCCTCGTCCAGATCCTCCCGCCCGTCATTCATATCTAGCATTATGGAATTAATATAACCCTCAGCGGCCTCCAGGATGAGGTACGCTTCGTCTTGCTGGACATCGACGCCGCCCTGCCGCCCGGCTGAAAATTGCGATTCGATGCCACCAACCCATGCCTGGCTGATGTCGAAGCCGAGTTCGTAGGCCATGACGGCCCCCGCGGCCGCGCGGTAGGCGCTGAAAACGCGCATCTGCTCCCGAAGGCTCTGTACAAACAAATTGGATATTTTCATGATGCCCACTCCTATGCCGCCATGTGGAAATCGAATGCCATTTGCCCCTCGCACACCGGCCGCACGCGCGGACGGCGTGGCCCCGGTTTCCGGACCGCCCGTAGTTTCGGGGGCAGGTGGTCGGGGTCGATAGGGTCTCCCAAAAGGTCATGGTCGGGCCCTGGAGCAGCCCAGCCTTTCGGCTTGCGGCCGGCACGGGAGGGTGGGCGGCGCTGGATAGGCTCATTGGTGATGGGGTCGTCCATGTGCCGTGCGACATCCTCCGGATCGAGGTGGGCGCGCGCCCACATCAGGTGTTTGTCCTGAGCGTTCCGGACCTGTCGCTGTGTGATCCCCACAGCCCCGGCGATGGCGCGCGTCGCACCCTGGCCGAGCTGGGCGCTGGCGACCAAAACGTCCCGGTCTGGTAGATCCGTAGGGGCGGCCCCCAGAATGGCGTTCCAGGCATCCCCATCCAGCAGTCGCGCAGGTGCGAGCGGGGCGCGAGGTTTGGCGGCTCGGCCATGGCGGCGTGGAGCGGCGACCTGGGAAAGATCGTCGCGGTCCAGGTCGATGGCGCGGCCCTGGATTTTTGTTTCTCGGATCTTTTTATTACGCTCGAAATGGGAGGAACGGCCAATTGACAGGAAATCCTCTGTGGTCGTGACCGTGCCGCCTAGGGACCGGATGAGATCCCGCTGCTGGGAAGGCGTGAGGCCGGCCCATGGGGTGGATAAGCGGCAGTCTGGGTCGTCAGTGATGGGGCGGGTCTGGGTGCGCATGGCTAGACCCCCTCGCGCGAAGAGCGCGGGCGGCCGGGTCCGGGCGCCGGGGTGGTGAGCGAGTCGAGATAGTCGGCGAGATCGGCGACCGCCACGAGGCGGCGTCGCCCGATCTTGAGCGTCCGCACAGGAAACACACCCGCCGCAATGTCTTTCCGGACTTTTTTCTGTGAAATCGCGCAGGCCTGCGCTGAATCGCTAATAGAGAGAAGCGCTTGCCCGGGGAAAAGCTGACGGAGTAATTCGAGATTTCGAGAAGTGTTTATTCTAGACATAGTTCTATCCTCTTTCGAGGACAGAACCAGCCTCTTGTGTAGCTAGGCTTTGCCAGTAACCCTATCATTAATCCCCGGCCGTCCGTCCAGATGGCGGGGAAGGTCCGCGGGCGTCCAGCCGCGCGTGACAGTCCTATGTCTTGACGCTAGGGAGAATCCGTCTCTCTCGATCTCTAGACAACTATAGATGACCCCGGTCTGGGCGTCAAGCCCATGATTATCCACACAAACATGGCGCGTTATGATTGTGGTCTGTGTCCACATCTTGTCCACATGCGGGGGAAACGTGGGGGCCATCCAGAGACATCAGGGGTTATGTTTCGTGAGGGATTGCAATGGGAAAGAGTATAGGTGGCCACCTAGAGACATCAGGGGCCAGCGGTTTTTGAGACTTTTAATCAGGTGGTCGCTGGTTCGATCCCAGCACGGCCCACCATATAAAACAAATACTTACTGCGTAGTATCTCCTTACAAAACCCATCTGCGGGACACTGGCGGGACACTAAGCCGCCAAAATCCGCCACCAACTGCAAAACGACGCTACCCGCTCGCGCGCTGTCAGAAGCCCGTCCTACCAGTGGATAAGTGCCCTTTTTTGTCCCGGAGTGTCCCTTAATTGTCCCGCAACCGATGGGACACCTTATACAAGCGTTACATATCAATGCGTTAGGTTGTCACAACATCGGATATGCTATCCTATGTTGCTCTTTATTGCCGCCTGCGCCACAATCTCGCCATAGCCACAAAGGGCAATCATCATGGCGACTATCGAGAAGCGCACGACAGCCGACGGGACTTCCTACCGCGTCAAGATCCGGCTGCGCGGCCAGCCGGTACAGACCGCCACTTTCACCCGCCTGACGGATGCGAAGCGGTGGGCCGAGCAGACCGCGACGGCCATGCGTGAGGGCCGCCACTTCGCCACGACCGAAGCAAAGCGCCACACGCTGCGGGATGCCGTGGACCGATACAAGGCCGAGAAGTTACCCCACTTAAAGGACGGCCCGTGTCGCGCCGCGCAACTGGATTGGTGGGCACAAGAGCTAGGTAGCCATGCCCTGGCCGATCTGACGCCTTCCCGCATCACCGAGGCCCGCGAGAAACTTTCCCGCGAGCCGATCACCGGCGGCCGCGTGCGCTCGGATGCGACGGTTAATCGCTACTTGGCGGCCTTGTCGGTTGTTTTGGCAACGTGTGTGAAATCCTGGGAATGGCTCGAAGTGTCTCCTATGCGGCGCGTCGAGAAGCGCAAGGAGCCGAGGGGCCGAGTGCGGTATCTATCCGAGGATGAGCGCGAGCGTCTATTGAGCGCGTGCAAGGACAATCCCGACCTCTATGCAGCGGTCTTATTGGCCCTGACGACCGGAGCGCGGCGCATGGAGATCATGGGCTTATCCTGGGCACAGGTGGACTTGAGCCGTCGCGTGATCCTCTTGGAGGATACCAAGAACGGTGAGCGCCGCCCGCTGCCTATCGTGGGACCGGCTCTCGATATCCTGCGGGAACGTGCCAAGGTGCGCCGCCTCGACACGGATCTACTCTTTCCGGGTCGCGTCAATCCCAAGCAGCCGCTGGATCTGCGGACGCCATGGGAAACGGCACTCAAGAAAGCCGGAATCGAAAACTTCCACTGGCACGACTTGCGGCACACGACCGCAAGTTATCTCGCCATGAACGGGGCCGGACTGCAAGAGATCGCGGCGGTCTTGGGACACAAAACGCTGGCGATGGTGAAGCGCTACGCGCACCTATCCCATGAGCATGTCGCGGGGGTCATGGAGGACATGGCAAGCAAGATTTTTGGTGGCGCGAAGTGAGCTGCCCTGAGGGCGTGTCAAAGGTCACGCTTGATGACGTGCCACAACTCACCGCCACCCGGGAGTTTTACGGTGCCGTAGCGGCCTGTGGCGGCGATTACTGGTTGACGTATTCAGCCGCCAAGAATGCCCTGATCGATTGGCTATCTCGCGGACAACGAACGGAGATTGCGCGACGCGCAGAGCAAGCGGAGAAATTGAGGACCGCCCTGGACGTCATGAGCGAATACCGCGACATCATCGAGCACAACCTTTCCGGGTGCGTCATTCATGATCCCAAAACCGGCAAGAATCTGACGCTTGCGCCGTGGTGTGTTCCAGATAGTCCCGCCAATGCCGGTCCGGTACTTAATGCCGTGGTATCCACCATTCTTCGACTCGCTGCCGACCTGGAGACACGCAACCCCTTAGGCATGACGGACCGCAAGGACCGGAGCTTCTATTACTGCCTCGGACGCGCCTTCGCCAAGGCTAGTCTGGAGCGGCCTTCCGTGCCGGTCCTGCGCCAGCTTGGCGCGGTCATCGACCCTGACAGCAACACCGAGGACGCGAACATCCTCCATGCCTTCGATGCCGGTTGTATGTCGGCCGGAAAATAAGGCACCAACTCACCAATACACATAAGGCACAACCTGCGAATCTCTAAAGCACGCCGCAATCGCGGCTAACTTGGAGAAACGCAGAAATGTCCGAAAACACCCTCCTTACCGTTTCGCAGTTCACGCAACGCAATCCCGCGTTTTCCAACGGCGGGCTAAGGTCTTTGTTGTTTTATCGAGGTGACGACGCACTAAAGGCCGGCGCAATCTGCCGTTTCGGCAAGCGCATTCTGATCGACGAGGCGCGATTCCTCGAATGGGTCCGCGAAGGTGGCACGGCCGTCATTCGCGGCAAGGGGGCGGCATGACTACCCGCACGGTTCGCCGGAAATTGGCGGCGCTCGCTTTCAGGCTCGCAGGCTGGTTGCGCGCCATGGGCCTGCCGTCATGAGGAAACTCAAACTTGCGCCATACAGCCGCCAGGTGGCGGCCCGGATCTCTGATCTTGAAAAGCGCCGCGCAGCCGTTGGCACTAGCGCCGACGGACGCGCCATAACCTTGTGGGTGGCAGCCGGTTCCGATGCGTGGGATATGGTGAGTCGCCGTCCAAAGTGGCTAGCGCTTCCCTGCGACGGACGCAGCGATCCTCTTACCTACGACTGGTCCATAGTGCGCGGCCATGCGCCCGTGCTGCTGGTCCGGGCAGGTACGTGTGAGGGCGACCTTATTTTGCGCCTCGCGCAAGCTCTGTTACGGGACGGCGCGGGGCGCGTGATCGACATGCGAGACGGCGCGCGGTACGTGCCCCGGAGGGTGGCGGCATGACCGATATTGCTATCGACATTCCGCAGCCCGAAGTTACGCTCATTCGCGGTGACACACTTACGCCCGAACCGATCAACTGGCTCTGGCCCGGCTGGATGGCGGCCGGGAAAATGCACATTCTCGGCGGTCAGGCAGGGACCGGCAAGACGACTATTGCGCTCGCCCTGGCCGCAACGCTGACCATCGGCGGACGGTGGCCGGACGGCTCTAGAGCCTCTACAGGTGACGTTTGCATCTGGTCCGGCGAGGACGACCCCACCGATATCCTTGTACCTAGGCTGCGGGCAATGGGTGCCGATATGACCCGCGTGCATTTTGTGGCCGGTATGACTGAGGACGGCAAGCGTCGCGCCTTCGACCCTGCAACCGATATGGACGCCCTCGAAGTGGCGCTCAAAGGGATAGGTAACGTCCGCCTGCTGATCGTGGACCCGATCGTAAGCAATGGGATGGACCCCTTCTCACCTAAACGGCAACAAAGTGCCAGACTGATAGTCCCAGACATCAGTCAATGATGAAAAGGAGTCCGCCATGAAGAGTATTCGGGTTGGGGTCGATTTGGCAAAGCGCGTGTTTCAGGTTCATGGCGTCTTACTGAATGACACGGTTCATGGGCATGCCCCGGGGAGCCCGCCACACATCCCGCGGTGCTTGATTCCGCGCTTTGGCAAGGCAACGCCGACCGGACGAATCGGGCCGGCATTGCCCCGCATGGGGGGTGGCCCGCGTCCGGGCTATTACTACGTCGGAGACCTCCCGGACGGAGAGTAAGGCCCTGCGTGACCAGGACACTACCTGGAACACATTAGGGCGCCATCGACAAGATTTACCGCTACATAGCCGGCAAGAGCGAAGCGGATTTTATGGCTGACGAGCTTGCTCAAGACGGCGTGATCCGTAATCTCGAAATCATCGGCGAGGCGGTGACCAAACTGAGCGCCACACGTGAAGACCACGCAGGGTGATGTAGCCTGGAGCGAAATCTCCGGTATGCGCAACCGCCATGATCCATGGCTATATCAACGTGAACCTGCCGATCGAGTGGGACACCGTGGAGGAGGTTGTGCCGGGGTCCTTGGTGAAGGGGAAAAGCATCAAGTGCGAGTTGGGGTCGTCTCCGTCGAAGCCAGGTGAAGATTCCTTGGTTTGATCGACATGGCCCGGCACCCACGTTTTTCGTTTGGTGGTGTGTTCACAAGGCGGCGCATGGGCCATCGGGTCGTTAAGTGTTAGAGGCGAGCGGCCATAAGGGCGCACACCAGCGCCACGGGCGGCAGTACCCAAAGGGCGGTGTGGACGCCGAACGTCGACGTGGCGACACCAAAGCCGAGCAAAAGCAGCGCGCCCAGGCTGTTTCCGAGGCCGAGTGCGATCCCCGAGCCCAGACTGCGATTTTCCGGGAAGATGTCTTGGCCCACGAGGACCGAGACCGGGAGGGCGCTAAACACGGCTATTCCCAAGAGGCCCAGGATCGGCCATACGATCCACCCGGAGCTCATGAGGTAGGCGGCCACGAGCGCCGCGGTCAACACACTCGATCCGACGAGCACGATACGGCGCCCCAAGCGGTCGGCGACCAGTCCACCGCTCACATTGCCGATGACCCCCACGACCAGCAAGACGGTGATCAGCGAGGCGCCAGTCACAAGTGAACCGCCGCCATGCACCCAGGCGATGGGCAGAAAGGTGACCAGGGCGTAGAGGCCGAAGGAGCGCAGCGAGGCATAGGCGATCAGGGCCGCGGCCGGCCTTGCGTGGTGCCGCCACTGCACCGGTGCGGCATGAGCGGCGCGCGGCGCGAGCCGTGGGAGCAGGGGTGCTATGAGCGGTATGCTCACGAGTGCCGGCAGGGCCACGATCCACAGGCCGGAGGTGGTGAAGTGCGTGACCGCGAGGCTCGCGACCAGCGGGTAAAGCCCGCGGCCGAGCTCGCCGCCGACGAGAAACACGGACATGATGGCGCCATGACGGGTCTTTGCGAGACTGCGCGCCAGGGCGAGCGACTGGGGATGAAAGAGCGCGTTGGATAGCCCGATCAAGGCCAGCGCCGCAAGCAGGGTCGGCAGGCGATGGCTTTGGCCGACGAGCACCAAACCGAGGGTCGTGCCGCTCACGCCTAGGATGGCGAGGGTCTTGCCGCCGAGGCGGTCTGAAAGCCAGCCGGCGAACGGTTGGAACCCTTGGCCTATCAAAAGCGCGGCCATGATACCGGAGGCCGATGCCGCCCCCGCATGCAGGCCCACAAGGATGGCCGGCAGGATGCCGGGCAGGAAATTCGCGGCGCCGTCGTTCAGGAAATGCAGCCACGCAAGGCCGAGCAAGGGCGCGGCCGGCGATTGCCCCGCGGGGGTGTCGGCGGACGAGCGGCGAGCGGACACGATCGACATCTACGGACCTCTGCGAGGATGGGAAAGACAGATATAAGGATAAGCCCTTACCCGTGCCACTCGGGGTAATGCCTCACACGTTCGGCAGTATCCGCCGGTTTGCAGGCGGCACCCTCGTGCGTGCGCGCGAACGCACGGAACCGGCCGCCCAAGGCGGCGCCATGATGACATAGCGCTGGCGAATTCCCAAGCGAAGCGCGAGGCGATCGGACCCTGGGCGGCGGAGCATGATCCTCGAGCGTCCGCGCGGCCACCGGCGGCGGCTTGCCTAGCGCTGTCCTGCGTCTATCCCCCTAGGGGGGATAACCCCAGGCCGCGCGCTCGCCGGACATCCACGGTCTCCGAGGCCTTCTGTGGGGGCGCAGGCGATGGCTTGAGACATGACGGCGGATAGTGATGCGGCCGTGGCCGCTGTAGAGTATGTGGACAAGGCCTGCGAGCGATGTTGTCATAAGGCCGCGCGCTCGCCGGACATCCACTGGCGCAAAACGGCATGAACTTTGCTTTTATTCAAAACAGGGTGAGGCCGTGGGCGCGGCGGTGGCGGGGCGATTTTCGGGGCGTTCGGGGTGCGGAACAAATCATGCCCTGGCCGCATCCAACGGGCAGGCAAGACAGTCGCGCGAACGCGCGGGAGCGGTGATGGAGGTGTTGCGTGCGGGTGTGACCGCTTGTCGAAAATCGCACACGCGGGGCGTTACTTCGCGCAATCCGCGTCTAAGCTTGTAGGGCGCGCTAACGCGATACCCAAGCAACGTGAGGCGCGGTGTTTGTGGGCGCCGGACGGGGTTATCGGACATGAGTCGGGCGTATTGAGGATGAGACCAGGAGGCATAGGCCCTAAAGTGAATGGGTGAAGGATCGCGGTGGCACGACGCGCCGCGCAAGGGCAGGCGGCGCGCAGCCGTGGTGCAGGACGCAAGATTCGTACGAGAGACGGCGAGGGGTGGATCATGGCGCTATTTGACCGGTATCAAGAACGATTCAGGCAACAGCGGGAAGTGACAATGACGCTTGATGAGTATCTCAAGCTGTGCGCCAAGGACCCGCTGGCCTATGCCTCCGCCGCTGAACGCATGCTGGCGGCGATTGGCGAACCGCGGGTCATCGACACCCAGTCCGACCCGCGTTTGGCGCGCATCTTCATGAACCGGAAGATTCTGACTTATCCAGCATTCGAAGATTTTTATGGGATAGAGGATGTCGTGGAGAACCTCGTGGCGTATTTTCGTCACGCCGCTCAGGGCCTCGAGGAACGCAAGCAGATCCTCTATCTCTTGGGGCCGGTGGGCGCCGCGAAATCCTCTCTTGCCGAGCGCCTGAAGGCGTTGATGGAACAATACCCCATCTATTGCCTGGCCTCCAACGGCCGCGTTTCACCGCTCTTTGAGTCACCGCTCGGGCTGTTTGACCCCGAGGAGGACGGCGCGATCCTGGAGGAGCGCTACGGCATTCCGCGCCGCGCCGTTCAGGGCGTCATGTCTCCATGGGCGGCAAAGCGCCTGCGTGAGTTCGACGGCGACATCCGCCGGTTTTCCGTCGTGCGCCTCATGCCCTCTCAGTTGCACCAGATTGGAATCACCAAGGTTGAGCCGGGTGATGAAAACAATCAGGATATCGCGAGCCTCGTGGGCAAGGTCGATATCCGCAAGCTCGAGGACTTCTCCCAGGATGATCCCGACGCGTACTCCTACGCCGGCGGCCTGAACGTCACCACGCAGGGGGTGCTTGAGTTCGTGGAGATGTTCAAGGCCCCCATCAAGATGCTCCATCCGCTTTTGACCGCGACCCAGGAGGGTACGTACAACGGGACCGAGGGCTTCGGCGCCATGCCCTACCAGGGGATCATACTTGCCCACAGTAATGAGTCGGAATGGGCGGCGTTTCGCAACAACAAGCGTAACGAGGCCTTTCTCGACCGGGTGTTCATCGTCAAGGTCCCCTATTGCCTGCGCGTGACCGAGGAGACGCGCATATACCGCAAGCTCCTTGAAAACAGCGCGTTGAGCGAGGCCCCGTGCGCCACAGACACGCTTGAGATGTTGGCGCGGTTTTCGGTGTTGAGCCGCCTAAAGGACCCGGGCAACAGCAGCCTGTGGTCGAAGATGGAGATCTATGACGGCAAGACCCTGAAGGATCGCGACCAGCAGGCCAAGAGCCTCCAGGAGTACCGCGACGTGGCGGGGGTCGACGAGGGTATGGACGGCATCTCCACACGCTTCGCCTACAAGATCCTGTCGCGGACCTTCAACTACGACAGCGAGGAGGTGGCGGCCAATCCCGTGCATCTCCTGCATGTCCTGGAGACGCAGGTCCGCGCCGAACAGTTTCCTCCGGACACCGAGGCCCGTTATCTCGGCTTCTTGAAGGATGATCTTGCTTCGCGTTACGCCGAGTTCCTGGGGCTCGAGATCCAGAAGGCCTATCTCGAGAGCTACGGTGACTACGGGCAGAACCTGTTCGATCGCTACATCCAGTATGCGGATTTCTGGCTACAGGATACCGAATTCCGGGACCCCGACACCGGTCAGATCATGAACCGGACGCTTTTGAACGAGGACCTGGAGAAGATCGAGAAGCCCGCAGGGATCGCCAATCCTAAGGATTTTCGCAACGAGGTGGTGAATTTCGTGCTGCGCGCCAAGGCCAACAACGGCGGCAAGAGCCCGGCATGGACGAGCTACGAGAAGCTTAGGGCGGTGATCGAGAAGAAGATGTTTGCGAACACCGAGGATCTGCTGCCGGTGATCTCGTTTGGCAAGAAGCGGAGCTCGGAAGACGAGCGCAAGCATCATGACTTCGTGGTGCGCATGCAGGAAAAGGGCTATACCGAAAAGCAGGTGCGCCTGCTCGTCGATTGGTACATGCGCTATCGGAAGCATCATTGATGAAAAACGGCGGGCCTATCGCTAGGCACGTTGTTTCGTGGGAGGGGTTTCCATGAGCGTGATCATAGATCGCCGCAATTTGGGGACACGTTCCAGCGCCAACCAGGACCGCTTGCAGCGACGTGTGCGCGGGCGTGTGAAGGCGGCGGTGGAGAAGCTCGCGCGCCGCCGGTCTCTCGGCGACATGCTCGACACTGAACAGCCGATCGCCATCCCGACGAAGGACCTGCATGAGCCAAGCTTCCGGCGCGACATGCGCGATGCCGCCTGGGAGCATGTGCTGCCCGGCAACAAGGAGTTCAGGCGAGGTGATCTGATACCAAAGCCGCAAGGCGGTGATGACGGGGGCGATGGCGGCTCCGGCGCATCCGAGGGTCTCGGCGAGGATGAAATCGCCATCGTGTTGTCGGCCGATGAGTTCCTATCGGTTTTGTTCGATGGCCTCGAGCTGCCAAACTTGCGCCAGACACGCACCGAAGACATTCAGGCCGAGCAATGGCGGCGGGCTGGCTTCGTGAAGGAGGGTAGTCCGTCGCGCATGCACATTGGGCGGACGATGCGTACCGCACGGGCCCGTCGGATGGCGCTGCGTGCGCGTAAGAAGCAGGAACTCGAGGTGCTCTCACGGCAGGCCGAGACGCTCGAGGAGGAGATCCGCGTCCGCCAGGGCTGTGGCGAGGACACGAGCATAGAGCGCTTCCGGTTGGCTGAGATCCATGACGAGATGAAGGTCCTGGAACGCAAGATCAAGGCGATACCCTTCATCGATGAGTCCGATCTGCGTTTTGCGCATATCGACCAGCAGCCGCGGCCGATCACGAGCGCTGTGATATTTTGCGTCATGGATGTGTCAGGCAGCATGGGCGATATCGAAAAGGACCTTGCCAAGCGTTTTTTTCTGCTCCTGTATCTTTTCATTCATCGCCAGTATCGTTCAGTCGAGATCGTGTTCATAAAGCATCACGGCGAGGCCAACGAATGCACCGAGCAGGAGTTTTTCGGCGCCAAGGAAGGGGGAGGTACGCTGGTATCCCCGGCGCTCGCCTTGGTTGAGGATATCATGGTCCAGAGGTTCCCCCCGGAGCACTGGAACGTCTATTTGGCGCAGGCCTCGGACGGCGACAATGCCCAGGACGACAACCGCTTCGTGCAGGAGCGCGCGCTCGGGCTTTTGCCGCAGTTGCGTAATATGTTCTATCTGGAGGTCAATCAGGATCAGGAGAGCGCGCTCCTTAGGCTCTATAAGGGCATGTCTCAGGAGTTTCCCGAGCTCATGACCGCTCGCGCGCGCCATACCGAGGACATTTACCCGCTGTTCCGCTCGCTCTTTTCGCCAAGACAGGAGTCCGTGCATGGCTGACCGGGGGGAGGCGATGTTATTTACGGACAACGAGTGGACGTTTGAGCGCATAGCCACCGCCACGGAGCGCATAGGCGAGATCGCCGAGAGCGAGCTTGCGCTCGACACCTACCCAAACCAGCTCGAGGTCATCACCGCCGAGCAGATGCTCGATGCCTATGCCTCCACCGGCCTGCCCATGTATTACCCGCACTGGTCCTTTGGCAAGCAGCGGGCGATCGAGACCGGGCAGTATCGGCGTGGCGAGATGGGGCTTG
>JAKBUS010000069.1 GCA_021841585.1 Pseudomonadota bacterium | reverse complement strand
GCCAGCAAATGCGTTCGACCCGGGTAGACGATGACGTGGGCTTTCTCCCTGTCCATCTCGGGGCCTCCAGGGTCGCGGGGCCCGCGACCCTGGAGATCGGACTTTTATCTGGCCTTTTGGTGCGACTCACGGGCCCCGTGGACCCCGAGTGGCTGGCTGTGGTCATACGGCTTCTGGAGACACCATGCTCCTAAGTCCCGGAAGCCGGATCTGGCTTGCCGCCACCCCTGTCGACATGCGCTTAGGTTTTGATGGACTGACGGCCAAGGTCCACGGGGTCTTGGCGGCCGACCCCTTCTGCGGTCATGCCTTCGTGTTTCGTAATAAACGCAGCGATCGTTTAAAGCTCCTGCTCTGGGATGGTCTGGGATTCTGGCTTTTGTACCGGCGTCTCGATCAGGGCCGGCCTCACTGGCCGCGCGCCGAATCGGGCGCCGTCGAGCTTTCGTTGGCGCAGTGGGCGCTGCTCGTAGAAGGCCGCCCCTGGAGTGCATTGCCGCTTTTGAAAAAGGTCACGCCGACGCGGCTCTAAAACCGCGTTATGATTTCTATATTCCTGGTATCGTGATTATGATTATGGTATCATTGGCCCATGAAAGAGAAGGACCTGCCAGACCTCCCGGACGACCCAAACGCCTTGCGAGACTTCCCCTGTGGCACAGTAGTTGCCGCCTCCATTAATGGTTAATCTGGGGGCGAGGTGAAAGAACGATGGCACGATACGCACGACGATTGAAGGATCAGGCCGTGGCCCGGTTGTTACCGCCCGAGAGTGCTGCGGTGGACACCGTAGCCCAGGAGCCGAGGATAAGTGGCCACTTTGGAACGCTGGCGGGCTGAGGCGCTAGGGACTGCCAGAACCGAGCGGATTTGGACGGCCACGGCCCGCCTGGAAGCCGTCATTGCGACGGCCGCGCTGGATGAGACAGCGCGCAGTGCCTGGTGTCGCGAACAAGGCCTGTATCGGTCGGATGTGGAAGCCTGGCGGGATCAGGCGATCGCGGCTGGGCCACCCCAGATGAGGCCCGGGCCTCGGCTGGAAGTTCTGACGGAGATCGGCCAGGGCAACGCGGTGTCGATTACCCCGATTTAAGCCGAATTGACGACCCGGAAGGCGGCCGATATTCTCAACATCTCGCGTTCCTTGCTCGTCCAACTGCTGGAAAGAGGCGATATGCCGTTCCACGAGATCGGCACGCATCGCCGCGTGCGTTACCAGGATGTGATCGACTACAAGAATCGTATCGATGCCGAGCGTCGCAAGGCGCTGGATGAGCTGGCGGCACAGGCCCAGGAACTCGGCATGGGGTACTGAGCGGATGGGTTCGCGCTTCACCGTCGTCTATTACGCCTCCGTCCTCTATCCGGCACCACTGCGCGATTTGCTGATGCATCGGGCGCTGTCGGATCTGTACCGGGCGCGTTGGAGCGACATGATCCACGATGAGTGGACGCGCAATGTCCTGGCCAGCCGACCGGACTTGACCCAGGACCATCTGAATCGGACGCGGCAGTTGATGAACACCCATGTTCGGGACAGTCTGGTCACCGGATTCGAATTCCCGATTCCGTCGATCGACCTGCCCGATCCGGACGACCGCCATGTGGCGATGGCTGCCATCCATTCGGGTGCCAGCCTGATCGTAACCTTCAACCTCAAGGACTTTCCGGCAGAGGCGCTCAAGCCGTACAACATAACGGCCTAGCATCCGGACGACTTCATCGTCGGTCTGTTGGGTCTGCATCCCGAAAGTGTACTGGAGGCCGCGGTCAGCCATCGGCGCTCATTTGCCTCGATACCCTGCTCGCGCAGGGTCTGACGCAATCGGCGGCGCTCATGCGCCGATGGGCCGTGGCCGTATGAACGGGCGAGGGAAGGGGGCATGGGTAAAAAGGCTTTGACCTGCGCGCATTGCACGGCGAAGTCAATTTACTATCGGCATATGGGTCGGTCGGCCGACATGAAGGCTACTCGCGTAAACGCCATGAGTCCTTTGGAACTTTACGGATACATAACGTGTACACACCGGTGTGTACACTAATCCTTTTTGTGCGCCGCTTAATCTCGCTGCAGAATGGTCTGCGCGATTTCCAGCACACCCATGGCCTGCGCACTTTCCGACAGCGGCCTGCGCTCGGTACCGGCATGGATCACAAAGGCCTTCGCCGGTCCGTTGTCTTTGCTGTCCTGAAAAACCGTTTTGCGGGCTTGGCCGACAGTGAACGCTTGATGTCGATCGTCCAGCGCCCGGCGCGTCCCAGCAGATTAAGCACGAGATCCGTTTCCGCGCCGGCCGAGGTCTGGAAGAAACTGGCCTGGGTACCGTTTGGCGCAACGGACAGCAGGTTTTGGATTACGTAACCCTCCCGGCTGGCCCCGACCACAAGAGGGCCTGCCAATGCGTTGTAGTCTCCAATCCCGAAGAGCGCGTGCGCAAGGCCGCTGTCGCGTACGGAGATCTTGGCCGCCTTCATCGGGCGCTTGCCGATATTTAGATGCAACAAGGGTGGCAGGCGCCGGACGAGCAGGAGATTCACCAGGCCGCATGGCCTATGGCCTGTTAGGGTGACGTGGTTGACTTGGCAAGGAAGGTGTTGGGGCGTCCTCTCCTCCCGGACCCCCGGATGCGTGACGGGGGCCACCGCGCCGGGCCCGCCTTGGGGTTGCCGCGGAGCGGCGCATCATGGCGGCGCAAGCCTTCGGCATGAGGCCCTATCCGCTGCTATGAGGGTCTTTGCGTACGGCTTGGGAGGCGAAGGCGGGATAGGGGCCGTGTCATTTGCGGACCGCCTCCTGTGGCAAAGGCCATACCGCCCTATGTGGCGCGCACCTGGCCCTTGCCCTATTGCGCCTCGGCCATGGTAGGGTTTACGCAGGGTGGCTTCTGTTCGGAGGGTAAGCGATGGCAAAGGGCGGGGGCGCGCGGGCGGTGGCGGTGGCGCCGCACGCCGCAGCCGCGCAGGCGGCGGCACGGGTGCTGAAGGACGGCGGCGGCGCCATAGAGGCCATGGTGGCGGCCGCGGCCGTGATCGCGGTCGTCTACCCGCACATGACAGGGCTCGGGGGCGATGGATTCTGGCTCATCCGTGAGCCGGGACGGGAGCCCTACGGGATCGATGCCGGCGGCACGGTCGGGGCGCTCGCGACCCCGGACCTCTATCGGGCGCGCGGCCACCAGACCATGCCGACGCGCGGCGCGCTCGCCGCCAACACCGTGGCCGGGACGCTGGCCGGTTGGGAGCTCGCGCTTGCCCAGCGGCCACGACCGACGCTTGCGCTCGAGCGCCTCTTGGAAGACGCCATAACGTACGCCGATCGCGGGTTCCCGGTGAGCGACACCCAGGCCGCGAGCACCGCTGGGCGCCTGGCGGAACTCCGCGGGCAGCCGGGGTTCCGGGAACACTTTTTGGTGCCCGACGGCAGTGCGCCCGCGCGCGGCGCGATATGGCGCCAACCGGCGCTGGCCGCGACTTTGCGTGGCCTCGCGCGCCGCGGGCTGCGCGATTTCTACGAAGGCGAGGTGGGGGCGCTCATCGCCGCCGATCTGGCGGCGGTGGAAAGCCCAGTGACCGGCGGCGATCTGCGGGCGTTTCGGGCGCGCCTCGTCACACCCCTGCGGATGGCGCACAGCCTTGGGACTCTCTATAACCTACCGCCCCCCACGCAGGGGGTGTTGTCGCTCATGATCCTCGGCATCCTCGATCGCCTGGACCTCGACCGGCGCCCGCGCGAGGGCGCGGACATGATCCATCTCGCGCTCGAGGCCACCAAGCGCGCGTTCTTGGTGCGCGACCGCCACAAGGGACGGTTTCTGGAGGCCGGGGCGGATGTGGGCGAATGGCTTACGCCGTCGCGGCTCGATGACGAGACCCGCGCGATCGACCCCGTAAGGGCGACACCGTGGCGTGCCCTCGAGGGTCCGGCCGATACCGTATGGCTCGGGGTCGTGGATCGTCACGGCTGCGCGGTAAGCTTTATCCAAAGCCTCTATCATGAGTTTGGCAGCGGCGTGGTCTTGCCGGGCACCGGCATCTGCTGGCAGAACCGCGGCACAAGCCTGTCCCTTGCCGGTGCCGCCGATCGCATAGCGCCCGGCGGCCGGCCCTTCCATACCCTGAACCCGGCGCTCGCGGTGCTCGCCGATGGGCGCGTGCTCGCCTATGGCGCCATGGGTGGCGACGGCCAGCCGCAGACCCAGGCGGCGGTGTTCACGCGCGTTGCCGTCTACGGGGACGACCCGCGGCAGGCGGTGGCCGCCCCGCGCTGGCTCTTGGGGCGCACCTGGGGGGACGCCTCCGATGATGTGAAGATCGAGGCGCGTTTCCCGGATACGGTGTTTCGCGAGCTCGAAGGCCGCGGCCACGTCGTGTCGCGGCTGGCCCCCTTCGATGAGATCGTGGGGCACGCGGGGCTCGTCATGCGCGATGCTACCGGCGCGGTGTCGGGGGGCGCCGATCCGCGCAGTGACGGCACGGTAGTGTTCGTTGATTAGGAGTGATGGGTATGGGAGTGGACGGTTAGGTGTGGACCCGCCGCGTTGCCGGGGGCTATGGCGGCATGGTATGAGGGGTGTTTGCAGGTCTTGGGGTAGGGCGGCATGGTGGTGATGATTCTCGTCTATATGGGGCTTGGGCTTGTTACCGGCCTGCTCGCCGGCATGCTCGGCATCGGTGGGGGCAGCGTGGTGGTGCCGGCGCTGGTCTTCGTGTTTGCAGGTGAGCATCTTGCCCCGGGGCTTGCCATGAAGCTTGCCATAGGGACATCGCTTGCGAGCATCCTGTTCACCTCGCTTGCCGCCATTCGCGCGCAGCAGAAGCGGGGTGCGATCGACTGGTCGGTGGCCGCGCCGCTTGGGTTTGCCACCCTCCTTGGTAGTCTCGCGAGCGGTTACCTGGCGGGTTTCCTGCCGGGCGTCCTCTTGAAGGAGGTCTTCGGGGTTTTCCTGATCCTGGTCGGCCTGCAGGTGTTCGCCAACTGGCGGCCGGCGGCCCATTGGCGCTTGCCGGCGCGCCCCGGGCTCATGGGCGTGGGTCTGGGCATCGGGGCCTTGTCGGCGATCCTCGGTATCGGCGGCGGCAGCCTGACCGTCCCGTTCCTGACCGCCTGCAACGTGGACATGCGTCGCGCCATTGCCATCTCCGCGACCCTGGGCCTGCCGATCGCGCTCTTTGGTGCCATGGGCTTTGCGCTCTCCGGTCAGCACCGGGCCGGTCTGCCGCCAGGGACCCTCGGTTATATTTATCTGCCGGCGCTGGCGGGGCTTACCACCGTCGCCATGCTGGTCGTGCCGCTCGGCGTGCACCTCGCCCATAACCTGCCGGTCGCGCAATTGAAGCGCGTGTTCGGTGTCCTATTGATAGCGGTCGGTGTGCAGATGGTGTTTGGGGCCTAACGGGACACGGCTTTGCTCGCGCCGCTGGGCGCGAGCGGCCGGCCGCGCTTGTGGGGTGCGTACGGTGCGGCCTAGACTTTGGTGATGCGGGAGGTGGGCATGGCGGGATGCTGCGGCGGTACGACCTGCGGAATCGGGCGTTGTTTCGGGCACTTCTCGCGGCGCTATACCCGTCGCTACGAGCGGCGCGGCCTGGAGGCGACCCAGAAGCAACTCGTCGCGGGTCTAGAAGCAATAGGTTTCGATGGCCGGTCGCTGCTTGAGATCGGCTGCGGAGTCGGGTATCTCCATCAACATCTGTTGTTGCGCGGGGCGGCCACGGCGGTCGGGGTCGATCTCGCCGAGGCCATGCTGGCCGAGGCGCGGTCCCTGGCGGCGCGCCAGGGGCTCGCGGAGCGGGTGCGATATGTGCCGGGGGATTTCCAGGTCATGGCCCCTGAGCTCGATACCTCCGATATCACGCTGCTCGACAAGGTGGTGTGCTGCTATCCGGATGGCCTGGGGCTTATGGCCGCGGCCATAGGGCGCACCAAGCAGGCCTGCGCCCTGACCCTTCCACGACGGCATTGGTTCAATCGTGCGGCCGCGCACCTCGGCGCCTGGTTGTTCCAGATCGTGGGTAGCGGCTATCGGCCATTCGTCCATGATCCGACGGCAATCGATCGGCAGATGCGCGCCGCCGGCTTCGAACCCGCTTTCGAGGCCCGCACCATGATTTGGTTGACGCGCATCTACCGCCGCGCGCCGGTGGTCCCAGCCGCGGACTGATTGCGCGCGCGATGCGCCGCCGGTCCGTCGCCCGCGAGGTTGCGCGCGGAGTTCACGAGCGCCACATGCGTGAACGCCTGCGGGAAGTTGCCGACCAGCCGCCGGGCCGCCGGGTCGTACTCCTCGGACAGCAGGCCCACGTCGTTGCACAGACCCGCGAGACGCGCAAACAGCTGCCGGGCTTCGCTATGCCGCCCCTGTAACACGAGATTGTCGACCAGCCAGAACGAGCAGGGCAGAAATACCCCTTCCGTGCCCGGCAGGCTATCGTGCGATTCCTGCGGGCGATAGCGCAAGACGAGGCCGTCATCCATGAGCTCGTTCTCGATGGCGCGCACGGTGCCAATGATGCGCGCGTCGGTCGCCGGCAGAAAGCCGACCAGGGCCATCATGAGCAGGCTCGCGTCCAGGGTCTCGCTGCCGTAGTACTGCGTGAAGCTGTTCTTTGCGGTATTGAAACCGTGCGCGCAGACATCCGCATGGATGGCGTCGCGAATCTCTTCCCAACGCGCCACGGGCCCCTTAAGTCCATAGTGCGTGGCATCCCTGACCGCCCGGTCGAAGGCCACCCAGGCCATGACCTTGGAGTGAGTGAAGTGCCGGCGCCCCCCGCGCATCTCCCAGATGCCGTCATCCGGAAGGTGCCAGTGGGTCTCCAGGAAGCCCATGACCGCGCGCTGGATGTCCCAGACGTGGGCCTCGGGCTCGAGCCCTACGCTGCGGGCCAGATGCAGGGAGTCCATGAGCTCGCCATAGACATCGATCTGGAACTGGTCGGCGGCGGCGTTGCCGATGCGTACGGGTGATGCGCCCTCATAGCCCCGCAGCCACGGGATCTCGCGTTCCCCGATCCAGCGTTCGCCGGCCACGCCGTAGACGATCTGGAGGTCGGCCGGGTGGCCGGCGACCGCGCGCATGAGCCATTCACGCCAGGCGATGGCCTCTTCGGTGTAGCCGGTCGTGAGCATCGACCAGAGTGTGAAGGTGGCGTCGCGCAGCCAGCAGTACCGGTAATCCCAGTTGCGCCCGCCCCCCAGTTGTTCGGGTAGCGAGGTGGTAAGCGCGGCGGCAATGGCCCCGGTGGAGCGGCAGGTCAGGGCCTTCAGGGTGATGAGTGAACGCATGACGATGGCTTGCCAGGGGCCTTCGTAGCGACTCTGTGCCGCCCAGGTACGCCACCACTCCTCGGTATGAGCGAGGGCGGCGAGTGGGTCCGTGGGCTTATAGACAGTATGGTGGGTTGGTTGGTAGCCGAGATGGAATATTTCCCGTTGGCCGGCCGTGAGCGTGAACCGCGCGCGCGTCGTCTGATCCTGCCCGTGGACGGGGACCGTGGCGGTGAGATGGAGGCTGTCTGGGCCCGCGACCGCAAGTAGCGCATCGCCCACCCGCCGTACCCATGGGACCATGGACCCGTAGTAGAAACGGATGACCAGCATCATCTCCATGTCAATCGTGCCGCTTACTCCCTCGACAATGCGTACGACGCGGCAGTGCTCCTCGGAGTCGTGGCCGTTCATGACCATGAAGTCGGTCAGACGCGCACAACCCGTTGACGTCTCGAATTCGGTCTCGAGAATCAGCGTGTCGTCACGATAGCGGCGACGTACCGTCCACGTGCTATCGGCTGGCGCGATCTGCCAGTGGCCGTTGTCGCGATCACCGAGCAGCGCCGCGAAGCACGCGGCGGAATCCAGGCGCGGGGCGCAGAACCAGTCGATCGAGCCGTTTTTGCCAACCAGCGCGCCGGTTATGGTGTTGCCGATGAGCGCATAGTCTTCAATGGGCAGATTCTCGTTTTTTGGATCTGGCATCATGTCTCCCGCGGGGGCGGGCACGGCGCGGCCGGGATCGGGCGCGCGTCATACTCGCGGTAATGGCGACCCACCGCTTGGTGGGCGTCTTTCCTGTATAGCCTTTTTGTCGTTCCCGGGGCAAGCTTTGCGGCAGGTACGCGAGCGTTCGTCGGGCGGCCTTGATTCCGTACCCAGGTACGGACCTAAACTTGCGAATCATGGCAAGGACTCTGAATGTGATGGCGGATAAGGGCGTAAGTTCTCAACCGGCGATAGCGGGTCGACGGGGACTCTGGGCGGCGGTGGTCGCGGGCTTTCTGGCATCGGCATGCTGTGTAGGTCCGCTGGTTCTGGTGGTGGCGGGCATCGGTGGTGCGTGGGTCTCGGACCTTACGATCCTGGACCCGCTGCGGCCATGGCTTATCGCCATGACCCTTGGGCTGCTCGCCTTCGCGCATGTCCGTTACTGGCGGGGTCGGCGCAGGGCGGCCGTGTGCGGCTGTCCGCCCCAGGCCTGGCGTTCGGCCCTCTGGCTTTGGGTCGGCACCATCCTGGTCGCCTTTGCGCTACTCGCGCCTTATGTGTTACCCGCCTTGATCGTGCCGTCTATACCCACCACACCTTAGGAGCGTTCATCATGAAGTCTGTCACGCGTTCGTTTATGTTCGTTGCCGCCCTGGCCTCGATAGCGGCCTTTGGTCCCGCCGTGGCGGCAATCAGCCCCCACGGGTCCGTGCGCCCGGTCGCCATGCGCTTTGCGCAGACCGTCATCCATATCCCCGGCATGACATGCAGCAATCATTCGTGCGCGACCACGGTCTACATGGCACTCATCCGTCTGCCCGGCGTGATGGGTGTGGGTGTCGACGAATCGACGCAAAACGTTACTGTGAAATACATCCCGACGCGCACGCGCCCAGCGGTATTCTTGAAGGCAGTCAAGAACGCCGGCTTCCCCGGGACCCTGGTGCGCGGCAAGGGCGCCTGAAAGCGGGCCTCGTAGGTTTGCTGGCCGCTTGCCCGTCGATCATCGTGGCGGCAAGGGGCGATCGGCCTGCCATAGGACGTAGTCCGAATGCTCGTCGCGGGCGAGCGCTTGGTGGATGGTGCGCCGCTCGCTCGTGGTGAGCGTGTAGCGTACGAGATAGGCGCGGAAGAAGCGCACATAGGCGGCGTCCGGGTAGACCATGATGCGCGCCGCGAGTGCCGTGGCCTGCGCGGCCCTTTTGACATCGTAGGAGAGGTCGCGGGATTGTCCGGGTCGGATCCGGGTATCGTAATATTGATGCTTGAGGTTGAGACTGATGCGCCGCGCTATGACCAGGCGGCGGACGCTGCCGGGGCACACATGGCGCGCGCAGCGCTGCCATATGGTGGCGACCACCTTAGGGGTCGTATAGGTCGGAAAATCGTGGCCGACCCCCGAATTCGTGATTACGAGGTGGGCGAGGAGGGCATGGCCCGTGGCAAGCGGCCTTGTCTGGAAGCGGATGGTGAGTGCGCGGCGCACGAAGCGCGGGTTGTGTATCCCATAGAAGTCGTGGCGCCCGTTTGGCATATGACAGCTCTGGCATGTCACCCCTTCGCGCGCGAAGCGGCTCTTGCGCCATTCACCATAGACGTTTTCAAGAAGGGCGCCGTGCAGGCGCGCCCCGTCACGATGGAATTGATGACAGCTTATGCAAAATCGGCTGCGCGTGAAGTCCCTGCTTGGGGTAAAGCCACCGTGCACGAGGCGCCCGGCGGCCAGATATGGTTCGAGGGGTGGGCCGAAGCGCTGGTAGTGGCGCACATGGCAGTCGGCGCAGGTGACGCCTTGGCGCGCGAAGGCCGCAAGCGGATGACCTTTCAAGGCCGCCTTGACCTCGCGCCATTGACGAAGCGCTGGCGCATGACAGGACAGACAGCCGCGCACGAACGCCCAATGGCCAAGGCCGGCCTCTGCGAGCTGCCCGACGACCCCCGGTCCCATGGCCAAGGCATGGCGGCTCTTGCGCCATTGCCGGTATTGGCTGATATGGCATTGGCCACAGGCGCGTGCCGAAAGCGCAGTCTCGAAGGCCGGCCAATGGGGAGGCGAGGGGCCCCCGATCGGCACCGGCCTATGCCAATAGTGGCTCAGAAAGGCCGTGGTCGGCCAAGCCCAGGCCGGTATCGCGGGGTTCAATATGAACAACGCGAGCCACCACCGGACGGTGAGCCGCGCAAGGCCCGCGCGTAAAAAGGTTTTGTTCGAAACACGGAAAAATCCCGCCCGCCCCGAGGGGTGCGGGCGGGCGGGCGTCCGGACAGGGCCCCGTGTGGCCACGGGCACCGGGTACGGTCTTAGGAGCCGCAGGCGTTTTTCATCTTGCCTTTCTTGGAGGTATAGGCGCTCTTCATGGTGCCCCCTTTGGAGCCGCAGCCCGATTTCTTCATCGTCTGCCCTTGGGAGCCGCAGGCGTTCTTCATGCTCGCCTGGGCGGTCGTGAGGGCCACGGTTGCGGCCAGGGCCATCGCGGTGTGCAGTGCATAGGTCGCTATCTTCATCAGAAACTCCTTCGTGAGTGCTAGTGGTGATGTGATGACAACACTGTCCCCGGACAGCATGATGCGGCGCATCCCTTCGCCCAGGGCCTTAATATCGGCCCTTGTTATCGTTAGGGCCGTGTCTCGGGCCTTCCCGGCCGCGTCGGTACGGCAGTGCCCGCGCAAGGCGAGGAACCTCGTGCTTAGTCGCGTGCCGTCACCTGATCTTACACCGCCTTCGGGCTCTTTACCTGGGTGCGGCTGAACGCCGACTGAGGCTTGGCGTTCTTGACGTTTCCCTTGGCATGCATGCCGGAGATTGCCACGGCGCCGAGGCGCAGCACCGGGCCGCCCCAAAGTCGCTTCGGTGGGTTCCTGCCGACATGACGGCACCGCTCGGTTCACGGGCCATGCGGCCCGCAATGCAGGCCATGCGGCCCGCAATGCAGGCCATGCCCCCACAAAGAAGGGGTTGTCCACGGCCCGCAATGATAGCGGGGCTTGCCGCGCGTCGGGTCAGGAGAGGCGGACGGGTTTGGCCCCCGGTCCCGCGGCTGAGCGCACGATGGCCGCAAAGATCGGATCCAGGGTGCGCGCCAAGCGGTTCAGGGCGGGATTGTGGTAAGGGGCAAAGACCGCGCTTGGCGTGCGATAGGTGATGTCGGCGGTGCCATTGGGGTTGGCCGTGATATAGATCCTGAGCGGTGCCTCGATACCGGCGGCCACACTGTCTTTGAGCATGGTCACGGCGAAGTCGTTGCGAAACACCATGACAACGGCGTTCCCCGGGATCTTGATCCCTCGGGCCGCCGCTCCGTGGCTGGCGCTTACGTGGGCTACGACCACCATGTGGTGGGCCTTGACTGCGGCGATGACCCGCTGCAAGAGCGCCGGATAGCGGTAGCGCGTCATGTCCGTGTGCGTACCCGGGTAGCCCACGGCGGCTTGGGCGGAGAGCGCGGTGGCGGTCAGCAGCAGGCCGATAAATAGGGAATCAAGACGCCATATCGTGCGGCGTCGTCTGCATGAGGTGGTGCACTCCGGCATGGAGGGTCTCCTAGTGGGCAAAACTTGTTGTATGGCCCCGGACCGTGCCGGTGGCGGGTGGTCATGGGCATCACCTTCGTCGGGCGGTTTGCGACCGGGTATCCGTCCCTGGGCGCAGTAAGCCCTTCCCAAGGGATGGTCGCTTGTTGAGTCGTTTGCGTTGCGGCGAATCTTACAGCGATGCGGTGATGGGCGTTGGATAACGGGGTTCGGCAATCTCAGCGGGTTTCTAAGCCTGAGTCGAGGGCGCGGGGTGGATGGCTGCTCCGGCGCATCGTAAAACCTACCCCGGCCAACACCAGACTGCCGGCTATCGCAAGCCGCGCGGTCACTGGTTCTCCCAGAAGCGCCCAACCCCCCACGGCGACGATCACGGGGACCGCGAGCTGCACTGTGGCCGCAAACACGGTGCGCAGCTTGGGCAGGAGCGCATACCACAGCAGGTAAATGGGGGCCGAGGTCACGGCCCCCGAGACCAGCGCCTCGACCAGACCGGCCTCGTGCGGCGTGGATTGCGGCCCGGCTTGCCAAGCGAGATGCAAAAGCGCCACAACGGTCGCCAGTAATGTGGCGTAAAAAAAATTGGCCGTGGTGTGCGCGAGCGGCTCTTGCACCCCGCGCCCACCTATGGAA
>JAKBUS010000068.1 GCA_021841585.1 Pseudomonadota bacterium | reverse complement strand
CCCGGGCTGTCGGCTACTCGACATCCACGAGTACCTGATGGAGAAATCAGTGTCCCTCGATGGGGTGTCCGGGGTGCAATACCTGTATCACGATCCGTGCCATACGCCCATGAAGACTCACAACCCAGTGGCCGTGGCGAGCGCGCTCGTCGGGAGTCCCGTGACGCTTTCGGATCGCTGCTGCGGGGAGGCCGGGACGTTCGCGGTCTCGCGGCCGGATATCGCGACGCAGGTGCGTTTTCGCAAGGAAGAGGAACTGAAAAAGGATCTGCGGATCGTGGGCGCGGGGGAGGAGGATGCCGCCGCCGGGGGGGTCAAGATATTGACGTCGTGTCCGGCATGCCTTCAGGGTCTCAGCCGTTACCGCGAGGATACCGGCCTGGAGGCCGATTACATTGTAGTCGAGGTCGCCAACAAGCGCCTGGGCGTGGGCTGGCAGCAGCGTTTCGCCGATGCGGCGAAGGCCGGTGGCATAGAGCGGGTCTTGCTTTAAGGGGGGTGTGCCGCGAAGACAAGGCCCGCGCCGCCGAGAGAAGAAAGACCGGGCGCGCCCGCGAGGGGGCGCCCGGTTCTTCCGTTTAGGGCAAGGTTACCACCACGTAGGCGCTTTCCTTGCCGCGACGCACGAGCACCGGGATCGGCGTGTGCGCTGGCAGGCCCGCCACCAGATGCGCGATCTGGCTTGGCGAGGTGATGGCCACGCCGTTTAGTTCCTGGATCACCATCCCCGGCGCGATGCCGGCGTTCTCCGCCGGGCCCGGCTCGACGGTCAGGACCACTACGCCATGATGGATATCCATGTCGCTCAGTGCCTCATGGGTCAATGGACCCACTTCCATGTGCATGCGCGAGAGCGTGATGTTGTGGCTGCCCGGATGACGCAGGTTCTTCGGGAGCGTGCCCACGCGGACGTTTATGGTGAGGGCATGACCGTTGCGCATGATGCCCACCGGTACGCGCGTGCCGGGGCTCGTGGTGCCCACGAGCGGCGGGAGCTGGCCCACGCTGTACACCGGCTTGTCATCATAGGTCATGATCACGTCGCCTGGCTTCAGGCCGGCCTTGGCGGCCGGGCCATCGTGCGCGAGGCTTGCAATCAGCGCGCCGACCGGCTCCTTGAGGCGCATGGCGCGCGCCATCTCGCTGCTCACGCCCTGGACATCGACCCCGAGCCAGCCGAAACGGATCGCCTTGTGGTGCTCGAAGGCGTGCACGGCGCGCATGGCGGTATTGATCGGGATCGAGAATGACAACCCCATGTAGCCGCCGTTACTGGTATAGATCTGGTCGTTGATGCCAACCACCTGGCCTTCCATATTGAACAGCGGGCCGCCCGAGTTGCCCGGGTTGATCGGCACGTCGCTTTGGATGAAGGGGATGTATTCGTCATCGGAAAGCGGGCGATTGATGGCGCTCACGACCCCTTGCGTGACCGTGTTGTAGAAGCCGAAGGGCGCGCCCACCGCCAAAAGCCACTGGCCTACCTGCAGCTGGCCGGAGTTGCCGAGCGGCACGGTGGGCAGGTCATGACCCTTGATCTTCAATAGGGCGGTGTCGTAACGCACTGACAGGCCCACGATCTTGGCCTTGTAGACGTGGTGATTGGATAGTCCGACGACGATGTGGTTCGCGCCACGCACGACATGGGCGGCGGTCACGATATAGCCCGAGTGGCTGATGATAAAGCCAGAGCCCAGCGACTCGATCTTTTCCTTCTGCGAGGGCGCGGTGTTCGGGCCTGCGAAGAATCGGCGGAAGAACGGGTAGAATGGCGAATTCGGCGGCACCGGGTTGGTCGGCATCGCGCCATGGACCGTCTTGGTGCTGGTGCTGCTGATATTCACCACCGCCGCCCCGTAGTGCTGGATGATCGGCGTGAAGTCGGGAAGTGTCACCAATGGCTGCGCGAAGGCCGCCTGCCAGGCCGTGCCTCCCATAAGTCCTGCCGCCAGCATGGCCGTTCCCCACCGCCGCCGGTGCGGTCGGTCTTTCAAGTGACCCATGTCGATCTCCTCGTCGATAAAAATAAAATCGTATAAGGCCGTGTATGGCCGGCGCGGCGACCGAATCATGATGGATTCACGGGCCTTCGGTGCAGGGCCCACGAATGCCCATGCTACCGGAAACACGTGCCTACTCATGGCTTTGAGTGTGCTCGAAGCCGGTTGTTCCCCGTCGCCGAAAAAACTGTCATTCGCCACCTATGATAGCGCGGTGGGCGCCATGTCCCAAGTGCGGGCGCGAAAGGGGGCTCGAAGCGGCCCGCGTGACCACCATCTTGCCGGGGGTGGCGCCGATCAGCTGGCAAGGCGGGTGAGCGTATAGAGGATAAGGCCCACGATGCCCCCGACCAGGGTGCCGTTGATGCGAATGAATTGCAGATCGCGGCCGATATTGAGCTCTATCTGGTCGATCAAGAAGGCATCATCCCAGGACTTGACTTGGGCGGCGATGAAAAGCCCGAGGGTGCGCCGGTAGCGCTCGACGAGCGCCGGGGCATAGGATGCGATCTGGGCCTCTATCCAGGCATGGAGCGGCGGACGATCGGCAAAGGAGGCCGCGAGTTCGCGGATTACGACCGCGAGCGTGCGCGCGGGCCCGGTCTGTCCGGGCCGCTCCTCGATCTGCCCCAAGAGCCAGCCCTGGAGCCCATCCCAAAGGGCCGCGATGGCGACCTCTATTTCGGGATTCTGGATGAGTTCGGTCTGCATGGCCCGGATGCGCGCGCGAAAATGCGCGTCGTGCTTGAGCTTGTCGGAGATGTCGGTCACGGCCTCGTCGAAGCGCCGGCGCAACACATGGTCGTGATCCTCACGAACCCCTTGCAGGACGGTCTGCAGGGCGTCATAGAGCCGCTGGAGTATGGCGCGGCCCACGCGTTCGTCGAGATTGAGAGTCGAGGGCACGAAATCCATATGGCGCGCTATGGCGAAGACGAGCTCCTGGCGCACATCGTCGTGTTGCAGGAATTGATAGAGCTGAGTGAGGGCTTCATCGAGCAGCCATTGATGGCGGCGGTCTTCGGCGAGCGTGTCCAGGATGCGTCCGGCGAGCAGGCCGGTATCCAGGCTTTCCAGGCCGGAGGCCAGGGCGTCTTTGAGAAAGGCGCGCGCCTGCCGTGGATCGACCTTGGCAAGGAGGCGGCGCGTGATGTGACCGAGATAGGACTGGATGCGCTCGATGTTTTCCTCGCGCAGGCACCATTTGGCGATGCGCCGGCCGGGCCTGAACGTGTGGATGCCCTCAAGTATCTTGTCGGTGGAAAGGAACCGCGACTGAATGAAATCCCCGAGGCTGTCGGCAATGCGCCCCTTGTTGGCGGCGATGATGGCGGTATGCGGCAGGCGCACGCCAAAGGGGTGGCGGAACAGCGCCACCACCGCGAACCAGTCGGCCAGGGCGCCGATCATGGCCGCCCCGCTGAAGGCCGCCACGAAGCCAAGCCAGGGGTGGCCTGGGCGGAAATAGCGTGCCGCCGTGTAGATCACGCCAGCGCCCGCCAAGAGCGCGAAGGCCGCCAAGCGCGCGGCGCGCAGCCGCGCGCGCTTGAAGGTGTCGTTCGAACGCCTTGGGGTGGGGCCGGTGGCAGTCATGGGCTCCGGCAAGGATAGCGGGATGTCCGTGCTTTGTCGCCGGTTTCCGGGACATTCGCCGTCAGATAAGGGCGGTGGCGCGCTTGGGGGCGATAAAAATGCCCTGTTCGTGGCTGAGCTGGCGGCCGTGCAGCCATGTAGCAAGCCAGTCTGGCACGGCCTCGGCAGGCATGGGCCGGGCGATCGCGAAACCTTGCGCAAGGTCACAGCCCTGGTTTTTTAGCCACTCCCACTGGGCCATCGTCTCTACGCCCTCAGCGAGCACCGGCCGTCCCAGCTGATGAGCCATATGGATGACACCTTCGACGATGGCGCGATGCTGCAAGTCCTCGGGGAGCGGGGCAATGAAGCCGCGATCGATCTTGATGAGCGCGGTGGGGAGGTCCGTGAGATAACTGAGCGAGGCCTGTCCCGTGCCAAAATCGTCGATGGCAAACTGCAGTCCTCGCTGGCACCAGGCATCGAGCGTGCGGCGTGCGCGCTCGGGATCAGCAAAGGCGGCGCGTTCGGTGATCTCGAGGGCGATGTGGTGGGTCGCCGTGCCGCTCGCGCGCAGTACCTCGCAGACGCGGTGGTGGATCTCGGGATCCTGGAATTGACTCGGTGACAGGTTGACGGCGATCTGCAGCGTAAGGCCCTGATCCATCCAGCACCTTTGTTGCCGGCACGCCTCCTGAAGCACCCACTCGCCAAGCGGTATGATAAGCCCCAACTCTTCTGCGATCGGCACGAATACTTCCGGGGATTGTGGCTGCTCCTCGGGGTCCCGCCAGCGCAGTAAGGCCTCTACGCCAGCGATGCGTCCGGTAGCGATCTCGACCTGTGGCTGGTAATGAAGCGTGAAGCGATCTTCGGCGAGGGCCTTGCGCAGGCGCTTCTGAAGGGATTGACGGTCACGCGTGGCGCGATCCAGGGATGGCTCGAATAGCGACCAGCGATTGCGTCCCTGACGCTTGGCCTCGTACATGGCAAGGTCCGCATGGCGCAGCAACGTTTGCGGGTCGCCGTCATCGAACGGGTAGACCGTAAGGCCAATGCTCGCCTGAGTCGAGACCTGATCGGTGTCGATGCGTATGGGGGTGCGCATCGCTGTGAGTAGACGCGTGATCACGGCTTCGATGTCGGACAGGCGCGGGGCATCGCGTAGGATGATCGCAAACTCGTCACCACTCAGGCGCGCCACGATATCGCCCGCGCGCGCTGCCTGGCGCAGGCGCGCGGTGACCTCGAGCAATAACCGGTCGCCGGCGGCATGGCCAAGCAAATCGTTGATGTCCTTGAAGCGGTCGAGATCCAAAAACAACACGGCCTGTAACGCATCGATGCACGCCGCCCGTTCTATGGTCTCGGTCAGCAGGCGCAAAAAGAAGGCGCGATTGGGTAGACCTGTGAGTGCGTCGTAGTGGGCGAGTGTGCGTAGCCGGGTTTGCGCCGCATCGAGTTCGCAGGCCGGACTAACATCCGAAGATAGCCGCGCTAACCACTCGCTGGCCTCGTTCGACAAGGCCTCCGGAACCAGCGGGCGGTAGGCAATGGCGCCGTAGCAAACGCCGTTGTGAGCGAGCGGATAGACGATGCGGTAGGGGGGATCTGCGGGCGATAGCGTGAGCGTGAGCGCACTTTGCGCATCGAGATGCAGGCGCCCCCCCTGGGCGACGCTGAGCGGTGTCCCGGCCTTATCGATGCGCGCCATGGCGATCCACAGAAGGTCAAGGTGTTCGGCGATACTGTCGAGGACCTGGCGCAGGGACTTGTCGAAACTCTCGCCGCGAAGCGAGGCATCGGTAAGGCAATCGCGCAGCTGTCGCGCGAGGGCCTCGCGTTTTTGCGTGGTGATGTCGCGGGCGATCAGAAGCGAGCCTCCGCCGACCGCGTCGGGCAATGAGCAGCGTAATAAATCCAGGACGCGTGGCGTGGTGTGGGTGCGGCGTAACAGCACCTCCGTGCGGACCGTACCCTTGGAGGTGCCCATGAAATCACTCAGACTTTCACGGGTCGGGATATCGGGCAATTGCTGCAGGAGACGCCGTGGCTCGATATGGATGAGATTTTCACGCGCTATCCCGAAGGCCTCCAGGGCCGCCCGGTTCGCGAGTTGCCAGCGGCCCTCGGCGTCGAGCAGGCCGATGAGGTCAGGGGAGGTCTCGAGCAAGGTGTGTACGGCCGCTTCGCGACGCCGCGCTCGTCGCAACAGGCCTTGCAGGCGAAAATCACGAAGAATGCGCTCGCGGACAGCGGCGCCGTTTAGGCGCGCGATCTTGGTGGCGAAGGCCTGGAGTACCACCACGGCAAGCGCCATGGCGAGACCGAAGGCGCTGCCGCCGTGGCCGGCGTATTCGCGCCATGCAAGCGCCAGTACGGGCGCGATGGCGAAGGCCTCGTAGCCGCCGGGCAGCACGCTCAGAAAGGGCACCGGGCCGGCGGTAAGCCCGGTCACTATGGCCACCAGAAACGGTGGATTGATGCCGCCGTGGGGATAAGGGACCGCCAGGATTAGCAGTGCCCACAAAATGCCATCGACGAGCAGGTGGGCCACGAGCCGCCGTTGACGCCTCCTGGCGTTGAGCCCGCAGTCGGCGCGCGTCAGGCGGATGGGGAAAAATCGCAGGACCCCATTGATCGCAAGCCCGCTCCACCACAGGGCCTTTCCCAGGGTGCCCACGGAGCGCGCAAAGAGCAGCAGGCAGGTCGTGGCCACGACCAGGTTCGCCAACACCTGCCAGCCATAACGTCGGCTAAAAAGGCGTAGTTGTTCGGCGAGGAGCGCGGTCCGTAAGGGCGGGCCCGGATCCACGCGTGCGTCGCGCAGCGTCTGAGGCGCTTTCGGTACGCGCGCACCAGCCCATGCTTGGCGGTGACGATCCATGGTTTTATTCGCTTATGGTTTTTGCCTCGTCGGCCGGCCTGTCTCAGGCTCCGCAATGGGACGAGCGCCCTCCCTGTGGTAAGGATTGTGGCGTACTTTGGCGTTTCAGGAAAGCCTCGGGCTTATCCATGGGCTGGGGCGCGTTGGTCGGCATGCGTCCGCGCCCATGGCCGGTAGCCTGGAAGCACGATCACCCGTGTTGATGGCGATCAGGGTGTCGGAATGCGGGGACTTGCCAGAAAGTGGCCGGCGCTACCCAGGGCGACGACCCCGAGAATGATGATAAAGATCGCCGACACGCGGTTTATGAGGATGAGCGTGCGTGACTCGAGGTGCGTATGGAGGCGTGAGGTCACGAGACTGAGCGAGATCCACCACAAAAGGCAGCCGGAAAATATCCCGGCAACCAACGACATAAGGCGCGGGAGGCTCGAGTGGTCCATCTGCAGCGTCGTGAACACCACGATGAAAAACAAGATGGTGAGGGGGTTTGCAAGCGTGAGGAGGACCGATGACACGAACGTCCACAGCACCCCGGGCCCCCCATAGCGGTGCGCGGGGGTCCGTCGCCGCGGCCGAAAGAAGAACGCGCGTCCGCCAAACCATAGGCACAGAATGCCCGCCCCGAGATGAATCCAAAAGCGCGCGCTGGCCAGAAAATTCGATACCACGCTCAAGCTTAGGCCCGCGAGCCCGGCATAGAACGCGTCGGCGGTGGCAGCCCCCGCGCCGCTTAACATCCCCGCGATGCGCCCGTGCGCCAAGGTTCTTTGAATGGTGAGCAGGCCGACCGGTCCGATGGGTGCGGATGTGATGATGCCGACGATAAGCCCTATAAGAAACGGTTCCACGCCACTCCTCGGCCCAGCCGCCCTTGTCGTGCGCGGCCCTACCGTGCGGATCGCTATCAATTGTCGTGTTTGGGCCGGGGCCCCCCTTGGCGGGCCTGGCGGTCCGCCGGGGCGCTATCGTAAAACGGCTGGGCGGGAAAGGCCAGAAGAGATCGGATAACGGCCCCGGGGTACGGGCGGCCGCGGCAAGACCAAAGCCATCGTGTCCGGCGGGGGGAGGGGGTGCGGGCCGCATGGATCGCGCGGGGGCCGAGAGGACCCATGCCGCCGGCCTTGTCAAGATAGCCGCGTGGCAGGCGGCGGTGTACAGTCCCGCTGTGGCCCTTATGGCCATTTCCGAATGGTGCGTCATGGCAAGGCCCGATCCTCAACTGCTTTTGACCTGGACGGTAGTGGCGCGCATGGGGAGCATCAATGCCGCGGCCGACACCCTGGGTCTTACGCAACCTGCGGTCTCGAACCAGCTGCGACGGCTCCAGGAGTGGCTGGGCGAGCCGCTTTATCGCCGCCATGGGCGGGGCGTGACGCCGACGGCCTTGGGCAAGCGCTTGCTGCGCATCGCCTCTCAGATCGAGGCGGCGCTTACCGATGCCGAGGTGCTACGCACCGACGTCCAAGGCCTCATGCAGGGGAGCCTGTTGTTGGCGGCAAGCCAGACCAACGCCGAGTTCCTGTTGCTGCGCGCAATGGCGGTGTTTCAGAAGCGCTATCCGATGATCACCGTGCGCCTGCAGTCCGCGAATTCCGAAGAGGCGCGCCGGCGCGTGGATGTCGCGGACCTTGCGTTCGTGGAAGACGCGGTGCTGCCGGAATCGGTCCCTGGGCTCAAGGGCAAGACCCTGATCGAGACCGATATTCGCATACTGTTGAACGCCGACCACCCCTTGGCGCAAAGACCGGAGGATGAGCCGGTGGCGCTCAGTGAGTTGGCGGGCGTGTCGGTGGTGTGGCGGGAGCCCGGTTCCGGCACCCGCGACCGCGTCGAGGTGGCCTTTCGGCAGGCGGGTCTCGAGCCCGAGATTCGCTATGAATTCAGCGCCGGCGCGGCGGTGCGCGAGGCGGTCCGCTGCGGGCTTGGCGTGGGCTTTGTGTCGGCGTTGTCGGCCACGCCCCCGGATCTTTGCACGCGGCCGGTCGTGCCGCGTATCGTGCAGTCCCTTTCGGTGATCTACCAGGGGCCGCTCAGCCGCCCCGGCGAGGCGTTTCTCGCAGTACTCGAGGACATGATGCGCGCCGGGGTCTACGCCGCCCCGCGCGGCGTCGGTCCTTAATCCGGCGGGACCCGGGGACCTGAGCTTAAAGAACGGCGCGAGACAACGCAGTACAATGGTGCGGGACATGAGGATGACGGGCTAATGATCGGCGCGATCGATGCGCGAGGATGGCTCGCAGGCGTCCGCCACGCGGCCTCGCCCAATTATGATGCGCGCCCGCCAGGCATGGCCGTGGAGGTCGTGATCATTCACGCGATCAGCCTACCCGAGGGCCGCTATGGTGGGGGGGATGTGGAGCAACTCTTTATGAATACCCTGGATACGGGGACCGGGGGCTATGCCGATCTTCGCGGACTGCGGGTGTCGGCGCATTGCTTCATCCGCCGCGACGGCGAGGTCGTGCAGTTCGTGTCCTTCGAGGATCGGGCGTGGCACGCCGGCGTATCGCGATGCGAGGGGCGTGAACGCGTCAATGACTTTTCTGTGGGTATAGAACTCGAGGGCACGGACCACGGCCCGTTCGAGGACGCCCAATATCGGTCTTTGCAGACCGTATCCGAGGCGCTCATGCGCCATTATCCGGCGATCACCAGCGGGCGCCTCTATGGGCACTCGGAGATCGCCCCCGGGCGCAAGACCGATCCCGGACCGTTTTTTGATTGGGCCCGGTATCGCCACGCATTGCGTTCGGCGGGTGCTGGGATATCGGGAGGGGAGGGTTAGGGCGATGGCAATCACGTTGATCATCATACTCTTTGCGATCGCGCTCGATCGCTTGTTCCCGGAGCGCGGCCGGATCCCGCCGTTTCTGTGGTATGAGGACTGGGTGCGCGGCGTGGAGCAGCGCTTCAATGCCGGGACGCGCGGGCAGGGTCTGGCGGCGGTACTGGTGGCGGCGGGCCCGGTTATACTCGGGGTGGCGCTGATCCGCTACGTGCTGAGCCATATCAGTTACTCCCTGGTCTATGTCTTCGACATCCTGGTGCTTTATCTGTGTTTGGACCTGTATCGATTGACCCGTGAGGCGGTAGGGGTCTCGGAGTCGCTGGAGTCGGGCGATGTGCTTACGGCCGCCACGCACCTCGAGACGATGACCGGCAAGACCACCGGCGATTTGACGGAGGCGTCCATTGCCCAGGCCACCGTCGAGGTGGTCTTAAAGCACGCCAATGGCGCCGTCATGGCACCGCTTTTCTGGTTCATTCTCTTTGGCCCCGTGGCGGTCGTGCTGCAGCGCCTGGCCACGTTGCTTGATCGCCTATGGGGTCACCGCAGCACCCAGTTCGCGGAATTCGGCTGGGCGGCGGCGCGTCTCGATGATCTGCTGGGCTGGGTGCCGGCGCGCATCACGGCGCTTAGTTACGGCATCATGGGCAGCTTCGAGGACGCCCTGCACTGCTGGCGGCGGCAGGCGGGCATGTGGTCGGACATCAACAGCGGGCCGCTGCTGGCCTCGGGCTTTGGCGCCATGCACATGAGCGCCTGCGAGGAGCCCGAGGAGGAGGACATACCGGGGCTGCCGACCGTGCGTGGCTACGTCGTCAACGCCGCCGATATCCGCCGCGCGGTGGCGCTGCTTTGGCGTGTGCTGCTGTTTTGGCTGGCGGTGGCGCTATTGATGGCCGGGGCCCGCCTGTTCGGCGTATTCGGCTGACAATGGGGTGGGGTGCGGCGATCACAGGCGTTGCCGTGATCGCCGCTCCTCGCGCCTACGCGAACAACGCCTGTGCCGGCGGATCGGTGCGCAGGATCTCCCAGCCACGCTCCTCGGCGGTCGCGAGCAGGATCGGGTCGGGGTCCACGGCAATGGCCCGCGAGACCGCCTCCAATAGCGGCAGGTCATTGTGCGAATCGCTATAAAACACGCTGTCGGTGAACGCCAGATCGTGCTCTGCCATCCACGACCGCACGCGCGCCACCTTGCCCTCGCGAAAGCAGGGTATCCCGTCCGGGCGACCGGTAAAGCGGCCCTCGCGCTGTTCGGCCACGGTGGCGACGAGATGCGGGATGTCGAGGATCTCGGCTATGGGCGCGGTCACGAAGTCGTTGGTCGCGGTGACGAGCGCAAGCGTCGCCCCCTGCGCCCGGTAGCGCTGAAGCAGCGGGGTCACCCACGGTTTGATCATCGGCCGCACGCATTCCTCGATGAAGCGCGCGCGCCAAGCGAGTAGCTGGGCGCGGGGGAGGCGCCGCAAAGGCTCGAGGGCGAACGCCAGAAATTCCGCGATGTCGAGCGTGCCGGCCTTGTAGTCCTCGTAGAATCGGGCATTGGCGCGCTCGTAGTGCGGGCCGTCCACGGCCCCGGCGCTAACCAGGAATCGCCCCCAGGAGTAGTCGCTGTCACCGGCGAGCAGGGTGTTGTCCAAATCAAACAGTGCGAGCGCCAATTCTCCCCCTACATTGCCGTAGCCGGCGGATTCTGTGAAAATGGGACCATTCTAACTAGCTAACGTCTTGTTGTATATGATAGATCGCGACGGATATCGCCCCAACGTCGGCATCATCCTGACCAATGCCGAGGATCAGGTATTCTGGGCGCGCCGCTGCCGCTGTGATGGCTGGCAGTTCCCTCAGGGGGGTATACAGCGCAAAGAGAGCGCCGAGGAGGCTTTGTTTCGCGAGCTCTACGAGGAGGTGGGGCTTGAAAGCGGGCAGGTCGAGATCTGCGGGCGCACGCGCGGCTGGTTGCGCTACGATCTGCCGCACGCCTATCAGCGCCCCAGCGGGCCGCGGCGGTTCCGCGGGCAGAAACAGGTGTGGTTCCTGTTGCGGTTCACGGGCAGCGAGGCCGATGTCAGGCTCGATCTGTCGGCGTCCCCGGAGTTCGATGCCTGGCGATGGGTGGAGTATTGGAGCCCGATCGATGCCATCGTGGCGTTCAAGCGCAAGGTGTATGAGAGCGCGTTGACCGAACTCGCCCCGTTACTCAAGCGCTGATGGATCGATTAATCGAATGGCGGGATCGGGAGGTGTGGCTGGTCTCTGGCGGACCGCCGGCGGTCTATTACCTGGTGGACCGTGCCGCGGGCGGGGTGCTCATAAACGCCCCGCGGTTTGATCAGACGACCTATGAGGCGCTGCGCCGGCATGCCGATCCGCGCTTTGTGTTCCTTCCGAGCCGGTTCGGGGCGCGGGACATCCGGGCGTGGCGGGAGGCCGGGCTGCGCGTGCTCGTTTCCGCACAGGAGGAGGGGGTGATGGATGCCGACCTCCGCATCGATGCCCAGCAGAAGCTCACGCGAACCATCGATTTCTTGCCACTTCCCGGGCGTACGCGCGGGACCTGTGGCCTGCGCCTGAAGAATCTGCCGGGGGCGGTATTCGTGGGACCGGCCTTGGCGAGCGGTGGCTCGGGCTGGCCAGAATTGGTCCCAGAGCCCGACGACCTCTCTTATGAGGGGCGCCTCATAGGGACGGTGGGACTGGGCGGCGAGGTATTCGACTACCTCTTCACGGACAGCTTTGTGCCCGGCCATACGCGCTTTGGCCCCGGCGCCCGCGATGCCTTGCGGGCCCATATCGAACGGTTATTGGCTTAGGCCACGTTCGACCTCATTTAGCGTGAAAGAGGCGATATCGAAGGCGAACGCAAGCCTGGCCCAGGAGAAGGCCATGGGGCAGAGGATCGATAATCAGGCGCCGGCGGGCGCTATGAAGCCGTGCTTCGTCAGGGCCTTGATCCA
>JAKBUS010000008.1 GCA_021841585.1 Pseudomonadota bacterium | reverse complement strand
GCGTTTTTCATGATGCCCCTGGCCCTGCGCCGCGCAGGCCGCCGCCAGATAGTGGATCCCCGGTACGTCATCGGTCTTGATGTCGCCGACCAGATCCTTTTCGGCGCCGACATAATCGCCCTCCAGAAATTTGACGAGACCGGAATGAAGGGCCTTTTGTTGGTGACGAAGACGTCGATCCAGGCGCCAGCGGCCCACGTCTTTGGGGAGACGCAAGAGCCGCATGGCCACATGCAGCAAGGCATAAAGCACGATGACCGCGGCGATCAAAAGCAACGCAAAGAGCGTAAGCGGCATCTCGACGCTCCACGGGCTGCGTTCGATCAAGACATAGCCCGGGTTGTGCATGGCCGCCAGGGTCACGAGGATCGTGATGAGGAGCAGGGCGACGATAGCCGACAAAATTTTCATGAGGCCGCGCGCGACAGTTTGCGCAAAAGGTGCAAGGACTGCGAGATGTCTGGCCATTTCAAGGCGCTGGTGCGTTTCTGGAGTGCCCCGAGTTTCGTCAAGACCACCTGCGAGGCGCGCGCCTTTACGTCGAAGTAGCGGTTGATCCAGCGGCCGGCGGCATCGAGATCAGCCGTGACGAGTGCTGGGCGGTGCTCGAGCAGCGCGAGCTGCGCCCCGTAGAACCGCAGCTCCAGGTTTTCGCGCACGAAGTAGGCGCGCTTGGGCGCCAGCAGGGCGCGCTCGTGAACGGGTTCCTTGTGGATCCTGATGAGGTTCCTGAAGTCGCGCCAGATGCCGTAGGCGGCGCGCCGCCAGAACGGCTGCGGCCCGGCCTTGGCGGCCGCCGGGGGCGTGGCTCGCAGGACGCGCGGCACGGCAAGCGGCAGGGTCCGGGCGCTGTGGGCGAGGGCCACGAGCTCAAGGGCCATGGTGGATGTGTGTTGGCGGCGCAGGGCCCTCAACCGCAGGATTTCCTGCAGGATCGCCCGGCGCACCGGGATCAGTCGCGGGTCCGATTGGCGGCGCAGTTCGCGTTGCGCTTGGTGGAGGGCGAGAAGGGCGAGTGGGATGTCATGCTGAAAGCGCAGCTGGTCGTTGGCAATGAGTAATAGGTCGGCGGCCGCACGCACGCGCCAATGACGCCCTGGACGATGGGTGGTGGCCAGCGACGCTTCGCGCTGCGCCAAATCTTTGACGGCCTTACGGTCTGCGCTCTGCGTCGTATCGAGGGTCGCGATTTTATGGTCGAGTTGGACGAGCGCCGCGCTCTGCGCCTGGAAGCTCCTCGTCACGTCCAGCCCGACGATATGGGCCTTGTAGGACAGCACATACCAGACATAGCCGAGGCCGACCAAGGTCACGAGCGACAGGAGCAGCGCCAATCCGCCGGCCACCGAACGCGTGCGGCGCGGCGCGGAAGGCGGCGCGGGAAGGTTCGTATTCTCGGTCTCGTTGGTCATGGGGGCTCTTTGAGTTTAGGCGATTATAGGGGGTTTTTTGCCGCACGCCAGGAAAGCAGCGCGTTGATGAGCGCCTCGTCATCGGCGCCGGAGGCCACGATGACGGGGCCCTGAAGCCCTAACGCCAGACAGGCGTCCCGTTGGCGCATGCCGACCACGACCAGCGGGGTCTTCGTCAGCCACTGGCGGCCGACCTGGCCCAGGGCATCATACAGATGATGGAGACCCTCGACGCTCGTCACGATCACGGCATCCAGACCATGGCGGGCCCAGGCGCGCAGTAGTCCAGATACGTCCGCCGAGGGCGCCGCGCGCCGATAGCATTCGGCATACCCGACGCGCGCCCCCCGGGCGCTCAGGGTGTCGCCGAGGAGCTCGCGTCCACCCTCCCCCCGAAAGATCAGTACAGACTTATCTTGGATATCCTCGAACGGTCTCATGGAGAGTAACGACTCACTGTCGAATCGCCCCTCGGGGACCAGGATGTCGCCGAACCCGAGGCGCCGCAACTCGCGGGCGCTGCCACGGCCGATGGCCGCCACGCGCACCGTCGGTGGCCAGTCCTGCCCCCAGGATCGCATGAGGTTGAAGGCGCGGGTCACGGCGTTGGGGCTTATGAAAATCGCCCAATCGAAGGTGGCGAGACCCGCAACCACGGCCTTGAGGCCGGCGATGTCGTGGGGTTCCACGATCTCTACGGCCGCGAAGTGCAAGGGCCTGGCGCCGGCTGCGGCGAGTTTATCCATCAAGCCTTGGGCCTGGCCGGCGGGCCGGGTGACGAGGATGTAAAGGCCGGCGAGATCCGTCACGCCCCTTCCTTCAGGAGCCGTTCGATGATGGTGCCGGCCCCCTGTGAGAGTAGGCCTGCGACGACCGCGCGCGCAATCGCCGCGGCCTGCGCGGCGGGTCCGCGGCGGGTCTCGGTCAAAAGCCGGCTGCCGTCGGGCTCGCCGACCAGGGCGCGCAGAGTGAGTCGATCGTCCTCGAGGGTCGCGAACGCGGCGATTGGCAGCCGACACCCCCCTTCCAGCGCGCCCGTCACCGCGCGTTCGGCCTCCACGCACAGCGCCGTGTCCGGGTGATGCAGGGGCGCTATGAGGGCCGTGGTCTGGGCGTCCGCCTGTCGGCATTCGATCCCGATCGCCCCTTGCGAGGCCGCCGGCAGGCTCACATTGATCGGCAGGTAGCCACTGATGCGCTCGGCGAGCCCTAGGCGCTTCAATCCGGCGGCGGCCAGGATGATCGCCGAGAACTCGCCGGCGTCGAGCCGCGCCAAGCGGCTGTTCACATTGCCGCGCAGGGTCTCGATGTGCAGGTCCGGCCGCCCATGGCGGATCTGACAGGAGCGGCGCAGGCTCGCGGTCCCGATTCGCGCCCCCGGCGGGAGGTCGTCGAGACCGGCGACCCTGAGGGCCGATACCAGGGCATCGCGCGGGTCCTCACGTTCCAGGATTGCGCCGATGGTCAGCCCCTCCGGGAGTTGCGCAACCACATCCTTCATGGAATGAACCGCGAGGTCGATGCGTCCTTCACTAAGACCCTGTTCCAGCTCCTTGGTGAAGAGCGCCTTGCCCCCGGAGGCCGTCAAGGGGCCGGAAAGCTGTCGGTCACCCATCGTGGTCATCGGCACGATGGTGACGTTGAGGTCGGGATGCAGGGCGAGGAGCCGATCACGGACGTGAGTGGCCTGCCATAGGGCCAGCGCGCTCTTGCGGGTTCCGAGGTGCAGGGTCGTCACGGAGAATCCGAAGTGGTGGAGTGTAAGGGTTGTCATCCTAAGAAATCGGCGGGACTTACGCAAACCGTCGCTGTCCCGGTCCCCGGCGCGCCGGGTCATTTTGCTATAGCCGCCAACCTGGACGGACCATGCATCCCCGTGCCCGCGCCCCGATCTTCGAACGATCGCTACCACGGGGTGGTTGATAGTCATCCCCCGGCCGGTTTGGGAGGAGGGGCCTGTCGAGGCGCAAGGTTTCTTTGCCGGACCGTTCTTGCTATAAGCTTTTTTGATGCGGCAGAAAATCATTCAGTCCCTGACGCTCGCGGGTCTCTCATAGGGAGCGCCTTCGCGTCTGGCCGCCTCCCGCCCCGTGACGCGGGTGCGCACCGCAGGCAAAGGGACCCAAAATAATAACTCGATAATAAATAGCGATTTATCAAAACCCACCAGAGGAGCAGCGCGATATGATGTATAAAAGGTTCCAGAGTCGGTTGGTGATAGCATTGGCCATGCTGGCGTTCCTGACGTTCACGGCGCAAAGCCATGCGGGCATGCAAAGCCATGCGTTCGCAAACCATCACGTCGTGTTCCAGATCAGCAATGGTTCGGCCCAGGAGCAGGAGCTTGTGCTGGCCAATGCGGCGAACGTCTTGAAGTACTTCGGGCCCACCAAGGTGCAGATCGAGATCGTGGCCTTTGGCCCCGGCCTACGCCTGCTCTTGAAGAATAACGTGCATTCGAAGATGATCCAGAGCCTGCATGCCGAGGGCATCGAGTTCGCGGCCTGTCATAACACGATGGTGAAGCTGCACCTGACGAAGGCCGACCTGAATCCCGTCGCCCACGTGGTTCCGGGTGGTGTGATCGAGATCATGCGCCGAGAGAGCGAGGGCTGGAATTATATCCGTCCCTAAACGCCGAGGCGTGCCGGTCGACATAAGAAAAGATTAAAAAGAGCAATACCATCTCTAGGAGGAGTTCATGAAAAAGCAGTCGTTGCTGACGGCGGCGGTGGCCGCCGCCTGTTTCGTGGGGAGCGCGCACGCCACCAACTGGTTCCAGCTCCAGGGCACGGAGCCCAGCGGCATCGCCGCTCCATTCCATCTCTTCGGGTTTATCCAGCCCACTTATGAGGATAGCGGGGGCACGGCGGTCACGGGCCTTAGGGGCGCTGGCGTGCCTTTCAATAATGCGGTCCCGAAGTTCAATGAGGTCGCCCCCCAGGACACCTCGATGAGCAGTTTCAACATGCTCCGCGCGCGCATCGCGGTGCGCGGCACGGTGACGCCGATCAGCAACAAGATCGACTACTTCATCATGGCCGAGTTCGGAAACAACGGCTACACCTACGACAACGGCAGCTACACCCCGCGCCTGACCGACGCCTCGGTCACCTTTAATGAAATCCCGGGTATGCGTGTGCGGGTGGGCCTCTTCAAGACCCCGGGCCCCGAGGAGGTCCTGCAGGGTATCCCGGACTTCGATTACATCAACTTCACGAACGTGAGCGCCCAGCTCATCCTGAACCAGTTCATCGGTTCGGCGCCGGCGGTTTCAACGGGACCTGGCGCCTATGCCGTGCAATCGGCCCCGATCAATGCCGGCCGTGACCAGGGCGTCCAGCTCTTCGACTGGTTCAACAACGGTCCCTGGCAGTTCGCTTATGCGGCCATGGTCGGCAACGGCGCCCCGCTTTACTACAACGCCCAGTCGAATAGTACGAGCTATTATGGCCGCTTGCAGGAGTCCTATATCTTCAATCACAGCAAGGGCCCGCATCAGGCCGGTATCACGGCCTGGGTGTGGGACCATCTCGGGCACCAGGCGTTGGATGTGGCGCAGTCGGGCGGCGGCTACACCCGCCAAAACTATACCTTTAAGCGCTATGGCGTCGGCGCCCAATACCGCAGCGGCTTCATGACGCCGGGGGCCGTGCGCGTGACGGGGGAACTGATGCGCGGTACGGGGTGGATCTTGTCCCCGGCGGCCTTTGCAGGGGCGGCGGCGGGGTATTCCGGCACCCAGCCGACCTGTGGTCCAGGGACCGCAAGCAACGGCCTATGCACCGAGACCCTCTACCCGGGCGCCAACAATGCCGCGGTCGGCGGTTATATCGAGACCGGTGTCTTCGTGACGAAGCACTGGGACCTCGAGGCCCGCTACGATCAGTATGATCGCATGACCAACAACCCGGGCCTCGAGCGGGTCTTCAAGACTACGACCCTGGGCGTGCAATACTACATCTCGCCGATGGCGCGCATCACATTGAATTATGCGTTCAACCGCATCGATGTGCCGCATCTGTCGGCCATCAACGGACCCACGCCGGCTGGCACCGCGATTGCCCAGGGCAACGCCTCGGCCGTTGCCAGTGCCAAGGACAACACCATCGCGTTGCAGACGACCCTGTTTTTTTGAGAGTCGATAGCGAAAAGGAGGTTTTGTGAAAAAAGGCGTGTTATGGACAGCCCTGTCTTTTCTGGCGGTGAGCGCTCCGGCGCTCGCCGTCCAGGGGAACCTGCACTGGCACACGATCCATATCCAGATCCCGGTGCGCTTGAAGCACGCCAAGGTGGTCTTCAATATGGACCACCCGGTGTTCATTCCCCACACGAAGGAGCCTGTGGGTCTGTCGCAGCTGCGGATGATGGTGGCGAAGTTCACGCGTGACCATACGCGCTGGAAGATCGATGCGGTCTTTCAGGGGGCGGATGGCTACATGCTATTGAGCAACACGGCCTACGATCAGTTCCGGCATGTGCGTACCGGCAACCCCTACCGCGGCCAGATCGAGGCCCTGTTCCATAAGGGCGTCGACATCGAGGAGTGCGGGGTTACCATGCGCGCCCATCACTGGGGCAACAAGCAGTTGCTGCCCAATGTGAAGGTGAACGCCGGGGCGGTGGCGCGCATCATCTGGCTCGAGCAGCATGGCTACATCGAGGTCAACCCCTAGCGGATGCGGTAACGCGGCGTCCCGTCACGGGTGAGGGTCTGGGCGAGGGTCGGCACGACCTCGCCCAATCTTTTTTTGAGGCCATAGGGCGGGTTCAGGATAAGCAGCCCCGAGCCGTTGAGGCGGCTCTTGACGTCCGCGGGCCAGGTGAGCAGCTCCACGCACAGGTTATCTCCGAGGGCCGACAAGACCGCCACCAGGCGCTCGGCGTCGCGCTTGTCCTTGATCGGATACCATACGAGATAGATCCCCTGCTGGAATCGTTGCAAGGCGGTCTTGAGGCCCGTCAGTAGCGCGCTTCGTTCCGTCACGCGCTCGTAGGGGGGGTCGATCAGGATCACCCCGCGGCGCTCCCGGGGGGGCAGCAGGGCCTTCAAGGCGTGATAACCGTTTCCCAGAAAGATCTGGCTATGCGGGGACCGCAACACCTGCTGCAACGCGGCGTGGGCGGCGCTCGCCTCCTCGACGGCCACGAACCGGTCCTCGGGACGCAGGCGTTCGGAGATGAGAAGCGGCGAACCCGGGTAGTCCCGCAAGCGTGTCCCGTTGAAGCGCCCTACCGCCTCGAAGTATCCGCTCAAAGCCGGCCACTCGTCACGACGCCCCCACAGGCGGCGGATGCCCTCGTCGGCCTCCCCTTCTGCCTGCAGGCGGTAGAGGCCCTCGCCGGCGTGGGTGTCGAGCACGAATAGCGGCTTGGGTTTCTGCAGGGCCAGATCCAGGGTCTCCAGCAGCACGACATGTTTCAGCACATCGGCCGCCGATCCGGCATGAAAGGCGTGGCGGTAATTCACGGGTAGTCCGTGTATTTGCGGGCGCTGCCCCGCACCTTGTCGGCGGGGTATTTGACGGCATTCTTGGCGATCTTGGCCCACGCCGCCTGTTCCAGGTCGATACCAAGCTGATCACAGAGGCGTAACAAATAAAGGAGGACGTCGGCCGCCTCCTCGCTCACGGCTTGACGTTGTGCCTCGGACAGCGTGTAGCTCTCGTCTTCGCTCAGCCACTGCAGTGGCTCGACGAGCTCGCCGGCCTCGACGATGAGCGCCATGGCCAAGTTCTTCGGGGAGTGGAATTGCCCCCAGTCGCGCTCCTTGGCGAATTGCGCGAGACGTTCCGTGAGATCGTTAAAGCTACTCATGAGGTCCTCCGACAAAGTGTACCCGCACCCTGGCCCGCCGATCCGCCCGGTGGTGTGCCCTCGCCCCTCTGAAAAGCCGCCAGTCTAACGGATTTCGCCGGCTTGCGTCGGCCCGCCTGTGGCCAGACGAGGCCGCCTGTCATTTTTTCGTCATATATCGCCCGTAGCATCGAGAGGTCGCTCAAGGCCGACGTCCCGGAAGTACCGGCTTAGACGTCCCGGAAGTACCGGCTAATTCGTATATCCACCCGCAATCACGGGATCGCTTTCGAAGGAGGCCTCATGGCCCAAAACAATCGCTCGTTACTTCAGGCGCTGGATGAGGCGCCGATCAGCTTTTTCCATATGCGCGCCGCCGTGACCGCCGGGATGGGCTTTTTCACCGATGCCTACGATCTCTTCATTATCGGCATGGCGCTCGTGTACTTGAAGCCCGAATGGCATCTGACCGCCGGCCAGATCGGCCTTTTGGGGAGCGGTTCGCTGCTCGCGGCGTTTTTTGGCGCGCTGATTTTCGGGCGTTTAGCCGATCTCATCGGCCGCAAGACGATTTATGGCCTGGAGGCCACGCTGATGGTCATAGGCGCTCTGGCGTGCGCCTTTGCCCCGGATTTCACGTGGTTGCTCGTATTTCGCTTCATTCTGGGCTTCGGTATCGGCGGCGATTATCCCATGAGCGCGGTGCTCATGTCGGAGTACAGTAATGCCAAGCAGCGCGGTTCACTGGTCTCGCTCGTCTTTGGCATGCAGGGTCTGGGGCTCGTATTTGGGCCGGTGGTTGCGCTCACGCTCGAGGCCGCGGGCCTCGACCATGACATCATCTGGCGGATCATGCTGGGTCTTGGCGCCCTCCCGCCGCTCGCGGTCTTGTATCTGCGCCGCACCATGCCCGAGTCGCCACGCTACAAGGCCTTGGTGCGCGGGCAATCGGAGGCCGCGGCCCGTGACATGGCCCGCTATTCCGAGGGGCAGATCCAGTCCACCGGCGCCAGCCTGCAGCAACCGCGCAAGATGACGCTGCGCTCCTTTCTCGGCGACCGCCGCAATCTGCTCATGATCCTGGGGACCGCCGGCTCCTGGTTCTTGCTCGACTACGCCTTTTACGGCAACGTCATCTCGACCCCCCAGATCATAGGCCTGCTCGCGCCCCACGCGAGCCTTGTGCAGGGCACGGCCTGGGCGCTCGTGATCTTTGCCGTGGCCGCGGTGCCCGGCTACCTGGCCTCCATCCTGCTGATGGATCGTATCGGTCATCGCCGCCTGCAGATGATCGGCTTTGCGGTGATGGCGATCAGTTTTGGCGTGATCGCATTCACGCCCGGCGTGACCCACGATGCGCTGCCCTTTCTGCTCTTGTATGGCGCAAGTTTCTTCTTTACCGAGTTCGGGCCCAACTGTACGACCTTCGTGATCCCCGCCGAGGTCTTTCCGACCGGCGGGCGCACCACGGGTCACGGGATCGCGGCCGGCATCGGCAAGCTTGGCGCTTTTGTCGGTACCTTCTTGTTTCCCTTCATCAGTCACGCGGGCGGGTTGAAGGGGGCGATGATGTTCGCCGCCGGCGTTTCGTTCCTTGGCCTGCTGCTGACCCAGTTAGTCCTGCCTGAGACCAGTGGCCGGTCGCTCGAGGCCTTGTCGGCCGAGACGCACGAGGGGCGCATGGAAGACGATCCACGGCTGGTACGCACGAGCGCGTCTCGCTAGCCCGAAACGATCGAGGCCCCGGACCCTGGGCGGCCGCGGTGAGCGGCCCGCCCTTGACCGTCGGCGGCCTAGCGATGGCCGGCGGCTCATTCCTTGCCAGGCCGACCGGCCACTTTTTTGCCTACCCCTCGTGGTCCTCTCGGGCAGTCACAGCGGGCGGCTGCCGGCCGGGATCTTCCGCGGCGGATATCAGCGGCAAGTGGCGCGCCTTCCATTCCGGGAATCCCTCCTGCAGGCGACGCGCGCGGTAGCCGTGTGCGCGAAGTGCCTGGACCGCCTCGAACGCCAGCAGACAATAGGGTCCCCGGCAGTAGGCAATGATCTCATGATCCCTTGGCAACTGCGGCAGTTGTCGGGACAGGTGGTCCAGGGGGATGTTGATGGCGCCCTTGACATGTCCGGCACGATATTCGGATTCCGGGCGCACATCGATCACCACGACCTGATCGGTCCGCAAAAGCCGTAACAGCTCGTCCTGGCCGACCGGGGTGAGGTCGTCGATCGTCGCGAAGTGTCGGCGCACAAGCTGCTCGATCTCGGCGATATGGCGTTCGCCCATGCGTTGCAAGGCCGACAGCAGCGTCGTGACCTCGTCGCCGCTCAGCCGGTAGTAGACCTGCACCCCGCTTTTGCGCGGCACCACGAAACCGCCATCCCGGAGGATCTGGAGATGGTGTGAGGTATTGGCGACCGACAGCCGGCAGATTCGCGCCAGTTCCTCGACGCCCCGCTCGCCCTGGCTCAAGGCCTCGAGAAGGTCGAGGCGGTTGGGTTGCGCAAGGGCCTTGGCGACCCGCGCCAACTGCTCGAATATCAGCCGCTTGGGTTGTATTGTGTCGGCCACGCCGCCTCCGACCGTGCAGTCTTCGTTTGACCACTATAACAGATTCGTGTCGGCGCGCCCGCCGGCCGCGCGGCAGCTAACGGGTGCGTAGCGGCAGGAGCCCTTAAGGATACCACCGCGGCCGCGCCCGACCAGCGAAGGTGTCCTGCTAGACCAGGCCCTTGCCGATGATGTAGGTCGCGACCGTTGCCAGAAACAGGCCCAAGGCGAGTTTGACGGTCTTCTCCGGCAGGTATCTATGCAGGGCGCTGCCGGCAAAGGTACCGCACACCGCGCTTGTGGCGAACACCGCCATGATCGGGTAGCTGATGGCGACGGAGGTGGTATAGCCCGCAAATCCCGCCAAGGAATTGGCGGTGACCGCCATGAGCGAGGTCCCCACGGCGCGTTTTACCGGCAGTCGCCAGAGAAGTATCAAGGCCGGGACGATCAGAAAGCCGCCACCGACACCCACGATGCCCGCGAATGTCCCGATACCAAGCCCATAGGCGGCGATGAGGGCCGGGTGGTCGGAGCGCATGCCCGCTTCGTCGGCACGCGTGTCCGTGAAGAGTAGCCGATGGGCCGAGTAATACATGGTGGCCGCAAACAAGGCCAGATGAATGGGTGCGGGGATCACTGCCCCCAGGCGCGCGCCCGCATAGGCCCCGCCGATGCCGAATAGCCCGAACAGGGCCGCCACGCGCAGATCGATCGCCCCGCGCCGCCAATAATGGAACGTGGCGATCGCCGCTGTCATCGCGATGATGCCAAATGCCATGGCGATGGCGCTGCGTGCCGGCACGTGCAGGAGAAAGTGCAACGTGGGCATGGCAATCAAGGTGCCGCCGCTTCCGAAAAGGCCTAGCAAGAGGCCGGTACCGGCCCCCACAACCGCCGTCAGGACCTGCATGCGTCCCCCGTTAAGAATGACTGACAACTAATATAATATTCAATTATTCGTTTGTATAGTATCTCTTACGGGGGCGCCCGCTACCGGCGGATCGTCGCGCGCAGCCGCGCCCGGGGTCTGCGGGGGGTCGCTTGGCGGCGCGGTTGGCGCGTCGGGGGTGGTGCGCTAAGCTAGGCGACCGGCCTGTCTCCGGAACTTGGGTAATCTCGACGGGTCTTAACACTGCCGTGTCCGGCCGGTCCGGCCGAGGATTTCCTTACGAGGATAAACGCAATGGACTATCAGCAAGCCGAAAATCAGTTGGCAACCGTGCAGCAGCAGAATCAGGCGACCATCCAAAAGCTCCAGGCCCTGGCGCAGAAGTTTGCCGCCGCTGCCCCCGATGCGACCACCGGGCGCGAGTGGGCGATGGATCTGCGTGAAGTGGCGATGATGATGCAAACCCAGGCGCAGGGCGCCACAACGCTCATCCAGCAGATGGCCCAATACATCCAGCAGCTGGAAGGCGCCGTGGCCACGCACCCCAACGCCCCGATGCAGCCGACCGGATGGGCCAATCAGTCACCGCAGGCCGGCGGCGGGTTCATGGGATCGCTGGTGAGCGGCCTTGGCATGGGCGCGGGCTTTGCCGTCGCCGACGATGTCGTAGGCGACCTCTTCAATCTCTTTTAATCAGCAGCCCGCGCGGCCAGGTCCGCGAGGCGCTGGCGGCCGCGCGCGGCCGCTTCGTGTACCTGGCGGGGGGCGGTGCCCCCCAGATGGTCACGTGCGGCAAGCGACCCCTCCAAGGTCAGCACCGGGAAGATGTCGGCCTCGATCAGGGGCGAGCAGCTCTTGAGCGCCGCAAGCGGCAGGTCCGCCAGGTCCACGCCCTGATCTATGGCCAATCGCACGGCGCGCCCCGCCGCTTCATGGGCATCACGAAACGGCAGGCCCCTGCGTACCAGATAATCCGCGAGATCGGTGGCGGTCGGATAGCCGCGTAGCGCCTCGCGGCGCATACGCTCGCGATGGAAGGTGGTCGCCGGCAGGAGTTCCGTGAGCGCGCGTAGCGAGTCGCGCACGGTGTCGAGGGTATCGAACAGCGGCTCCTTGTCTTCCTGGTTGTCCTTGTTGTAGGCAAGCGGCTGGCCCTTCATAAGGACCAGCAGGGCCATGAGATGCCCTATGACACGCCCGCTCTTGCCGCGCAGCAGTTCCGGGACGTCCGGGTTCTTCTTTTGGGGCATGATCGACGAGCCCGTGCAAAAGCCGTCGGCCAGTTCTATGAAACCGAACTGCGGCGTCGACCACAACACGAGTTCCTCGGCGATCCGCGACAGGTGAATCATGATCAAGGCCGCGGCCGCCGTGAACTCGATGACAAAGTCGCGATCGGAGACAGCGTCCAGGGAGTTCTCGGCGGGCCGCGTAAAGCCCAGGGCCCGCGCGGTCATTTGCCGGTCTATCGGAAAGCTCGTGCCGGCCAGCGCCCCGGCCCCGAGCGGCATGACATTCACGCGGCCGCGGGCATCGATCAGGCGCTCGGTATCACGCAGGATCATCTCGAACCATGCCAGGACATGGTGGCCCAGGGTCACCGGTTGGGCCACCTGGAGGTGGGTGAAGCCGGGCATGATGGTTTCGGCCTCGCGCTCGGCCAGCATCAGAAACACGCTGCCCAGGCGCTGCAGTTGCCCGATGAGTCCGTCGAGCCCGTCGCGTAGATAAAGCCGCACGGCGGTCGCCACCTGGTCGTTGCGCGAGCGCGCGGTGTGCAGCTTTTTGCCGACCTCGCCGATGCGCTTGATGAGTGCCGCCTCGATATTCATGTGCACGTCCTCGCGGCCCACCGACCACGAAAAGCGGCCCTCGTCGATCTCTTTTCCGATGGCGGTAAGCCCTTCTGTGATGAGCGCTGCCTCGCGTTCCTCGATGATGCCCACGGCGGCGAGCATGTCGGCATGCGCGATGGAGCCGCGAATATCATGACGGTAGAGCCTGTGATCAAATCCGACCGAGGCCGTGAAGGCCTCGACGAAGGCATCCGTGGGTTCGGTAAAACGGCCTTTCCAGGCCTTGTCGGGAGAGGACATGGACACGCTCGACGAATGGAGAATGGTTCCCATGGTACCGAAGCGCGAGCCCGCCGTTAAGGGCGCTCGCGCGTCGCCACTTGTCCGTCGACGACTTCCGGTCATCGGTGCCAGGTTGAGGGTGGGGGGTGATTCGGCTAAGGTTTGGCTCGTAGTGTCCGGGCTGGACTCTCCTTATGCACCCCCACCCCGAAATGCCAGTCCGGAATTGTCACGCCCCGAGCCTGCTCGGGGCGCCTTTTTCCTGGTAGTCTTAAGGAGCATACCCCGATCCTCGCGGATCGTTACCTCCGCTTACCGAACGCAAGCCTTGGGTGATCATGAAGGACTCGACGAGTTACTTCCTGCCGGACTTCAGCTCTCTCGCCATTGCCGCCAAGGTGCTGTTCATGGCCGAGGCCATTGCCGTGATATTCACCATTGCCTCAAGCGATAGTCTGGGGCCCGCGACCTTGCACCGTTTCCTGTTTCTTTCGGCCTATACCCTGATCGTGGCCCTGGTAAGCCTGGGCCTGCTGCGGATCGTGAACCGCGGCTTGCGCCAGTTGTCGGCGATCGTGGGGTCCATGGTCGTGATCGCGCTCATGCTGGTGGCGGTGGTCGCGGTCACCGAGGGTCTCATAAACGGGCTCTACGCGCTGGGCATGATCGCTACCCGCTCGCCGCCCTGGCAGCTCACCATAATGGTCCATAGCGTGCTGATCGGTACCGTCGTCATGCTGCTTGGCCTGCGTTATCTGTTCGTATCCCACAAGGCCCAGGTCGATGCCAAGCTCGAGCAGGAGGCGCGCATACAGGCGCTGCAGTCGCGCATCCGTCCGCATTTTCTATTCAACAGCATGAACAGCATCGCAAGCCTCACGCGCAGCGACCCGCCGCGCGCCGAGGCCGCGCTCCAGGATCTCGCGGATCTATTCCGGGTGTTGCTCGCCGATGCCCGCAAGCTCGTGCCCATCAGCGCCGAGCAGGAGATATCGCGTCAATACCTGGAGATCGAAAAGCTGCGGTTGGGGGATCGCCTTCAGGTCCACTGGACGGTCAGCAATGTGCCACGCAACGCCCTCATCCCAACGCTGACCTTGCAGCCGCTCTTGGAAAACGCCATATATCACGGTATCGAGCCGCGCTTTGGCGGGGGCACGGTGAAGGTCGAGTTGTGGGGTGATCAGTCCGATACCTTGAACGTGCTCATCAGTAATCCGGTACCGGAGGTACGCAAGCACGCTCATGGGCGCGGCAACAAGATCGCCATGGACAATATCCGCCAAAGGCTTGCCTCGCATTTTCAGGACGCCGCGAGCTTGCAAACCTTCGAGGAAGGCGATCAATATCACGTCAAAATAAAAATGCCAATTGTCAGAAATCAGGGGGATCGATTCCTAGCGGAGAGTTCACGATGAGAGAGACAGGGGCACCAGCTGAACAGAGGAGGGACACGATGAAGGTCCTGATCGTAGACGACGAGAAATTGGCGCGCGACAGGTTACGGGAGATGGTGGGAGAGATTGGCGAACATACGGTCGTGGGCGAGGCCATGAACGGTAGCGAGGCGATTGCCCAGACCGAGCGCTTGAATCCCGACGTATTGCTCATGGACATTCGCATGCCCGGCATGGACGGCCTGGAGGCGGCCATGCATCTCATGGGTCTCGACGCCCCGCCGGGCGTGATCTTCACCACCGCCTATGACCAGCATGCCCTGGATGCCTTCGAGGTCAATGCCGTCGATTATCTCTTAAAGCCGATCCGCAAGGATCGTCTGGCGAAGGCCTTGAGCAAGGCCGGCAAGCTTACCTTGCAGCAGCTCCAGGACCTGAATCAGGCGCAGGAATCCCCGGTGGTGCGTACTCATCTGAGCGTGCATCTGCGCGGCAACATTCGCCTAGTGCCGGTCCAGGATGTCTTGTATTTCCTGGCCGACAACAAATACGTGACGGTGAGAACCGCCGCCGAGGAGCATTTGATCGAGGACTCGCTTGTCAATCTCGAGCACGAATTCGGCGAGAGCTTTCTGCGCATCCACAGGAACGCTTTGGTCGCCACCCCCCACATCAGCGGTATCGAAAAGGACACGGGCGGCACCTGGCACGTCACCCTAAAAGGTCTCGACAAGCGGCTCGCGGTAAGCCGCCGCCATGCCGCCGCGGTGCGGCGCTGGGCGCGCCGTTAGCGGCTCACCGGCGCCACAGGGCGGCGAGCGGCCGCTCCATGCAGGTCTCGGGAGGGAGCGGCAACCGGTGGCGGCGGATATCGTCCACGGCCTCCGCGACGCGCGCGAAATCGCGCTGCAGCCGCCAATAGACCCGCGCCCGTCCGCTGTTTTTCTCGAGGTCGGCGCTCTGGGCGAAGGCGCTGCGCCCATGGTCGGCGTAGTATGACAGTTGCCCGCGTGAGCGCAGGCGTTCACGAAAGAAGCCGCTCATAAACAGCGCATACTCGGCGAGATGGCGTACGACGATCATTTCGCGGGCCCGGTCCTCGTCTTGCGCGGCCCGTTGTTCGGCGAGGAACTGCACGAGGGTAGTGAGTGGGCGTTGTTCGTGGTCGTAAAGGGGGTAGAGGGCGTTGGTATGGGCAAAACGGGTGAGTAGGTCGCTTACATAAGCCACGGTCTCCGGTTCCCCGAGACCCGCACGCTTAAAGCCATATTGAATGTGGCGATGAAAGAACTGATAGAGAGTCGGCGTCACGATCACCTCCTAACACGATCCCCTATCCGTATTATAGTAAGCGACGACGCCAGCGGAAGACCCTGCGGTGACGGGCGTCAGGGTCACGCACCTTACGTGCTAAACTTGCGCACCGCGGTGCGTCAAGGGCACGGAGAGCGCATATGGGGCGGCCTCTATCCGTAAGTGTCGTCATGCCAGCCTACAAGGCCGAGGCAAGCATAGGTGCGGCCGTGCACTCGGTCCTGGCACAGACCTACCCGCACTGGGAATTGATCGTGGTCGCCGATGACGGGGTCGATTACCGGGCGTTGTTGCCCACCGACCGGCGGCTCGTGCTGGTGCGCACCGGGGCCTGCGGCTCGGGTCCTTCGGCTGCCCGCAATCGCGGGCTCGATGCCGCCCGCCAACCTCTCGTCACGTTTCTTGACAGCGATGACGTCTGGTACCCGGACAAGCTGGCGATCCTCGCGCCCTTGGCTCGCACGCACGGTATCGCGCTCGCGAACACACGGTTTTGCGAGTATCCGGGACCCGGGTATGACGCGGACTGTTGGCATGACGTGGCCGATGGGTACCACGACTGGCGATTCTTTGCGCGTGTGAGCGAGAGCCTCTGGCCGGTATACCAGCGGCGGGTCATGGCCCGCGCACGCTTTCCGGAATGCCTCAGGTTTGCCGAAGACGCGGTCTTTACCCTGTCGGTCATGGCTCGCCACGGCGGCGCTTATCTTTACCCGCGAGTCCTGCACGAATATCGTTTACGTCCGGGTTCGCTATCGCGATCAGGGGATACGGTGCGGCGCGCCGACGAGGCCTACGGCTGGATCCTGTCGGCGCTGCGCAAAGGAGACCGGTTTTCGTTTCCCCCCAAGATGGTGGCTTTCGCGATCGCGGTCTTCGAGAGGCGTCGGGCGCTCAACCGCGCGTTTCCGGTAAGTGGCATGCGGTATTTTCAGGAGTTCGAGACGGCTGTGCGCGCCCAGGGTATTCGTATAGGCGCAGCCGCTACCGGCAAGTTTGTGCAATATGGTAATCGAGGGAGGTGTGACGGTGACAGCAACAGCATTGGATAAAGAGACGGCACTCATCGTGGTCGACCTGCAAAAGGGGATCGTCGGGCTGCCGATGGCGCATCCCACGAATGCAGTGGTGGCGCACGCCGCGCGGCTTGCGGCGGCCTTCCGGGCGCAGGCCTTGCCGGTGGTGCTCGTTACCGTTCATGGCGGGGCGCCCGGCCGCACCGAGCAGTCGCGGAATTTTGCCGACCGGCCGTCCGACTGGGACCAACTCGTGCCCGAACTCGCCGCGCAGCCCGGGGATTATCGCATCGGCAAGCGCACCTGGGGGGCCTTTACCGCGACCGGTCTCGAGGGTCTTTTGCGCGTCCGCGGCATCACCCAGGTGGTGATCGCGGGCATCGCCACGAGCATCGGTGTCGAATCGACCGCCCGCCAGGCCCATGAGCTCGGCTTCCATGTCACGCTGGCCCTTGACGCCATGACCGACATGAGCCGCGAGGCCCACGACAACAGTGTGCAGCGGATCTTTCCGCGCCTAGGGGAGACTGCCACCACGGAAGAGGTTATCGCGCTGCTCGCCCAGCGCGCCCGGTGAGCGAGCCGGTGTCGTCCCCGCGCGCGGCCTGGCGCGCTTTATCGACGCGATTACCGTCTCTGGGCGGCCGCGGCCCTGGGGTCGAATCTCGGTACCTGGATGCAGCGTACCGCCCAGGACTGGCTGGTACTGACGCGCCTTACCGCGCATAACGCCTTGGCGCTTGGTGTTGTGACCCCGCTGCAGTTCGCGCCCCAGGTCTTGCTCCTGCCGTTCACCGGCCGCGCCGCCGATCATTGCGATCGGCGGCGGCTCCTGGCCTTAACCCAGCGGCCCATGGCGGTGCTGGCCCTGACGGGGGTCCTGATCGGTTCTCTGGGGACGGGCCTCGTCTTTTTGATCAATGCGGCGTCGTTTGGCATGGTCCTGCGTGTTCTGCGCGCGCTGCCACATATCGCTGCGCGCAAGCCCGCGTGTCCGGGTCGGGCCGGGGGCGCATTCACCGAGGTCTTGAGCCTGATGGCCCGCCGCCCCGATCTTGGCGGGGCATGGTGGATGTTCGGATTGATGGGGGCGGTCGGCGTCAACCTCCCGATCCTGATCTCGACCATGGCCGTCCGGGTCTTTCACCCAGGCGCCGTGTCTTACCGCCTAATCGCCTCGTTGATGGCGTTTGGCGCGATCGGCGGCGCGCTATTCGTGGCGGTCCGCGCGCCGCGGCTTATGACGCTGACCTTGGCGGCCGCGGCGTGCGCCGCTGCCACGACGGCCACGCCGCTGGCCCCGGACCTCGGGGTGTTTGCCCTGGCGTTCCTCATTCTCGGCTTTGCGTTGCAGGTCTTCGGCACGTCCGCCAACAGCCTCCTCCAGTTGTCGGTGGAGCCGGCCATATGCGGCCGCCTGCTGGCGCTCCTGATCGCCGTGGCCTTAAGGCGGCGCCCCGGTCATGGCCCCGCTTTTCGGAGGGGTCGCCGATGGCTTCGGGCCACGCGGCGCGCTCGTAAGTATCGCCGCCTTGGCGGCCATGGCCTCGTCTATGGGTTGGCGCGCCGCGCGCGCGGGGACCGCCGAACAAGGCCCCATCCCGGTGGGGGCAGGGGAGGATCGCGTCCTGATCGATGGCGCGGCATCCCCGGCATGGGCCCCCGAGGATTGACGTGAGGGCGGCAGTGCGGCCGTATCACCGGGGAATCGAGAATTGACAGACCTGGGACCGAGGGTATGATGCGCGCCAACCACCCCACCCCCGCTGCGGAGTTCTTGCCATGACAGTTTTAGGCACCCCCTTGACACGCGATGCCGTGCGCCTGCTCTTGCTGGGCAGCGGTGAATTGGGCAAAGAGGTGGCCATCGAGGCCCAGCGGCTCGGTGTCGAGGTGGTGGCGGTCGACCGCTATGCGCATGCGCCGGCCCACCAGGTGGCCCACCGCTCCTATGTGATCGACATGCGCGATGCGCGCGCGGTGCGCGATGTCATCACCCGCGAGCGGCCGGATTTCGTAGTCCCGGAGATCGAGGCGATCGCCACAGAGACCCTCATGGAGATTGAAAACGAGGGTCTGGCCGAGGTCATACCGACCGCGCGCGGGACCTTCCTCACCATGAACCGCGAGGGCATTCGGCGGCTGGCCGCCGAGGAGCTGAGGATCCCGACCTCGCGCTATGCCTTTGCCGGCAGCCTCGAGGAGCTGCAGGCGGCGGCGGCGGTCACCGGCTTTCCATGCGTCGTGAAGCCGGTCATGTCGTCATCGGGCAAGGGTCAGTCGGTAGCCACAAACGAGGCCGAGCTCGTGGCCGCATGGCACGAGGCCCAGAAGAAGAGCCGGGTGGCGATCGCGCGCGTCATCGTCGAGTCGTTCATCGAGTTCCAGTACGAGATCACCCTGCTCACGGTGCGCGCAAGCGGCTTAGGCGGGGTCATCGAGACACACTTCTGTGAGCCGATCGGACACCGGCAGGAGCGCGGGGATTATGTGGAGAGCTGGCAGCCGCAGCCGATGAGCGAGAAGGCCTTGTATCGCGCCCGTGAGATGGCCGAGAAGGTCACAGCGGCCCTCGGCGGCCGCGGGATATTCGGCTGCGAGTTCTTCGTGAATGAAGACCAGGTCTGGTTTTCGGAGGTAAGCCCGCGGCCGCACGACACGGGCCTCGTGACGCTGGCGAGCCAGTACCAGAGCGAGTTCGAGCTGCATGTCCGCGCGATCCTGGGCCTTCCGGTATCGACCGAGCTGCTGCGTCCCGGGGCGAGCGCCGTGATCTATGGAAATCGGGACGAAGTGGGCGTGCGTTACGGGCGCCTGGATGCGGCCTTACGCGTGCCCGGCACCAAGCTGCGGCTCTTTGGCAAGCCTGAGAGCTTCACGCGCCGGCGCATGGGTGTGGCCCTGGCCATGGCCTCCGACATCGATACCGCGCGCCGCCGCGCCAACGAGTGCGCGAGTCTGGTGGAGGTGCTTGCCGCGAAGGCCCCCGAGCCCAGAAGTGCCTGAGGCGAGCCCCGTTGCCTGAGGGACGCTGCCCCCCGACACTAAGCGCGCCCTAGAGAAGGTCCATCGAGGACCATCCGCTCGCGCTCACGATCGGGGTCGTCGTCCGCGTAGCGTCGCGCTCGGAGCTGCCGGATCGTGAGCGGTACTGGCGCCCGCGACTCGCATCAAAGGCCGATCCCAACCCCAAAGCCGAATTGCCAGTGGCGCCGCCTGGGCCGGTAGAGTCGCCAGACGTGGCTGGCGAGGACCTGCACGCGCGGATAGATGTAGCGGGCCTGGCCGATGAGCCCAGGTTTAGTGCCGATCACGGTCCCCACCACCGTCACCAGTCGCCCGCGGGCAAACAATATGGGGTCGAGATAGCCAGGCGCCACCGCCTGAAAACGCCCTTCTGGTATCCGCCTCAGGCGTGGCCGGCCCTGTCCGTTCAGGGGATAGGCGAGCACTGTAAGCGTGCTATGGGCGGGACCCACGGTGTCTTGCACTATGATGCCTCCCCAGCGCACGCGTGCCCCGCGGGTCCGCCGCGGATGCGCGAGGACCGCCTGCAAATCCATGCGCCGGTCGATATGCGTGGCCGCGGGGCGCGGGCGCAGCGCGCAGCCGGCAAGACCCACGACCATACAGGCCCACACGGCCCGTGGCGCCCACACCCTGATCGTGCGGCCCGTCACGGTTCATGCCCTCCGAAAGCAGGCCTCATGGCCAGAAGCCGGGCCCGTCATCGTCCTCGTGCCACCCCCAGTCGAAGTCCGGCCCCACGCCTATGCCCCAACCCCACGGCCAGGGGTTGGCGTAGTAATAGCGCGGGTAATAATAATGGGGCCGGGGCCGCCAGAGATGCACCGCGAGCGTATGGACCACCGGGAAGTCATACAGGTAGCTCCCGATCGGGTTCTTCTCATAGCCGGAGAAGACCCCCACGACGGTGATCTTGCGGCCGACCGCGTAGATGTCGGGATCGAGGAAGCCCGGGACCCGGGCCAGGAAGCGTCCTCCGCTGAACCGTGCCCGGCGTGGGCGGCCATCGTGCCTGAGCGGCCGGCTGATAACCTGTATCCAGGTCGCGTGGGGACTATTTATGACCTTGCTGATGACGCCGCCCCAGCGCACGCGCGCCCCGAGGGGTGCGATGTGGGCGCGCGCCGCGGCCACACTCACCGAGCTTATGTGCGGCGCCCGCAGGGCGCGCGGAATGGGTGTGGCGCACCCGGCGAGAAGAAGTATGCCTACTAGCACCCACAAGGCTTTCATTGCGCGGCCTCCACATCCTGGCGGCATTGCCTTGCTATTTATCATAAGCCGCCCGTGTGACCTTGACCAGAGATGGTATCGGCCGTGCGACCATGGCCGCGTTCCGGTGCGGGCGCGATCTGGCACAATACGTCCAACCCTTGAACCGAGTCCGGGCGGCCCCATTACAAAGCCGAGTTCCTAAAAAAAGCGAACGACAAATTGATGACCAAGAGCGAACCCGAATCGACGCCCGCATCCGGCGGGACACTGGCGCGCGCCGGCGATGTCTTGCCGACGTCCGTGCCGATCGTGCCTATTACGAACCGGCCGTTTTTCCCGGCCCAAGCCATCCCGCTGGTCCTCGATCGCGAGCCATGGAGTTCCACGATCGTGGCCGCCACCGAGACCGCGCACAAGGTTTTGGGCCTGGTCTTGATCCGCAAGGACGAGGCCGTCGATGTCACGAGCGACGATTTTTATGAAACGGGGACTGTCTGCCGTATCCATAAGGTGGTTCAGAACGACGAGAAACTGCAGGTCTTCGTGGAGGGCCTGCAGCGCTTTCGCATCGACCGGTGGCTGTCTCGCGAACGGCCATTCGCGGTGCGCGCGCACTATTTCCCCGAGTCCGAGGCCCCGGAGAGCGGCGATGTCAAGGCCTATTCGGTGGCGATCATCAACACCATCAAGGAGCTTTTGCCGCTGAACCCCCTGTACGGCGAGGAGCTCAAGTTCTTTCTCACGCGCTTTGGCCCCGACCAGCCCTCGCGTCTCGCCGATTTCGCCGCCAGCCTCACCACCGCGAGCAAGATGGAGCTGCAGGACGTGCTACGCACCGTCGACCTCGAGCCGCGTCTGGAAAAGGTGCTCTTTCTCCTGAAAAAGGAGCTCGAGCTCGCCCGGACCCAGGCGCGTATCAGCGAGCGGGTCGAGGAGAAGATCAATGAACAGCAGCGCCAGTTCTTCCTGCGCGAGCAGCTAAAGGCCATCCAGAAGGAGCTTGGCATCGCCAAGGATGACCGCACCGCCGAGATCGAGGTCTTCCGCGAGCGGCTCGCCACGCTCATCCTCCCGGAGGCCGCGAACAAGCGCATCGAGGAGGAGCTGCAGAAGATGGCGGTGCTCGAAATGGGGTCTCCGGAATACGCGGTCACGCGCAATTATCTCGAGTGGCTGACGCTCTTGCCGTGGGGCCGTTATTCAAGCGACAAGATCGACTTAAAGCAGGCGCGGGCGATCCTGGACCGCGACCATGACGGCCTCGATGACGTCAAGGACCGCATCATCGAATTCCTGGCGGTGGGTGCCATGAAGGGCGAGGTGGCGGGTTCGATACTGCTGCTCGTAGGCCCCCCGGGGGTCGGCAAGACATCCATAGGCCGTTCCATAGCGAGCTCGCTGGGCCGCACTTTCTACCGATTTTCGGTGGGTGGCATGCGCGATGAGGCCGAGATCAAGGGCCATCGCCGCACCTATATAGGGGCGATGCCGGGCAAGTTCATTCAGGCGATCCGCGAGGTCGGGGTGGCCAATCCGATCATCATGCTAGACGAGATCGACAAGATCGGCTCCTCATATCAGGGGAACCCGGCGTCGGCGCTGCTCGAGGTCCTGGATCCCGAGCAGAACGTCGATTTCCTGGATCATTATCTCGACCTGCGTTTCGATCTATCCAAAGTGCTGTTCGTCTGCACGGCCAATCAGCTCGACACCATACCCCGGCCATTGCTGGATCGCATGGAGGTCATACGGCTTGCCGGTTACATCACGAGCGAGAAAATGGCGATCGCCAAGCACCATCTCCTGCCCAAGCAGATGAACAAGGTGGGATTGAAGCGTGGGCAATTGCGCATCGAGGATCAGGCCATACGCGAGATCATCGAGGGCTACGCGCGCGAGGCCGGGGTTCGCAGCCTCGAAAAGAAGCTCGGCTCGATCGCGCGCAAGGCCGTGGTGGCCATGATCAACGGCAAGGAGCCACCCATCAAGGTGAGTGCGCGCAATCTCGAGAAGTACCTCGACCGGCCGGTCTTTCAGCCCATCAAGCCCCTGCGTGGCGTTGGGGTCGTGACCGGTCTTGCCTGGACCCCCATGGGCGGCGCCATCCTCGATATCGAGGTTACGCGCGTGCACCGCGCCACGCGCGGGATCAAGATAACCGGCCAACTGGGGGATGTGATGCGTGAGTCGGCGGAGATCGCCTACAGTTATATCTCCTCGCATTGCAAGCAATACGGCGCCCCCGAGGATTTCTTCGACAAGGCCTCCTTGCACCTGCATGTGCCGGCGGGCGCGATCCCCAAAGACGGACCGAGCGCCGGGGTAACGATCGCAAGCGCACTCTTGTCGCTTGCGCGCGGCAAGCGGATCGCCCGGCCACTTGCCATGACCGGCGAGATCACGCTTACCGGGCATGTCCTTCCGGTCGGCGGGATCCGCGAGAAGATCATCGCCGCGCGCCGCGTGAAGATCCCCGAGATCATCATCCCCGAGGCCAACCGCAATGATTTCGAGGAGTTGCCGGACAATGTCCGTAGCGGCCTTGTCATGCATTATGTCAAGCATTACCGCGATGTCGCGGCCTTGATCTTTCCAGGATGACCATGGGACACAAAGTGGATTTTCTATGTCGCGCGTGCCGCTACGAGGAACGTGATCTCGGTGTCGGGTGCGGGCGCCGGCCGGAGCCTTGCCTGCGGCTATTTCGGTGCGATAACTGTCATTCGATCAATAGCGCCTGGGTCGGCGCGGGTAGCGTTCCGCGATGCAGTCTCTGTTATCACGACGCCATCACGCTGCTTGCCGACGATGTCACTGCGGCCGCCTGCCCGAAATGCTCTGCCGCGGGGATCGTTATTCACCACCGCGAGGAGGTCTGGGAATAGGTCTAGCGCAGTCGCACGGGTTTTTGCAGCTGGCGGCTTGCAAAGATCTCGAGGTCGGCGAGGAGTTCGTGCCCGCCGGCGCGCACCCACTGCCCGGTGGTGGCGTCGTGGTCATAGTGGAAGCCGCCGGCGCGCGCCGCGAGCCAGATCTGCTTTAGCGGGCGCTGTTTGTTGATGATGATGCGCGAGTCGTCCGGAAACTCCAGCGTCAGGATTTCGTCTTCGGTCTCGAACTCGATCTCCGGGGCATGGGTCTCTATGGCCTGTTCGATGTGTTCGAGCATCTCCTGGGCCTGTCTCTCGTAGTCGCCGTCGCTTGCCATGATGCCCCCCGTCGTTTGTGGTGTGCCGTTTGTCCCCGTCGCATCCCGCTCGTCGGCCGGCGGGGTCCGCGCAAGGGGCATGGTAGCGGGCCTTGGGGGAAACGAACAGGCCACGGGCGCGTAAGTCCCGGGAAATCGCCCCCGGTGTATCCCTGGCGTAATCGGGGCGATGCCCTTGAGTCGGGCATGCCTTAGCCTCTATTCTTGGCGTCATGAGCAAAAAAGTCCTGATTCTTGGCGGCTACGGCACCTGTGGGCGGCGAATCGCCGAGATCCTCATGCGAGATCCGCAGGCCGAGTGCCTCATAGGCGGGCGCGACACGAGCCGTGGTCAGGCGGTATCGGCGGCGCTCGGTATTCCATTCGTGGCGGTCGATATCCAACGGCAGTCCTCGCTCAATGCCGCGCTCGACGGTGTGTTTGCCGTGGTGAACACCTGCGGGCCGTTTCGCCCTCATGATTACGGGGTCGCCGAGCGTTGCGCGCGGCGCGGCGTGCATTATGTCGACATGGCCGACGAAACCTCTTATATACTGGGCATACAAGCTTTGGCGGCGCACGCCGTCGAGGGTGGGGTGTCGCTGGTGTCGGGGGCTGGATCGGCATTGGCCTTCTCGTCGGTGCTGGCGGCCGCCATTGCCCCTGGGTTCGACACCATCACCGATATCGAGATCGCCGCGCTGTCGGGTAATCGTAATCCGCGGGGGCTCGCGAGCGTGCGCGCGCTGCTCGCCGCGCAGGGTCGCCCGGCGCGTATTTATGAGCGCGGCGCGTGGCGCGAGGTGCCGGGCTATACGAGGGGCCGCACCGTGGTCCTCCCCGAGCCCTTCGGGCGCCATCGCCTGTATGTGACCGATGCCCCGGAGATCGAGATCCTGAGCCGGCGCTATGGCGCCGGGGTGACCTACCGCACGGGGCTCGAGCTCGCGGTATTGAATCGCGCCCATGCGTGGCTTGGTTCATTGAACCGCCTGGGGGTGATCGCCGATCCCGCCCGGTTTGCCAAGGGGCTGCATATCGTGCAGCAGGGCCTGCGGCGTTTCGGGAGGGCGGCGTTCGGTCTGCGGGTCGTATTGCGTGGCGAGCGCGGGGGCCAGCCGCTCGTGCGCAGCGCCGGGCTGGCGGGCGGGGACGACGGCCTGTCGATCCTGTGCACGCCGGCCATCACGCTCGTGCGCAAGTGGATGGCGGGCGCCGGGGAACCCGGCGCCTTTGCCTGTTCTAGTGTTCTCACTCTTTCGGATATGACGCACGAATGGACGATGCGGCAAGTGGTGTTGCACCTCTCGTGATGGCTAGGGGATTGGTCCTGGTCAGCCTCCTCGCGTTGACCGCGTGCGGCAAGCAGGGCCCCTTGTACATGCCCGCCCCCAAGCCCGCCCCGGCGGCCCACGCGGCGCCCCATAAGGGACCGCGCCCGTGAGTGCGTTTGCGTATCGCGACGAGCGCTTGTTCGTGGAGGATGTGGCGCTCGCCGACATCGTATCCGCGGTCGGTTCCCCATGTTATGTCTATAGCCGCCGGGCCCTGACCGACGCCTACCGGGCGTTTCACGAGGCCCTAAGCGGCCAGCGCAGCCTCGTGTGCTATGCGGTGAAGGCCAACGGCAACCTCGCGCTGCTCGCCACCCTGGCTGAGCTCGGCGCGGGCTTTGATATCGTCTCCCAAGGGGAGCTCGAGCGCGTGCTGGCGGCGGGCGGGGATCCGGCACGGGTCGTGTTTTCCGGGGTTGGCAAGACCGAGGGCGAGATGCGCCGTGCCCTTGAGGTCGGAATCCACTGTTTCAATGTCGAATCCACGGCCGAGCTTGCGCGCCTCGATGCGGTCGCGCTCGCGCTCGGGGTGCGCGCCCCAGTGTCCTTGCGTGTGAACCCCGATGTCGATGCCGGCACCCACCACTACATCGCCACTGGGCTGAAGGAAAACAAGTTTGGCATACCATTGGCCGAGGCCATGGCCTGCTACCGCGAGGCATCGCGTTACCCCCATCTGTCGTTCGTCGGCATCGATTGCCATATCGGTTCGCAACTGACCGAATTGCGACCTTTCGGTGACGCCCTCGACCGCGTGCTCCCGGAGGTCGTGCGCCTGCGCCGCGCGGGCGTGACCCTCACCCATGTCGATGTCGGCGGCGGGCTTGGGGTGCGGTACCGCGACGAGCAGCCGCCCACGATTGCCGCCTACGTCGCGCTCGTCCAGGAGCGCCTGGCCGCCCACGGGCTTTCGGACATGGAGCTCATCATGGAGCCTGGGCGCGCGTTGGTGGCCGCGGCTGGGGTACTCGCCACGCGCGTCGAGTACATCAAGGAGACCGACGTCAAGCGTTTTGCGATCGTCGATGCCGGCATGAACGATCTGATCCGTCCGGCGCTTTATGGCGCCTGGCAAAACGTGACCGCCGCGCGCCGCCGTCCGGGGCCTGCGCGCGAATACGATGTCGTGGGCCCGGTGTGCGAGAGCGCCGATGTCTTCGGGCGCGGCCGCCCCTTGGTCATAGAACCCGGCGATATCCTGGCGATCGGCGAGGCCGGGGCTTATGGCTTTGCCATGAGCAGTCAATACAATGCCCGCCCGCGGCCCGCCGAGGTCCTCGTGGATGGGGCGGCCTTCCATGTGGTGCGTCAGCGCGAGACCTATGAGGACCTGATGCGCGGGGAGTGCGTGGTGCGCGCGGGGTCGCGGTCATGACCGATGGCGGCCAGCGTTTCGTCAAGATGCATGGCCTGGGCAATGATTTCGTGGTCCTGGATGCCATGACCGGGATGCCCGATCTTACGCCCGAACGCATCCGGCGCCTCGCTGATCGCCATTTCGGCGTTGGCTGCGATCAGGTCCTCGTGGTCTTGCCGAGCACCGAGCCTGGCATCGATTTCGGATATCGCATCTTCAATGCCGATGGCGGCGAGGTGCAACAATGCGGAAACGGGGCGCGATGCTTCGCGCGCTACGTGCGTGACGAGGGCCTGAGCGCCAAGGAGACCCTCACGGTACGCACCATGGGGGGGGTCATAACGCTCACCGTGCAGGATGACGGGGACGTGGTCGTCAATATGGGGTATGTGCGCTGGGACCCGGGCGTTATCCCGTTTGTCGCCGAGCGCGAGCAAAGGTTGTATACCCTGGATGTCGGCGGGCGCTTTGTGGATCTGAGCGTGCTGTCGCTTGGCAACCCGCACGCGGTCCAGGTCGTGAGCGATGTCGAGCGTGCCGAGGTGGCCGTCGAGGGCCCGTTGATAGAGCGCCATGCGCGCTTCCCGGAAGGCGTGAATGCCGGTTTCATGCAGATCATCGACCGGCGTACGATCCGCCTGCGCGTTCATGAGCGTGGCGCGGGCGAGACGCTGGCGTGCGGTTCCGGGGCCTGTGCCGCGGTCGTGGCTGGGCGCGAGCGGGGCCTGCTGGACGATGACGTGCAGGTGCACCTACGCGGCGGGCGTCTCTTTGTACGCTATGATGGGGCCGGCCCCGTGTGGATGCGTGGTCCGGCGCAGCGGGTGTACGAGGGGCGGTTGAGCGAGCGGGGGTGGGGCCGTGAAACAGTCGAGTGAAGAGCTCTCGTGGGAAGAGGGTGTGGCGCGCTATTTGCGCGATCATCCGGATTATTTCGAGCAGCATGAAGATCTCCTGGAGGTCCTGCGGGTCCCGCACGCCGGGCGCGGGGCCGCCGTTTCGCTCCTCGAGCGTCAGGCGGCGGTGTTGCGCGAACGCCTAGTCGCGAAGGACCGCGAGCGCCGGGACTTCCTGGCCGCCGCCCGGGAAAACGAGGCGCTCGGCGAGAGATTGCATCGCCTGGCCGTGGCCCTGATCGACGCGGCGTCGCTTGATGACGTCTTCGGCAGTGTCTACGAGCTCGGGCGTAATCAGCTGCGGCTCGATACGGTCACCGTCCTGCTCGGTATCGATGGCGGCCCCTTGGTGGGCCGCGCCGAGTTCGTGTCCCCGGACGATGCCCGATTGCGGCGCGCGCTCGCCCTGTCGCGGGGGCGGCCGTTGTGCGGACCGAAGACGGTTCTCGCCGAGGCCCGCAGCCTGCTCGGGGCTGACGAGGCGCGCATCGCCTCGGTGGCGCTCGTGGCCCTGCGTGATCCCGTGCGCTCGGGCGTGATCCTGCTCGGGAGCCGTGACCCCGAGCGATTCCCCCCGGGGGCCGGGACCCTCTATCTCGGGCGCCTTGGCGATCTCGTGATGCGCGCCGTGGCCCGCCAGCTGGATCGCTCGTGATGGGTGGCGCGTGGGGCGAGGCCGTGGGCGCATGCCTCGATCGCTTGGCCTATGAGCGGCGCTATTCGGCGCATACCTTGTCGGCCTACCGCCGCGACCTCGAGGGGCTTGCGCGTTTTGCCGAAGGGCTGCGCTGCGCCGCGCCATCGGATATGACCGTCGAGCTCGCGCGGCGTTATGTCGCGAGCCTGTCGCGGGCCGGACAGGGCGGCCGGACCGTGGCGCGCGCGTTGTCGGCGGCGCGCACCCTCTATCGTGAACTCGGGTTGTGCGCCAACCCCTTTCGCGGGGTCAAGGCGCCGCGTACCCCACGCTCCTTGCCGCAGGATCTGAACGTAGACACGCTTCAGGGCCTGCTGCGCGCGGCACCAGAGGACGATCTCGAGGTTCGCGATATGGCCATCGCTGAAGTCCTTTATGGCGCCGGCCTGCGCCTGTCCGAACTCCTCGGCCTGCGTCTGTCCGATCTCGATTTTGCGCAGGGCCTGGTACGCGTCACCGGCAAGGGCCGGCGCGAACGGCTTGTACCCATGGGGCGCGCCGCGCACGCCGCGCTAAAGGCGTGGCTGCCGCTGCGGCCCGGCAATGATCCCCTAGGCGCGGTGTTTCCCGGGCCGAGCGGCCGGCCGCTTGGGGCGCGTGCGGTGCAAAAGCGCCTGGCACGCCTCGGACGCCACCGCGGGCTTGATGTGCCGCTTCACCCGCATATGCTGCGCCACTCGTTTGCCAGCCATATCCTGCAGTCGAGCCAGGACCTGCGTGCCGTGCAGGAGCTCTTGGGGCATGCGCATCTGAGCACCACCCAGATCTATACCCACCTCGATTATCAGCAGTTGGCGCGCGTTTATGATGCCGCCCACCCGCGGGCGCGCAAGCGCACGCGTTGAAGCGGTTTCAGCGCTGTGCTAGCGTGCCCGAACAGTAAAAATAAAGCTCGGGGGAGGGTACGATGATCAAGGGGGATGGGCTTTCAGGCCGCGTGCGCACTGCGACCTACTGCGGTCCGGATCGCCGGAAGCGGGTACGGCGGACGCGGGGTGACCGGCGCGCCATGGTGCGTTGGGAGCCCGATCAGGGGGGCCGCCGCAAGAACGAGGGCCGGCGTGCGACCGACAACCGTTTCCTCGGTCGCTGACGACCACTTGCCTTTGGCGGGGTGCGCCTCCACATGGGGTGCAGGCATCTGCGCGGGAGGCGACGTTGGAGCAGTTTCACGGTACCACCATTTTGTCGGTACGCCGCAACGGACACGTTGCGATCGGTGGGGATGGCCAGGTCACCATGGGCCATACCATTATGAAGGCCAATGCGCGCAAGGTTCGCAGGCTGTATAAGGAGACGATCCTGGCGGGCTTCGCGGGCGGCACCGCTGATGCGTTCACGCTATTCGAGCGCTTCGAGGCCAAGCTCGAGAAGCATCAGGGACATCTCACCCGGGCCGCGGTCGAGCTCGCCAAGGATTGGCGCACCGATCGCCTGCTGCGCCGCCTCGAGGCCCTGCTGGCGGTGGCCGACAAGGGTGCCTCGCTCATTTTGACAGGTAACGGTGACGTGATAGAGCCCGAGGACGGGCTCATCGCCATCGGCTCGGGCGGCCCCTACGCGCAAGCCGCCGCACGCGCCCTGCTCGCCCATACCGACCTCGCGGCGCGCGATATCGTCGAGCGCGCCTTGCACATAGCCGGCGATATCTGCCTGTATACGAATCACAACATCACTATTGAAGAACTGGGATACGCCTGATGTCCGAGATGACGCCACGGGAAATCGTGCAGGAGCTCGACCGCCATATCGTCGGTCAAGGGGCGGCCAAGAGGGCGGTGGCGATCGCGCTGCGTAATCGCTGGCGGCGTGCGCAGGTGCAGGATGCCGAGCTGCGCATGGAGATCACTCCGAAGAATATCCTTATGATTGGCCCGACCGGTTGCGGCAAGACCGAGATCGCGCGGCGGCTCGCGCGGCTGGCGCACGCCCCGTTTCTAAAGGTGGAGGCGACCAAATTCACGGAAGTCGGCTATGTCGGGCGCGATGTCGATTCCATCGTGCGCGATCTCGCGGAGATCGCCGTCAAGATGATGCGTTCGCAGGAAGTGGAGCGGGTGCGCGCCAAGGCTGAGGATGCCGCCGAGGAGCGGGTGCTGGATGCCTTGATCCCGCCGGCCCGCGAGAACGCCTACTCGCTTACGCGCTCGCAGGCCGAGCATGACGGCGGGGCGGCGCGTCAGCGCTTTCGGCAACGCCTGCGCATGGGCGAGCTCGATGACACCGAGATCGAGATCGAGCTGCGCGCCGGGCCGTCGGGGGTCGAGATATTCGCGCCGCCGGGCATGGAGGAGATGACGAGCCAGTTGCAGGGGATGTTCCAGAATCTCGGCAACAAGCAGACCAAGCTCAGGCGTCTCAAGGTCCGCGAGGCCATGAAGCTTCTGACCGAGGAAGAGGCCGCGCGGCTCGTCAACGAGGACGACATGAAGGCGCGCGCCATCGATCTCGTCGAACAGCATGGTATCGTCTTCATAGACGAGATCGACAAGATCGTGGGGCGCGCGGAGAATCAGGGGGCACAGGTGTCGCGGGAAGGGGTTCAGAGGGACCTGCTGCCCCTTATCGAGGGGTCGACGGTGTCCACCAAATACGGCATGGTGCGCACCGACCACGTCCTATTCATTGCCTCGGGGGCATTCCATGTCGCCCGCCCGTCCGACCTCATTCCGGAATTGCAGGGCCGCCTCCCGATCCGCGTGGAGCTCGACGCCCTGACCGCCGATGACTTCGAGCACATCCTGAAGGATACTCATGCCTCGCTTACCGAGCAGTATACGGCCCTGCTCGCGACCGAGGGCCTTGCCCTCGACTTCCGGAACGATGGCGTGCGCCGGATCGCGGAGCTCGCCTTTCAGGTAAACGAGCGTACCGAGAACATCGGCGCGCGCCGCCTGCATACGCTCATGGAGCGGCTCCTCGAGGTCGTCTCCTACGAGGCCCCCGACAAGAGCGGTACGGCCGTTGCGATCGATGCCGCCTATGTGGACGACCATCTCTCGGCGCTTGCCGGCAACGAGGATCTGGCGCGCTACATCCTCTAGAGGCGATGCCCCGATCCTACTGATCCATCGGTTTAGGGCATAACCCGCGACCAAAAGAAAAGGCCCTCGCAAGGAGGGCCTTCAAGGTTGGCGGGCGTAGCCCCCTTAAGCGGCGTTGGCCTCGGCGGCACGCGCGGTCGGGGAACGCAACAACGGCACCTTTATGAGGTCGAGCAGCGTCACAAAGACGATCGTGAACGCGAGCAGTACGCCTATCGCCGTCCACGCCACGGGCGCCATGAATACCCCAAAGTGCGCAAGCAGGGAGACCATGATGACGTCGCCCACGATCGCAAGCAGCAGATAGGTGCCCGGACGCGAGGACCACATATACGAGCGCTCGCGCACCAGAAGCACATTGGACAGACCCGAATACACGAGACCCAGGAAACTCAGGGTGCGTAGTTCGGAAATGGGTAGACCCATAACGTCCTTGCCCACGCCAAATACCGCGAAGATGTACACAAGCCATGCAACGGCGATGATGACCGAGGTCTTGATGAGCGTACGCACGTTCCAGATGTCTGGTTCGCGTGATACGCGCACGTTGTCGTTGGCAATCGACATGGTCACGAAGTCGTTGGCGAACAGCAGCAACAGCACGAGCAGCGGCGTCACCACGAAGTGCCGAAACACAATGAGTCCGACGCTCAGAAAGACCGCCACCTGTATGGTCTTCACGATCTTGTTCAGGGTATAGGTCAAAAGCCGCTGATAGACGCGGCGGCCGGTCTTGACGGCCTCCACGACCCCCTTCAAGCCCGACTCGGTCAGCACCATGCTGGCCGCCGCCTTGGCGACGTCGGTGGCGGACGACACCGCGATCCCGACCTCCGCCTGCTTCAATGCCGGCGCGTCGTTCACCCCGTCGCCGGTCATCCCGACCGTGTGTCCGATATTCTGGAAGGTCTGCACCAGGCGGAACTTGTCCTCCGGGTAGACGCCGGCGTAGATGTCGCAGATGTCGCCCTTCGCGATCTCATCGCGGCCGCCGATAATGACCCCTTCCATACCAAGCTCCGCGGCCACGACCCGCGCGGTCGCCATGCTGTCGCCGGTCACCATGCGTACCCGGACGCCCAATTGACGGAGCTCGGATATGATGCCGCGCGCCTCGGGGCGCGGCGGGTCGGCGAGCGCGATCAGTCCCTTGAACGCAAGCGTCCCGTCACGGCCGGCCGCCACCCCGAGCACGCGTGCCCCGCTCGCGGCGAGGTCGGCGATCGCGGTCTCCCAGAACTCGCCATCGGCGCCGGCGAGCTTGGCCACGACGTGCGGTGCGCCCTTGACCGCGCGCCATGTCTCGCCGTCGCGCAGGAAGGTCGCCTCGGAGCGCTTGGTGGCCGGATCGAAGGGCACAAAGCCGGTCTTTTGGGGGGCGCGAACGCCGGTCTCCTCGAGGCGCGTTAGGATCGCCTTGTCCAGCGGGTCCTGGGTGCGTTCGTCGCTCGCAAGCGCCCCCATGAGCAGAAGATCGGCATCGTCCACGCCGTCTGCGGTTTGCATGCCCGAGAGCGTGAGCTCATTTAAGGTCAGGGTCCCGGTCTTGTCGCTGCAAAGCTCATTCATGGCCGCCGATTCCTCGATGGCCGCAAGGCGCGTAAGCAGCACGCCCTTGCTGGACAGATCGAGCGAGGCCACGGCGCTTGTGAGCGTGAAGGTCGCGGTGAGCGCGACCGGCACCGAGGCGACCAGCAAGATGAGCGCAAACGGCATCACTTTCAGGAGGGAAAGCCCGGTGATGGCCGCGTAGATGAGGATCGCGATCACCAGGGCGCCGTCCATCAGCAGCAGATAGCGGACGATGGACATGACCAGCTCCTCGGCGTGGCTGCGGCTGCCGGCGCCGCGCATCAGCTCCGCGGTCTTGCCAAAGAAGCTCTTGCTGCCGGTTGCCGTCACGCTGCCACTTGCCTCGCCGCGACGCAGTACCGACCCGGAATATACGACCTCTCCCGGCTCGCGCTCCACCGGCACCGATTCCCCGGTGAGGGCCGATTGATCGACCAGCACCTGCCCCTCGGCGATCACAAGATCGGCCGGCGCGAAGTCGCCGACGCGCAGATGCACGTAGTCCCCGGGCACGAGCTCGGAGGAGGCGACCTGCTTCCATGCGCCATCGCGCAGCACGCGCGCCATGATCTGCAGGCGTGTCCTCAACATGTTGAGGGCGTTCTGGGCCTTTTGCTGATGCATAAAGCCGAGGATGGCATTGAAAATCAACAGAAAGCCGATGATGAGGCCTTCGATGTTGTTGCCCATGATGAGCTCGAGCACCAAAGTGGCCTCGAGCATCCATGGTACCGGCCCCCAGAGTTTCTTGAAAAAGAGCCGGAACGGGTTAGGTTTGTCCTCGGCAATGACATTCGGTCCGTATTCGGCCAATAACCGCGCCACCTCTTCGCTGGTCAGGCCCTTGGGATTGACCACATGCTCTTTGCTGCGCTCGCTCGCTGCCTCAGCCATCATAACCCTCCTCGTATCCGTTGCTGTCCCTCGATCATGGCGACCACCCTATACCCGCGGCTTTAGCTGCGGCTTTTTGCCACTCTGACCGAGCTTGTGATCGAAGGTCTCCTTCAAGACCGCCTTGTGGACGTCGCCGATACTTAGAATTCCAACGAGCTTGTGGTCCACGGTCACGGGAATGCGGCGGATCTTGTGGGCGATCATGACCGCCACCGCGCGCAGGATCTGGTCATCAGGCCCCACGGTAAAGACATGGGCGGTCATGAATTCCGAGACCCGCGCATCCATGACGTCGCGAAACTCGCTGTCGAGATCCCCAAACTGCACGGATGCCGACAGCTGGAGGGCATCATCGATCTTGGGGTACAGGGCCCGCAGCACGTCTTTCTCGGATATCACGCCGACAAGGGTCCCATCCTCGGTCACAACCGGCAGGCCGCTTATGTGATAGAACCCAAGCACGGTCGCCACGTCGCGTAGCGCGCTATCCGGACGCACGGTCTTCATTTTCGTGGTCATGACATCTTTTACGAACATAACGGACCTCCGTAGGTGGAACGGTGCGATTCCCAGCGCTCGGTACCTCGATACATGTACAACCAGCCTCCCGGGAATGTGGAATAAATCGACGACGGTTGACGCAAGGCCAAGGAACCTGGAGACGGCGCTGCATCGAGGCCTAGGACTATAGGACGCCCCCGCGTGAGCCGCAAGAACGGGGACGGCGCGCGGGGCAGGCCTGACGGGAGAAAAAGACGATCGGGGAGGATAAAGACTTTCTATAGATAGTTGGAGGCAAAAAAACCGTACCCTACATCAACATAAAATGTTCCGTTATGACTTGATTTATCTCAATGAAAGGCAAGGGAAATTTATCAAACCGCTGCTGTAAGCGTGATGGCATTTCTTGCAGGATTTAAATATATAACGAAACGCTGGTATTAAGCCAGACAATGAGTGCGTAAAAAAATCAAAAGCGCGGACCGCCCGAATAGGCGCCGCAAGGTCAGGAAATGATGGCCTTTTCGGGACATGGCCGGCCGCGCGCCTGCGCGTCGAAGGCGCCTCCGCCGCTTGTGTCAGGGCGACTGGCCCAGCGGCAGGAGGCCTCACCCTACAGCCTCACCCCAAGCCATGGCCTCTCGCGGGCGCCTGCAATACCGCGGGCGGTGGTCCACGCCGTCGGTCTGTGTCCAATCATCCGCGTGGGCGCCGCCTGCTTGCCGACGCGACGGTATGGTTGGATGGATAGGCCTAAAGCGGGTGTTAAAATCCATGGCGCAAGCGGCCGCGGCGCGGCCGGCCAGGGGCGCACGCAAGAGCCATGGATTGCGTGGGAAAGCCCTTGAAAACTAGGGCGCAGACCCCAAATTACTAACCGTCACGGGGAGTGGTTCCCCGAAAACCGCTATCATCAGGAGGTGATTATCATGGCAGCATTGATGCCGAACCCGACGAACTCGGGATGGACCCTTGTGAACGATGAGCTGGACAACCTGTTGGAGGGTTTTTTCCGCCCCCTGCGGCGCAGGAGCGAGAATAGCGCGGCGGCAGGCGCTGTACCGGCCATGGATGTGACCGAGCGCGAGAACGAGTATGTAATTCGCATGGATATGCCGGGCGTCAATCGCGAGGATATCGACATCACCCTCGCCGATGGCGTCCTGACGGTCTCCGGTGAGGTCAGGCGCCAGCACGAGGAGAAAGCGGGCGACCGCCTGATCCGTGAAGAGCGCTGCTATGGCAAATTGGCGCGCAGCGTGCGTCTCGGGTCGCATATCGACGACAAGAAGGTGTCGGCGAATTATAAGGATGGTGTGCTGGAGCTCACACTGCCCAAGGCCGAGGAGATGAAGCCCAAGAAGATCACAGTCGCCTAAGGCCGCGCGATGCGCGTGGAGGGCCCCCGCGGGGGCCCTCCTCATTTGTGGTGTCGGGCCTAGGCCAAACACCAGGGGCTCGCGCGCGGCTGACAGGACGCCGGAAATCGGGTATTTTGTGCCGCACTTACGCGGGAGAATTCTGTGCCGTCTTCGTCATCCGTCGGCCTCCTCATCGAGGCGCTTCCCTATATCCGAAAGTTCCAAGGCAAGACCTTCGTGATCAAATACGGGGGTAACGCCATGGTGGATCCGGCCCTGAAGGACGGATTCGCGCGCGATATCGTGTTGATGAAGCTCGTAGGCATGAATCCGGTCGTGGTCCATGGCGGTGGCCCCCAGATCGGCCAGCTGCTTGTGCGCATCGGCAAGGAAAGCCAGTTCGTGCAAGGGATGCGGGTCACCGACCGCGAGACGATGGACGTAGTCGAGATGGTCCTAGGCGGGCTCGTCAACAAGGAGATCGTGCATCTCATCAACCGCCATGGTGGCAAGGCGGTGGGGTTGTCCGGCAAGGACGGGGCCATGATCAAGGCCCGCAAACTGGCCCTGCACGCCCGCCCGGGCGAGGGGCTGCCAAGCGAAATCATCGATATCGGCCATGTCGGCGAGGTCACGAGCATAAACGCGGAGCTCGTGAGCCTGCTCGACGGTGGCGATTTTATTCCGGTCATAGCCCCGATCGGCATCGGCGACGATGGGGCGACCTATAATATCAATGCCGACCTCGTCGCCGGCCACTTGGCGGCGACCCTGGGCGCCGAAAAGCTGCTGCTTTTGACCAATACCGCCGGTGTTTTGGGGGCGGATGGGCAGCTGATGGCGCGCGTCGATGCCGGGCATGTCGAGCGCCTGGTGGCCGAAGGGGTGATTCACGGCGGGATGCTTCCCAAGGTGCGCTGTGCCTTGGACGCGGTGGCCGCGGGCGTCGGGTCGGCCCATATCGTCGACGGGCGTGTCGCTCATGCCGTATTGCTCGAGGTTCTGACGGACGATGGCGTTGGCACTTTGATCCACGCCTGATGGGTCGGATACAAGAAGGGGGGATGATGGATAAATCGGCAATCGACCGGTATTTTGCCGTGACGCCCGCGATCGCCGTGCTGTGCTCACGAAACGGCTGGCCGGATAACGACAGTCTCAAGGTCGAGGTCCTTGAGCAGGGACCGGACAGCGCGCTCTGCGGCGTCTCGTTCGAGGAGATTTTGGTCGAGGGTGCGGGGTGCGTGGCGGGGCGGGTGCCCTGCTGGGGACGGTTTCGCATACAGTGGGATGCGGCCGGCCGGATCACGCACGCGTTGCACGTGACCTGAGCCATGGCCCGACCACGTCGCGGCGAGCGCCGTCAGGAAATCCTGGAGACATTGGCACGCCTTCTCGAGGAGACCTCGGGGACACCCATCACCACCGCCCGCCTGGCGTCGGCAGTGGGTGTATCCGAGGCCGCGCTCTATCGGCATTTTCCGAGCAAGGCGCGGATGTTCGAGGCGCTGTTCGAGTTCATCGAAGAGAGCCTGTTTACGCGCATCAACCGTATCGGCGCGGAGCCGGTCGCAACCTCCGTCAAGGTCGGCCAGATCCTGCATCTCTGGCTGGCCTTCGCCGACAAGAATCATGGGCTTGCGAACCTGCTTCAGGGGGCGGTGCTGGCCGGAGAGCACGAACGCCTGCGTGATCGGCTGGCGCAACTCTACGAGCGCCTGGAGACCCATCTGCGGGCGCTCTTGCGGGATGCCGGCCTGCCCCCCGGCCTGCCCGCGCCCTCGGTATGCGCCCGGCTCTTGCTGGCAACCGCCGACGGACGCGTGGCGCAGGCGGTGCGCACGCGCTTTCGCATATCGCCGCTTGCCGAGTGGGACGCCCAATGGGCGGTCCTAAGGGCCGCCCTGTTCGCCCACGAGCCCGCGTCCTAGGTCTTGGCGTGCGGCTGGCCAGGTTTCTTGGGACCGGCTGCCCCTTTGTCGGAGAGTCTCGCCGGGCACCGTGCGCGAGGCTTGCCGTAACGGGCCTTTCGCGTCGGTGGTGAAGCCGGTGAGGTGGACCTCGGAAGGACCGTATCGGCGGTCTCAGGGCCGGGTCTTGCATACCGGGCAGTCGGGATCCCGGCGGCGGCGGATGCGGCGGCTCTCCAGGGTCGCGTCATCGAACACCCATAGATCGCGGGACAGCGGCGTGGGGATGCCGGCAAGCACCTTTATGGCCTCGGCGGCCTGCAGGGTCGCGAGCGTGCCGGCCACCGGCCCGAGGACCCCGCGTTCCGAGCAGCTCTCGGCCTCCTCCAGGCCCTCCGGGTACAGGCAGCGATAGCAGCCGGCGGCGGGCTCTTGCGGATGAACCACGAGCAATTGGCCGGCCATGCGGATCACCGCCGCCGATACCAGCGGAATGGCGGCCCGCACGCACGCCTCATTGATGGCAAAGCGCGTGGTGAAATTATCGGAGGCATCGCACACCAGGTCGACGCGCGCTACCTCGTCTGCCAGGCGCGCGCCAAGCAGGCGCTCCGGGCAGAGACGCAGGCGGCCCGCCCCCAGGGCCGCGAGGCTCTCGCGCGCGGCATCGGTCTTGGCCTGACCGACATGACGGTCGGCATAGAGGATCTGGCGCGGGAGGTTGGACAGGGCCACGGTGTCGGGGTCCGCCAGCACGAGTTCGCCGACCCCGCTGCGCGCGAGATACAAGGCCACGACCGAGCCGAGACCGCCCAGGCCCACGATCAAAACGCGCGCGCGCATGAGGCGCGAGACCCCCTCCACGCCCATGTCCGGCAGGAAGATGTGGGCGCTATGGCGCAGGAGCGCGGCGTCATCCATGCCAAAGCCCTCCGGTCACGCGCGGGTGACCGGCATAGTCGGGGTGGGTGGCGATGTCCGCAAGGCCTGCGCGCTCAAAAAGTGACCGGACCGGGCCACCTTGCTCGGCACCATGCTCGATGAGCAGACGCCCGCCCGGGCGCAGGACGCGCGCGGCCGCCGGGATCAAAGCGGCGATGGCGCGCAAGCCGTCGGCCCCGCCATCGAGCGCGCCGCGCGGCTCGTAGCGCAATCCGTCATCATCAAGGCACGGGTCGGTGCTCTCGACATAAGGGGGGTTGCTCACCACGAGATCGCAAGAGCGAGCGGCGATCGCCTCGGTCCAGGAGCCGTTCCAGAAGGCCACGTCGAGCCCCAGGGCCGCGGCGTTGGCGCGCGCCACGGCAAGCGCCGCGGGGCTCCGATCGCAGGCCGCAACGAGCGCTTGCGGACGTTCCTTTTTGAGGGCAAGCGCCACTGCCCCTGATCCGGTGCCGGCGTCGAGATAGCAGGCCCCATCGATGGCCGGCATGCCCAGTGCCTGCTCCACCAGGATCTCGGTCTCGGGTCGTGGCACCAGGACATCTGGTGTGACGGTAAGCGTCAATGACCAGAATTCCGTGTGGCCGACGAGGTAGGCGAGCGGCTCGCCTTGCGCGCGGCGCGCGATGAGCGCGCGCCAGCGCGCCTCGTCCGCGGGATTCAGCGGCTCGTTCGCGTCGGCCGCCAGCAGCCGGGCGAGCGGACGCTGCAGGACATGGCAGCCGAGCGTCCACACCTCGCGCGCCGGGCAGCGCGGCGGCCCAGAGGCCTCCGAGGGTCGCCCGGTTGCGTGCGCCAGAAAGGCCCGCACGGTGGTCATTCGAGGGCGAGCGCGGCGAGCTGCTCGGTCTGATCCTCGGCAATCAAGGCATCGATCAGCTCGTCTAGGTCGCCTTCGAGGACGCGCTCGAGGCGATAGAGGGTGAGATTGATGCGGTGGTCGGTCACTCGCCCCTGGGGAAAGTTGTAGGTGCGTATGCGCTCGGAGCGGTCGCCGCTGCCCACGAGCCGGCGGCGCGTGGCCGCCTCCCGCTCCTGTTTGGCGCGCAACTCCTGCTCACGCAGACGCGAGGCCAGGATCGACAGCGCCCGTGAACGGTTTTTATGTTGCGACCGCTCGTCCTGGCATTCGACGACAAGCCCGGTGGGGAGGTGCGTGACGCGAATGGCGGAATCGGTCTTGTTGACATGTTGGCCACCGGCCCCCGAGGCACGAAAGGTATCGATCTTGAGGTCCGCCGGGTTGATCGTGATCTCGCGCTCTTCCACCTCGGCCATCACCGCCACCGTGCACGCCGAGGTGTGAATGCGTCCTTGCGCCTCGGTGAGCGGTACGCGCTGGACCCGGTGTCCACCCGATTCGAACTTGAGCCGCGAATAGACCGAGGGGCCCGCCAGTCGCGCAATGATCTCCTTGTAGCCGCCATGCTCACCCTCGCTGGCATGGACGACCTCCATCTGCCACCCCCGTCGCGTCGCGTAACCTGCGTACATGCGGTAGAGGTCGCCCGCAAACAGCGCCGCCTCATCGCCGCCGGTGCCGGCGCGCACCTCGAGGAAGATGTTGCGCTCGTCATTGGGGTCGCGCGGCAGCATGAGACGCTTGAGGTCCGCCTCGCAGGACGCGCGCAAGCGCTCGAGCGATGCGATCTCCTCGTTTGCCATGGCGCGCACGTCGGGGTCGGTGTCTTGCAGCAGGGATTGGGCGGCGGCCATCTGTTCCTCGGTCCGGCGCCAGGCCGCGAAACGCTCCACGACCGGAGTCAGTTCGGCGTGTTCGCGCGATAACCGCCGAAAGCGTTCCTGGTCGTGGGTCACGAGCGGGTCGGAGAGCTCGGCCGTGGTCTCCTCGAGCCGCGATGCCAGGCGCTCGAGCTTTGTGGTCAGCGAGGCCTGCATCACGATGCTTTGTCGTCGAGATGGAACAGCGCGCGGGTTGCCCCGACGAGATCCAGTTCGTTGTCGGTTCTGGCGTCCCGTAAGGTCGTGCTCGGGCCGTGCATGAACTTGTTGGTGAGGGCATGGGCGAAGCGCAGCAGCACCTGCTCGGCGGGTTCGCCGCGCTCAAGCGCCCGCCGGGCGCGTTCGAGCTCGGCGTCTCGCATGGCCTCGGTGGCCGCCCGTAGTGCACGCACGGTGGGTACCGAATCCAGCGAGTGCACCCAGCGCATGAATTCGATCACCTCGCCTTCGATGATGGTCTCCGCCTCACGAGCGGCGGCCTGGCGGGATTCCATGTTCTCCTCTATGACGCCCTTCAGGTCGTCTATGGTGTACAGATAGACGTCGGGGAGTTCGCCGACCTCTGGTTCTATGTCGCGCGGCACGGCGAGATCGACGAGAAACATCGGCCGGTGCTTGCGCGCCTTGAGGGCCCGCTCCACCGCGCCCTTTCCGAGCAGCGGCAAAAGGCTCGCGGTGCAGGAGATCACGATATCGGCACCCGCCAGGTAGTCTGGGAGCTCGAGAAGCGAGACCGCCTCGGCCCCGTAGATGCCTCCGAGACTGCTTGCGCGCTCGACCGTCCGATTGGCGACGATCATGCGCCGGATCCCCTGTTCCTTCAGGTGGCGGGCGGCCAGTTCTATCATTTCGCCGGCGCCGATCAACAGCACCGTCTGGTGAGACAGGTTGTCGAAGATGCGCCGTGCGAGGCTCACAGCTGCATAGGCCACCGATACCGCGTTGGCGCCGATGGCGGTGTCCGTGCGCACCTGCTTTGCGACCGAGAAGGTGTGCTGGAACAGGCGATTGAGCAACTTGCCGGTGGCCCCGGCCTTGTGCGCCGCGGCGAATGCGGTCTTCATCTGGCCCAGTATCTGGGGTTCTCCAAGGACCAGGGAGTCGAGGCCGGAGGCCACGCGAAAGGCGTGCGCGACCGCGAGCCGCCCATCATGAATATAGAGGTACGGGCGGACCGTGCGCGGGGTAAGTTTGTGGTAGTGACAAAACCAGTCGATCAGCGCTTCGTCGGAGGCACCGTCGAGGCCGCAATAGAGCTCCGTGCGGTTGCAGGTCGACAGGATCGTGGCCTCGCCGGCCCCGGCCTCGGTTATCGCGCGCAGGGCATCGGGCAGGGTCTGTGGGTCGAAGGCCGCCTGCTCGCGGAGTGCGACTGGTGCGGTTTTATGGTTGATGCCCAGTGTTACGAGGTGCATGGTCTTTGGACCGAGACGGAAATCCCCAAATCCGAGCCGCCGCGACGGCCTCGAATGTTATAACAGCGACTGCCAGGACGGCCCGCATCGGATGGGAGGCGGCGCCCGTCCATCCGATCCCGATCACCGCAATGTCGGCCAACGCCAACAATACATAGCCGAAGGATACCATAAACCCCGGAAAGGCGCGGCGTGCCAGGATCAAGCCGAAGGCCACTCCGGCGGCGAGCACGGCCGCAAGGAAGAGCTCGTTGCCCGAGCCGAGGCCATGGACTGCCCACAACACCGCGCCGAGCACGGCGGTGGCCATCAGGGGCTGAATGCGGGGAAGCGGCCAGTGCTCCCGGCCGAGGGCCTCCTGTTGGCTTTCGAGGGCGGCGGCGGTGAGCAAGAGCAGGCTTGCGCGCAAGGTCTCGCTCACCCATGGACCAAGACCGATGGAGGCCATGAGCCGCTGGCTCCCATCGATGGCGGCGCCGAGGAGCGCCATGACGCCCGGGCCGTGAGCAAAGAAATGCCTCCATGCATTGATTGCCGGGAAGTCGCTCGCCGTGGCCACGAGGAAGGCCACGGCGCAGGCGGCCTCCACGAGAATGGTGAGGTAGATCGCCGATAGCGGCCGGCGGCTCATCGGGTTGTCCCCGAATGGCGCCAGTGCCGCAGCGAAGGGTAGCGCGCAGGCAAGCAGCGGTAGCGCCATCGCCAGACGCCCCGAGCGCACTCGCGGCATGACGAGCGGCGGATGACTAAGGAGGGCGGCCACGAACAGGCCTACCGCCACCGCGGCGAGCAGCAAGGCCCCGACCGCCCCGTAGGCGGGCCGTAACGCCAGGCGGCGTGCGCGCTTTTTCTGGATCAGCATGACCAATAACAGGCCATAAAAGAATAGCGGCGCGACCGGCGTCAGGCGCTGATAGGGTCCGATGACGATATGCGCCACGCCCCGGAGCGCGAGCGGCGCGGACAGACCAATAGCCGAAAACAGCACACCGATGGCCGCCACCAGCAGCAGGCCACCGGCAAGCTCGGCGCGCCGCGCGAGCAGGAGCGGGATCAGGCGGTCGGCGGCGAGATACAAGACGACAAAGGTCAAGAGTGCGCGGCTGCTGTGTGCGGCAAGGCCCGCCCAGACGAGCGCCAGAATGGCGCTTATGAGCAGGCGTGCGATGGTATTGGCGGCGCGCCACGCGCTCGGTGTCTCAAGCCGGCTCTGGGCAAGCGCGCAGGCGGCGCCCATGGTGGTGCCGGACAGCAGGATTGCAAGCAACGCCGGCCCCCAGCCAAAGCGCAAACCAAAGGCCGCGCCCGCCAGGAGCAGCGGGGTCCCGAGGAGACCGAGATCGTGCAGTCCGGAGACGATCCCCGGGCCTGCCGCGGCGGTCGGCTCTGTACTATAATGGCCCGGGCCTTCCCCAAGCGCGAGCGCGAGCCGGCCCAGGAGGCGGTAGGCCAGGGCCAGGACCGGGATGGCGATCAGGGGGAGTAGAATCAGGTTCATGGCACAGGGTCTCCCTCGGGCTTTCGGAGAGCATAGTCGCTCACGGTCTCGATGGCCCCCTATCCTACCAGTGAATGGGAGCGTTATGAGGCAGGGTCTGTGGCGGGCGGCGCTCCCGGTCTTGGCGCTCGGTATTTTGGCGGGCTGCGCGACGACCGGCGGGCGCCCCGCGTCCATCTCCCGGCCGCGTCCGGCATCGGCGCCGACCGTACACCCCTCGGGCCGGCTCCTCTATCATGTCCTGCTCGGCGACATCGCCGGCCAACAAGGGCATCTAGGGCAGGCCGCGAAGGCCTTCGGGCAGGCCGCGCAGGAGACCGGTGATGCGGGTCTGACGCGGCGCTCGGCACTGCTCTCGCTCTATGCCCGTCGCTATGGCCAGGCCCGCCAGTTGATCAAGTTGTGGCTTGCGAAGGCCCCGCAGAGCGTGAGCGCGCGCGCCGCCTTGGCGGATGCCAATCTCGGTCTGACCCGGATCGCGGCCGCCGAACGGGAGTTTGCGCAGGCCCTGAGCCAGGCTGCGATCCACGAGGGGCCGGAAGGCCGCGCCTTTACCTTCGAGCACATAGCGACCCTGCTCCTGCGCCACCGGCGCGCCGCGCTGACCGTGACGGTCATGCGGGCTTTGACGCAGCTCTATCCGAAAGACCCGATCGGCAAATACGCCCTGGCCGAGCTTGCGCGCCATAGCCACGACCGCGCGGCGGCGCTGCGCGCGGTCAATGCGGCGCTGGCCTTGAAGCCCCATTGGGAAGGCGCCGCGGTCTTGAAGGCGCGCATCCTGTGGACCATCACGCCCCGCCGGGCGTTGGCGTTCTCCGCGCGGTTTCTGCAACGCAACCCGTCGGCGACGCGGCTGCGCCTCGACTATGCCCGGCGCCTCGTCTCACTCCAATATTGGCACCGGGCGTTGACGCAGTTTCAGATGATCGCGGCCGCCGCCCCCAATGACCCGCGGGTCCTGTATGCCGCGGGCCTGATCGCCTTACGCTCGCACGAGTTCGGGCTCGCGAGATCCTACCTCAAGCGCAGCTTGGCGCTGGCCCCGAATGATGCGCATGCCAATCTGTACCTGGGCGAGATCGCCGAGAGCCAAAAACGCTATGCGCGCGCGCACTATTACTACGCGCGCGTTGGCAAACCTTACCGGTTCACGGCCATGATGCGCGATGGTCTCATGCTGCTTGCGCAGTCGGCCCCGCATCTTGCCTGGCAGCGCCTGGCGCGGATAACCGCCCACACCCCGGCCCAGGCCGTGGCGCTGGCGCTCGCGCGCAATGAGGTGCTGATGGCCCTGGGGCAATATGCCAAGGGGCTTGCGCTCCTGAATGCCGCCATGGATCACGCCCCCCATCCCGACGTCCTGCTCTACGCCCGCGCCCTGGACGAGGAGAAGCTCGGCGCGGCGGCGCAGGCCGAGCAGGACCTGAAGCGGCTGGTGGCGGCCCATCCGCATAGCGCGACGGCCCTCAATGCCCTCGGTTATACCTACATCGACAACGGTCAGCATGTGCGGCACGGCATGGCCCTCGTGCGCCAGGCATTGGTGCTCGCCCCTGGAAATCCCGATATCCTGGATAGCGTCGGTTGGGGTTATTACCGTGAAGGGCATCTGAAGACCGCCGTCGGCTACCTGCAGAAGGCCTTCGATCTGTCCCACGATCCCACGATCGCCGCGCACTTGGGCGCCGCCCTCTGGGGCTTGGGGCAACACGCGCGTGCCTTGCGCCTGTGGCGCGGGGCGCTCACGAAGGCGCCGGGCAATAGCGCCCTGAAGGCCGAACTCGCCAAGCACCGGGCACTCTGATGCAACGATTCGTCGTGGTCCTCGTTGCCATTTTTGTGGCTGGCTGCGCGGCCATCCCCCCAACCGCGGTCCGCCATCCCAGGCGTGTGTGGCGCGCGCACCGTATGCGCATGATGGCAATCCAGCGTTTTCGTGTATCGGCGCAGGGCGCGGTACGCGCCGGCCACCACGGTGGGTCGCTGGCGCTGCGCTGGATCGTGAAGCCCGCGGCCTATCAGATGACCGGCTATGGCCCATTCGGGCGGCTGATTTTTCGTTTGCGCGCCGACGCCGCCGGCGCCCACCTGCGGACCGGGCGCGGTCATTTCCACGGCGCGAGCGCCTCGCGCCTCTTGTGGCGCTTGACCGGCTGGCGCTTGCCGGTGGCGGGCCTGCGGTTTTGGATACGCGGGATTCCGGCGCCCGGGCCCGTGGCTCGCCGCCGGCTCGACCGCGCCGGGCTTTTGGCATCCCTGCGCCAGAACGGCTGGACGATCCGCTATCGCCGCTATCGCCACACACGAACGGGCCGGTTGCCGCGCCTGCTGACGTTGACGCATGCCGTCACCAAGGGCCCGGGCCCGGTCGTGGTGACGATCCGAATCAACAGGTGGGATGTGACATGACCAACGAATGGCCGGCGGTTTGGCCGGCACCGGCCAAGATCAACCTGTTCCTGCACGTGGTGGGCCGCAGACCCGACGGCTATCACGAGCTCCAGACCATCTTTCAGTTCATCGACTGGCAGGACGATCTGCAGTTCACGGTCCAAGACGATGGCGTGATCGCCCGCGCCCATGACGTGGTCGGCATCGATGCCGACCGGGACCTCACCGTGCGCGCCGCGCGCCTCCTGCAGGAGGTCTCGGGAAGCCGTCTCGGGGTCCGTATCCAGATCACCAAACGTCTCCCGATCGGCGGAGGGCTGGGCGGTGGGAGCTCGGATGCCGCCACCACCCTGCTGGCCCTGAACGCCTTGTGGGGGCTGAATTGGTCCCTGGATCTGCTGGCGGAGCTCGGACTCTCCCTGGGCGCCGACGTGCCGGTGTTCGTGCGTGGCGTGTCGGCCTGGGCGGAAGGGGTGGGTGAGCGCTTGACCGCCGTCGATCTGCCCGAGCCGTGGTATGTGGTGATCGTGCCCGATGCCGCGGTCCTGACCGGACCGGTCTTTGCCGGGCTTCATTTGACAGGCTTCCGGCGGCCCATCACAATACGCGACTTCCGTGCCGGGCAGGAAGATAATGACCTCGTGGCGGTCGTACGCGCCGGCTATAGGGCGGTCGACGAGGCGTGGCGTTGGTTGGAGGCCTACGGACGCGTACGGATGAGCGGGTCGGGCGCATCGCTCTTCATAGAGGTGCCGGATCCGCATTACGGGCAAGACGTGGTGGCGGCCTGTCCGTCGCGCTGGCGTGCGTGTGTGGCGCGCGGGCGCAATGTCCACCCCGTGCATGCACTACTGCGCTCGATGACGCATTGGGGTGTCGCCAAGCGGTAAGGCACCGGATTTTGATTCCGGCATTCCCAGGTTCGAATCCTGGCACCCCAGCCATTTTTATCGGTACGGAAAAGTTTTCAGAAGATCCGCGAGGAACCCGTGTCAACAGACAATATGGCGGTCTTCACGGGCAACGCGAACCCGGCGTTGGCCGAATCCGTGGTCCGGCATCTGGGTATCCCGATCGGCAAGGCGCATGTCGGGCGCTTCAGTGATGGCGAGATCCAGGTGGAGATCATGGAGAACGTCCGTGGCAAGGACGTCTTCATCCTTCAGCCGACGTGCGCCCCGAGCAACGACAACCTCATGGAGCTCTTGATCCTGATCGATGCGATCAAGAGGTCGTCGGCGCGCCGCATTACGGCGGTGATCCCGTATTACGGGTATGCCCGCCAGGATCGCAGGCCACGCACGGCGCGGGTCGCGATCGCCGCGAAACTGGTGGCGGACATGGTGAGCGGGGCCGGCGCGGATCGCGTGTTGACCATGGACCTGCATGCCGATCAGATTCAGGGCTTCTTCAGTATCCCGACCGACAATGTCTATGCCGGTCCGGTGCTGCTGGGTGATATCTGGCGCCACAGTTATGACAACCTGCTCGTCGTGTCGCCCGACGTCGGAGGCGTGGTGCGCGCCCGGGCGCTCGCCAAGCACCTCGACGCCGGGCTTGCGATCATCGACAAGCGCAGGCCTAAGCCCAACGAGGCCAAGGTCATGCATATCATAGGCGAGGTCGAGGGCCGGACCTGTGTTCTGGTGGACGATCTCGTGGACACCGCCAACACCCTGTGCGAGGCGGCCAATGCTCTGAAGGCCAACGGCGCGGTGCGAGTAGTGGCATATTGCACCCATGCGGTCCTGTCCGGGCGCGCCGTGAGCCGCGTCGAGGGGTCGGTGCTCGATGAGATCGTGGTGACGGATACCATACCGTTGAGTGCGCAGGCCCGTTCCTGCGTGAAGATCCGGCAGCTGAGCGTAGCTGAGCTGCTCGCGGAGACCATAAGGCGTATTGCGGACGAAGACTCCGTGAGCTCGCTCTTTATGGACTAATCAGTCCGGCCGCGGGACGTCGGCGGGCCCTGGTCGCGGGGCCCCCTTATCGAGGAAGTGGTCATGAGTGGAAAATTCGAGCTGAACGCCGAGACGCGCAGCGCAAAGGGTACGGGTGCGAGCCGCCGCCTGCGCCGCGCCGGCAAGGTACCGGGGATCCTCTACGGGGCGGGCAAGGACCCCGTCATGCTGTCCTTCGAGCATGACCCGCTGTGGCATCAGACCCGCCACGAGGCGTTTTTCACATCGATCCTGTCGATCAAGGTCGACGGCAAGATCATCGATCAGGCGATCCTGCGTGACCTGCACATGCATCCCTACAAGCCGCGGGTGGCGCATGTGGACCTGCAGCGGGTGAGCGCCACCGAGCGCCTGCATTTGCCGGTACCGCTGCATTTCATCAATCAGGAGACGGCCCCCGGCGTGAAGCTCCAGGGCGGCCTCGTTGCGCATCTCATGACCGAGGTGGACGTGTCCTGCCTGCCGAGCCAGCTGCCGGAGTTCCTGACGGTCGATGTCGGTAACCTGCGTGTTGGCGAGTCCATCCACCTGAGCAACCTTACGGTGCCCGAGGGCGTGACCCTGACGGATCTCGCGCATGGTAACGATCTGGCGATCGTCACCATAACCGTGGTGCGTGAGGTGGCCGAGGCTGAGGCGGCCCCAGAGGCCCAGGTCGCGACGCCGGCCGCAGAGGCCCAGGCCCCCAAGGCCGAAGGGAAGTAGTTTGGGAGAGCCCCTGGCAGCCCTGGTGGGGCTCGGGAATCCGGGACCAGAGTACGATGACACCCGGCATAATGCCGGGTTCTGGTTCGTCGACCAGGTGGCGCGGGATGCGCAAGCCTCGTGGCGGCACGAGGGCAAGCTGTCGGCATCCGCATGTCGGGCGCGGGTCGGCGGGGTGGATCTGTGGCTTATCAAGCCTATGACCTTCATGAACGAGAGCGGGACGACGGTCGGTGCCGTGTGTCGATATTACCGTTTGGCGCCGGCGCAGGTGCTGGTCGCGCATGACGAGCTTGATCTCGCACCCGGAATCGCGCGTCTGAAGAAGGGCGGCGGCGCGGGCGGCCATAATGGCTTGACCGACATCATCGCCCGTATCGGCGCGGATTTCTGGCGGCTGCGGATCGGCATCGGCCGTCCGCCCCCGCGGCGCGACCTTATCCCCCATGTGCTTGGACGCCCATCCCGGGCGGAATTCGAGGCCATAGGCGCGAGCCTCGCGCGGGGGCTCGATGTCCTGCCCCTGATCGCGCAGGGGGATACGCAGCGGGCCATGAATCTTTTGCATACGACAGACGGAGAGACGACCCATGGGGCTTAAGTGCGGTATCGTGGGCCTCCCCAATGTCGGCAAATCGACACTCTTCAATGCGTTGACGGCGGCGGCCATCCCCGCGGAAAACTACCCCTTTTGCACCATAGAGCCGAACGTGGGCGTGGTGGCGATCCCGGATCCCCGGCTCAAGGCCTTGGCTCAGATCGCGAAGCCCGAACGCATCGTGCCCGCGGTCATGGAGTTCGTGGACATCGCCGGGCTTGTGGCGGGCGCCGCGCAGGGCGAGGGGCTTGGCAACAAGTTTCTTTCGCATATTCGCGAGACCGATGCCATCATCGAGGTCGTGCGTTGCTTCGAGGATGAGAACGTGGTCCACGTGGCCGGCCGTGTCGACCCGTTGGCCGATATCGACGTGATCCATACCGAACTCGCACTGGCCGATCTCGAGAGCGTCGACCGCGCGCTTGCCCGCGAAAGCAAAGGCGCGCGCGTCGGCAACAAGGAGGACATCAAGCGCCGTGAGCTGCTCACGCGAATCCGCGAACATTTGAACGAGGGCGGCATGGTCCGGGCGCTGCCTTTGACCGACGACGAGCGGCTGACGATCCGCGGGTTCTCGTTGTTGACGGCCAAGCCCGTGCTCTACGTCGGGAACGTAAAGGAGGGCGGTTTTATCAAGAACCCGTTGTGGGAACGGGTCGCCTCCCGGGCCCGCGATGAGGGCGCCCAGGCGCTCGCCATCTGTGCGGCCTTCGAGGCCGAGCTGGTGGCGCTCGCCGACGAAGACCGTCCGGCGTTTCTGGCCGAGATCGGCCTAGACGAGCCAGGTCTTAACCGTCTCGTGCGGGCGGCCTTCGCGCTCTTGGGCCTCGAGACCTTCTTTACCGCCGGTCCCCAGGAGGTTCGCGCCTGGACGATACGCCAAGGGAGCCTCGCCCCCCAGGCCGCGGGGGTCATCCACACCGACTTCGAGCAGGGCTTCATCCGCGCCGAGGTCATAGGCTACGAGGATTATGTGCGGTTACGGGGCGAGCATGGGGCGCGCGAGGCCGGGAAGCTCAGATTGGAGGGTCGCGATTACGCGATGCATGACGGCGACGTCGTGCATTTCCGGTTCAACGTGAGCCGTTAATGGAACATGGCTCGGGGGGGCGTCCGGCGCGGCGGGTTTTCTTGACATCATTTAAGTCCGCCTCCAAAATGCCCAACCTTCAAGACACGGCTATGTAGCTCAGCTGGTTAGAGCGCGGCACTCATAATGCTGAGGTCGGTGGTTCGAGTCCACCCATAGCCACCACATAAAACAACGACTTAGCGCATACCCCTAGCAAGCAGAAGTACGCATTCGGTAAACCCGTAGGCCCCCAAGGTATCGCAAGGATCACTGCACACAAACGGCTGTATAGGCTGCAGTCTGGCGCATGGATACTGTGCCGCACGAGAAAGAGCCCGCTCCCGCGGATAGGAAACTCACGCCATTTGCGCAGCAATGGGTGACGCTGACCCAACAAGAGTATATCCAACTCGTGTGAAACGCCCGCGCCTTGGCGTCCAGGGGAACTGGAAGACGGCGCACCAACAAGCCATGGCCCAAGCGGCCCTGCGCGAGACGGCATTACAGAGCGAGCTTAAGATCGCACAGGCGAGGACTCGTGATCTGCCCCCACAACACGGGGGTTATCCACAAAAGCGCGTGTTTGGTCGTAAGTCCGAGAATTCCGCGCAGGACCATAAGGGGCTCACGCCGGATGGGCCAGCGCCCCGATCACGGGGTCGGCAACCGGGCACGCGCGGCCACGGGCGTACCCTACAAGCCCATTTACCCGCGCACGAGGAAACGATCGGAATCGACTCACCCCGGTGCCCGCGCCGTGGGTTGGACACCACCGACTTCCCCGGCACCGAAGACAGCGAGGTGCTGGAGATCACAGTAAAAGCCCATCGACGCGTCATCCACAGGCGGCGTTATCGCAAGATCTGCTCCTGCGCGGGCGTACCTGGCCCCATCACCGCACTACCCCGTTACCGTTATCTGGGCTACACACCGCTTGGCGGGTAGCCAGATGCGCTACAATGTTTTTGTCGGCGAGCGGTGAGTCGCGCTCTTGAGCTTTGGGGCGAGCGCCTGGAAGCTCGCCGGGCGTGATCGCTTCATCTGGTGGCACCGGCCATTCGGCCGGCAATGAGAGCCCGAGCGCCAGAAGAACCTGCCACTTGTGGTCAACAACGCCCGTTTCCTGATCCTGCCCTGGATCCAGTCTAAAGGACTCGCTAGGTTATTGGCTTTTAATTGTGGGAAATATTTTTGCCAACTCTATCGCCGTCGGTACGCCGGCATTCATAACCACGATCTTGCCATTATTGTTCTGGTATACCAGTACCGGAACAATGGGGTACCCAATGGCCGCCTCCACAAGCTTAAGGTTGTTGCCTATTTCACGACGCGTGCGCGCATTTGGCGCAACCGGCGCTAGACCTCCGCCGGTCATAAACGAATAATGGGTTTCATTGTAGATGTAGGCCCGGAGGCGATTTTTTGCCTCCAACAGCGCCGCCGCTTTCCCCATGCTGGTCGGTGTGAGGTAGCCGACGGGCACTTCGCGAACAGTCAGGTGATTGGGTACTATCCGCGGCAGGAGTATATGGTAAAGAAGGTTACAATAGGGGCAATTGGGGTCGAAAAATTCATAGATAATCTTTGAACCATGGCCATTAGCGAACCAGGCCGCATGGGCCAGTTGTGAATAGAGAGCCTTGGGCGCCAGGCGTGGTGGTCGAGTCGCCGCGTACGCAAGTCCCGAACTCAATACGAGGCCTACGGCCAAAAAGAGCCTCACCATCGCATAATACGACAAGACAGGATAACGATTATTTTTCATGCTCCCTCCCTCTATAGCGTGATGGATCTACCACTGACCCGCGAAATAGCGGCATATGCCCGGCACCGCCGATCCTCCCTGTGGACAAATCACCGTCGAACACGCACCAATCGGGAACTTCCAACCAGCTCTCTATGTCGCACCGTCCACCCGTTGTAACCGCCGCCGCAAGGTTGTCGGTCCCTCGTATCCCGGATAGCGCCCCACCTGATGGCCCGCGGCATTGAAGAGCAGGATGGCGGGCGGGCCAAAGAGGCCAAACTTGTGTAAGACCGCATGCGTGGCGGCGTCATTTTTCGTGACATCGACACGGATCAGCGCCATGGTCGCCAGCATTTTCTGTACATGCGGATTGGCGAAGGTAACAGCATCCATGGCCTTGCAATCGAGACACCAGGTGGCCCAGAAATCCACCAGCACCGGTCGGCCGTGGGCGGCTGTCAACGCCGCCTGGAATTGCGACCAGTTGGTCACCGTGCGAAAGGCCGATGCCGGCGCGGGGGGGTGGCGGGAGGGATAGGCCATCGCAGGCGGTGAGGACGGCCAGGGCGCCAGGACGTTACTGCCCCCCCGGAGCGCCCCGGATCCCAGCGCCAGCCCATAGGCAAACAACGCGAGCCCCACACCCTTCCCCAGTCGTCGCCATCCCGACACCCCCGGCGCCACCGAATCAAAGGCGCCGATGTACACCGCCACCACCAACGCTAACAGCGCCCACAAGGCGAGCGTCGCCGGTCCAGGGATGATGCGCGAGAGGAGCAAAATGGCGACCCCGAGGAGCAAGACCCCAAAGACCGCCTTGACGGTATCCATCCAACGCCCGGCGCGTGGCAGCAGGTGCCCGGCCGACGTGCCGATAATCAAGAGCGGCAACCCCATGCCCAGGCTTAGCGCGAGCAGCGCACTGCCCCCCAAGACGACGTTACCGGTCTGGGAGATATACAAAAGCGCGCCGGCCAATGGCGCCGCAATGCAGGGGCTCACAATCAGCACCGCCAAAGCCCCCATGACGAAACTGCCGACCAGGTGCCCGCCGCGGCCGACGGCGAGAAACCGGTCGCGGATGACCGCGGGAAACTGCAGGTCGTAGAAACCAAACATCGACAACGACAGCAGCACGAACACGCCGCTAAAAAGTCCTAACACCCACGGATTCTGGAAGAACGCCGCCAGATAGGCGCCACTCAAGGCCGCCAGGATCCCGGCCCCCGTATAGGTGAGGGCCATACCGCTGATATACGCGAGCGACAACCGAAAGGCGCGGCCGCGGGCCTGTCGGGAATTATCGCCACCGTCGCCTTGGCCAACGATCAGCGCCGACAGGATCGGAATCATCGGAAAGACACACGGTGTGAAGGTCAGCCCAATACCTAGCGCAAAAAATAATCCCAGGGTCAGCCAGATATTGCCCTGCAAGACGGTGGTGTAGAATCCGTGGTTCGTAACCACCTTAGCGGGTCGCGGCGCGGGGGCTGCCGCTACGACTGCGGGCGGCTTTAAGGCCGCCGCGGGCGCGGCCCTGCCCGTCGACGGCCCCACAGGCCGCCGCAGCGCCACCGTCGTGGTGATCGGCGGATAACAGATCCCAGTGTTGGCGCAGCCCTGATAGCGACTGGTCACGACGAGCACTGCCGGTAGGGCGCCTTGCAGATGGTAGGGTAGGGTCAAGGCAACGGACTGAAAATAGACCGGTATGCTCCCCAGTCCTGGGAGTACGAGCCGTTGTCCCCGCGGCAGCTGATAAGATCCCAAAGTCACCGGCGCCGGGCCAATCTTCACATGCACGTGGCGGCGATAGAGGTGATACCCCGGCGCCACCCGCCAGCGGACATCGATACGGTGATGCGGCGCCAGCACGGCGGTAAAGCCAAACGCCTGATCCGGTGACAACAGGCGCGCCTGAGCTAATCCCACCGGACCGAGCATTACCAAGAGGCTAACCCACAACAACCGCACACCGACCTTTTCCATTACCGTATACCCTTAATGAGGATCCGTAATGTCCAGGGCCCCGCCCCGCTGACCGATGACAAAGTTGGCTTGACCGCCTTCTTTGTGGGCGTCGCCACGCTCGGATCGACGTCTTGCTCACAAGGGTGATCCAATGCAAAGAGACGCAGGGAGCTGCGGTTATATTCCCTTGTGCCCGTAGCAAGGATCAACGAACGCTGCGCGTCACGGAAGCGAGGCCGCGTAATCTACGGGAGGCGTAGGGTCCTTGCAGGTGGCCCCGCCCCCTGCAAGGACATCGGCCATAGGCCCTGCGGCTTGTGCGAACGCCCCGAGAGCCACCCACAACAGCACCGCGCCCTGACGACCAGTTGAACCAGCGTCGTGGCGCAATGCACAGCGGCCGCCGTGAACGGGTGTCCCGGCAATCCCCGCAACGCCATCCGCCTTGCAAAAGTCACAACGGTGCCCCCAGGGCTTACCAAAGCCGCAATCCGGGCACGGCTTAGGGCGATACATCTTAGAATCGTTGCGCATGGCGTGGAGATGCTTCGCAATGGCAATAATTTCGAATAGAATACGATGCATAAGGTCGGCCCTTCTTTATTGTGAAAAGTGTAAAAACGTCCCGCGATATCAGAGGATTGCCGGCCTTTCCTACATCGGGACTGTCTCAAGTTCCAACAGACACCGTTCCCTCGGTCACCCCAAAACACCCCGGGACATTTTGCACGCCTCAAGCCTTAAAAAGCGACCGAGGTTACACGAGTCACAAGTTTGAGGCACAACGAGCGTTGCCCTAAATGCAAAGACAACATCAAGCGTCTGCTCACGTCGCTATTTGGGGATGTCGTTGTTAACGAGACGCTAGGCTTCCCTTGCCGTCTGCGTGACCTTCAAAGACGTCAAAGAGCACGAGGGCTTGGCGCTCACCTTCGAGGCGTTACAAAAGCACCGGGGGTTCACGCAGTTCATTCGGGCAAAACACCTACCTCCGGTCGATTCCTTTCTGCCAGCCCAAAATAGTATCGTAGAATTTGACGAGTCCCAGCATTTTACGAAGCCCAGGAATATCACGCAGGTTCTCTACCCTAGACGACGACCTTTCGCATCCCCTTGGACGGTGGCAGGTGCTCTTTGTGAGCGCCTTCGCAAGCGGGACAATGATCCGCCCTATCGGGATGAGCAACGGGCCTAGTACGACACGATCCGGGATTTCGCCCCTTGCTCTTGGGTAGGGGGCGAACCTACCGCCTTTAGTCCCGGGACGTAGTATGGTGTCAACTTGACGCAAAGAACCGCGCCGATCCACGGACCTTTCGCTCTGTGCTTTGCCCAGGAGATAACGATACGTGACAATAAAAACAACCCATCGAAATCTGTTGACAAAATCCATGGGTCACGCGTAGTATGAGCACACATACATATGTAGCGCGGTTTATATCAAGGGGGTCACCGCCATGGATTGGAAATCCTGTCCCGCCGCCCTCTTGGAACCCGTCTTCAAGGCCCTGGCTGAGCCCAGCCGGCTGCGCATCCTCTGCGCATTGGGGACGGAATGTCGGCCGGTGACCGACATCATTCATGCCACCGATCTGCCCCAAACCAACGTGTCCTTTCATCTGCGTATTTTGCGCGAGGCGGGCCTCGTCCGCGCAGAGCGCCGGGGAGCCTTTATTTACTATTGCCTCCCCGATCCGGAGTTGTTGGCGATCCTGCAATCGTTGCAGCTTTGGGTGGCCGCGCATGACTCATTGGCCAGCACTCAGGATAGCGGAAGGTATTAGCAAAGAAAGCGTTTCCATGACCGAAAGGAGGGCCAACTCATGTGGATCAATGGCGGGTGGGGCTGGACGCCCTGGATGATGATTTTTCCTTTGTTGTTTCTGGTGCTGATGTTGGTTTTCATCGTTTTCGTGATGCGTGGTGGCATGGGCGGTGGCCCCATGTGCGGTGGTTCGCACAAAACACCCGGGGCGGGAGAAACTCCCCGGGAAGCCCTGGATCGGCGTTATGCCCGGGGCGAGATCACCCGCGAGGAATACCAGCAGATGCGCAAGGATATGGAATAGTACAGTACGGAAGGAACAGGGATGGATACGAAAGAGCAAGCGGCGTTTTTCCCGGCCACGGTCATGCCTGATCCCGACTGGTGGCAGGCCCTGTGGCCCGATCCGGAGGGGGTCATGAGGGCCTTGGGTGTCAGGCCCGGC
>JAKBUS010000067.1 GCA_021841585.1 Pseudomonadota bacterium | reverse complement strand
GGCGGCTTTGCTGATACCGGCGGCCCGCCTCCCTTTGTTTCCTGCGGCGGGCCGTGTGCGAGCAGCGGCGGCTGCAATAGCGCTGGCCCCGGTCGCAAAGGCTGCAGACCGTGGCCAGGCCACGGCAGTGGGCGCACACGAAGAATCGGGCAATAAGCTCCAACGGGGGCTCTCGAAAACTTGAGAGCGCTGGACACTTTTGCCAAAAAAATGGCACACTTCCCCTGCTCTTGAAGCCAAGGGGGGCGCAGTCCCGGGTTCTCACCGCCAAGTTCGAATCGGGGCTGCGCCTGCTCTCTCAGATAGCGGTCTTTTTACCGCACCTCTACCCGCCTGTCACACCCCGGAACGTATGCGTCCAGCCAAGACCCGCCCGTTTTGACATCGGCTCCTTGGCTACCCAAGGTCGTCGTCTTGCACCGCAAACGATGGCCTTCGTCATCGAGAGGGCTTATCGCGAGGGAATGACGGATTCCGGGGTTCTTTGCGCGTGCATGATCCAGAAAGACGCGGATCTTCGTGGTCGTTCACACCGGAGACCAAGAACGGCACCCCAAGGCGCGTACCGCTCTCCACGGCCGCGCTGGCCGTCCTCGATGCCCTGCCGCGCCGCCTGGACGGTCGTGTGTGGGGTATCCATCCGGAATCCCTGTCGCAGGCCTTTAAGCGGGTCTGTAAGGCGGCCGGCATTACGGGCCTCACCTTCCACGATCTCCGCCATGAGGCCACCAGTCGGCTCTTTGAGCAGGGATTGAACCCTATGGAGGTGGCGGCCATTACGGGACACAAGACCCTCCAGATGTTGAAGCGCTACACCCACTTGCGGGCCGAAGACCTGGTCAAACGGCTCCGGTGATTCCGCGCCCGGTGCGAATGACCGCCTTTAGAGGGCGCTATTCGCCCACTCGTAACCTGTTTCACCCTGCACAATCGTCACATACCTTAATGGCAGGCAGATGCTCATTATGCGGCGCGGCAGCGATCAAGATGTGGCAAGACTTTTGGGGATCAGCGTTGATCGTCTCCAGAAGCGTATTCAGGCAGGTGTCACGGCTCCGCCTTATATTCAGGTACCGGGGTGTCCCGATCGCGAATCTGGGATATGGATGATGTTGAGGCGTGGCTCAAGGAATTCCGGTGCGCGACGCCTCATATCGGTGTGTCTCTCGCTCCGGTCAAGCGCGGCCGCGGGCGGCCTACAAAAACTGAGTCGCGGCGCAGATCCTTATAAGGTTGCATTCTAGGGGCTCGTGCCACGATATACCCATGATAACGCCCCATATCCAAAGCCGTTCGTTGGTGATCTCTCCTGACGAGATGCATGGTTGCCACCCGGGCAGCCCGTATGCCGCCCTTCTTGAGGTCGCGACCCCGCTTGAGGCCATGCCGCCGCCTGCCTGATATAGCTTCACCTTACGCGGTCTCGCCCCGGCCCAATCCGTCACCCTTTCCCGCCTGGGCTGGCACCACATCGGCCGTTGGCACGACTGTTTATTGCCGCCCATTCCTCAACAGCCCCAGCGTCCGCGGTACCGCCCCCTTTCGGACAGCGATATCGATTGCCGTTCGGCGTGGAGAACAATCAGCCGCACTACCTCGAGCCCTTGACGCGCGGTGAGCACACTGACCAGATTGCGCGGCTCTAGCCTGGTCGGGACCGGATCTCGTTTAGGAGGTCGGGATGATTCTCGAGCACCTTCAAGAGTTGCACCAGCGCCAACGGCGGCTTGGTCTTGCCATTTTCATAACGCGAGAAGGCATTGGCGCCGCCCCCAAAGATCTCGGCGGCCTCACGCTGATCCAGATCGAGCTTTTTGCGCACCATCGCAATGTACTTCGGGTCAACGAAGGCCGCGTTCACCTCGCGCTGGAATTGTCCCAACAAGGCGCTATAGCGGTCACCCTGGTAGCGGTCCAGAATAGCCTCGCCGCACGCCGGACAGAACTCGCCCGTCACCGCCGGAATAGTCGTCGCCTCCCCCTTGTAGGTGTAGGGCAGGTCGCGCGTATCGGGGATCAGCTCCGCGCCGCCGCATACGGGACATTTCATCGTCATAGCTCCTTGAACGATACGATCAACACATCGTTGATCACTGTGAGTTTCAAGTACACGTCCCCCGCCGGTGTCCTGGGTCGATAGACGTCTTGCCAAATCCTGTGGTCCGCGTGGGTCGTCATGCTCTTAGTGAAATCCGCGGGTGTCAGCGCCGTGACCACGGCACACATACCAGCCAAATCTAAAATACCGAGGCCCCGCGCGCCCTGAAAGGCGCTCGCGGTGGCGCGGACCTTGTCCGCGGCAATCAAGGCCTTGATCACGCTCAGCGGACAGTGCGGGACGCGCTTCTCCCTGAAGTCTACATTACCCTATTACGCATATTTGGCCAATCGGTTATTCGTCGCCAGCCCCGGAGGCGCTTGGCGTGCTGGGCGTTGGCATACCGCCTTCCGCAGAATGTCCCCCAAACACAGTAAGGATCGACGAAAGATCCCTATGCAGACCGTCGAGCGTGGTCCGGCTGCCGCCGGTTCCGGTAACCAGTGCCGCATCAATACCGTGAGCTGTCTTCACCCAAGGGGCAAGTTGGTCATAGAGATAACGGGCGGTATCCGCGAAGGCCGTGAACACGATTACCTTGCGGTTGCCGGGGTTGAGTGGCCATTGATTCGTTAACTCTCCCAAAATGGCGCGCGGCATCTTTAATGCCTTCGCTCCCACACCCGCGCGTGTGGCGGAGTCCAGTCTATCCCTAGGCGTAAACCGCTTCCAAGTCCGGCGCAAGGTGCTCGCGTGCGGCAAGATTGCCTTGGTCGCCAACACCACGGAAAAAGGTGTCCGCAGGCTGAAACACGAGTTCGGCGATGCCGCGCTCCTTAAGCTCTGGACGAAGCACCCGAAACAGACGCTGCTCCAATTCCTGTGCTGGGGAGCCCCCTGTCGCTGTTGCCGAACTGGCGCTGTTGACAAAAAGGATTTTGCGAAACGAAATGTTGTCGCGAAGCCCCGCCGACATGAGGTACTTGAAGTGGCTGTCGGTCGCTGGCAGGGAATAGCCGATAATGATTGCCGCCTGATCCTCTTCCAGCACCTGCTGCTCGGTCGCCAGTCCCGCTTCGAACGCAAACCGTCCCAGTAAACTGCCGCAGACACTGTTGACCGTACCGATGCGCGCCTGCCCCATGGCATGGGCCAAGGACGAGGCCCCCTGGCTCAGCAGATGGGACCGAACCCGTTCGCGCAGTTCGGTGGCCGCCTTCTTGGTGAAGGTGGTGGCAATAACCCCCGACGGGCGCACCCCACCCGATAACAACTGCTCGTGGAGGATCTGGGTGAGACGATGGGTCTTCCCGCTACCGGCGCCCGCGCTGATGAAGGTCAGTTTGCCAAGCACGCTCACGTCTCCCATCCGGCCAGCGCCAGGTAATCGTTGTACTCCGCGGGGAGCACCTCGATCGGCAAGCCCTCCTCGGGAACCACGGATTCGGCGTCTTCGGGAATGCCGTCAAGCACCACCTCGAATCGCCCCGCCGCGATTTGCCGCTCGCGCCACTTCCAAGTTGCGATAAATCGCTGCCAGAGATCTGGCGTTCGTTCCGCCGTTGACGGAAACACCGTATGGGCGGAGGGGAAGAATCGTACGTCGGTCGAAAACAACTGTCCGCTCTTGAGCACGTAGTAGGCCACAGCCGGCCAAGCGCCGTCCTCCTGGCGCAACATTTCCCCATAGATCGCCAATTGCAGATGACGGTTGTCTTTGAGCTTGGCTGGGTATTTTTGGGCGCCGGACCATTTCATGTCGACGATCGCACGCTCTCCCGACCCATTTTTAAGAACCAGATCGGCAAAGCCCCGGATCTCACCGCCTGCGTAGAGGCCCACCAGGTCCTGTTCGGGCTGCACCTCGATGATCCCGGCCTCCCTTAACTGGTGGCGCAAACGGTCTAGCGATTCGCGCAAGCGGGTCCGGAAGTCTTCCAGTTCGGAGCGGTGCCCAGGTATCAGAAGAACCGCACCCTCTTCCGCCATGAGCGGATCGAAAGTCCCCTCAAACCACGCACGAACCTCGGCGTCGGAGAAAGTAAGCGACCGGTCCTGATAAAAAAGTGTGCCGGCATCGAGTTCGTCTGCTCTGACATGTGGCGACCTTACATCCGGGTGATTCGAGAGCGCTGTTCGCAGGCGGTCCACATCCTTGATCGTTTCCATATCGTCGCCAAGATAAATGACGCCTTGGATGACGTGCGCGCCGAGGAGGCCCGGGCGCTTGCGCGTAACGGCCGGGAGCCGGTCTTTAAGAAGTCCCGCTGGTGCCTCCTGAAGCGCGTCGGGAATCTCACGGTCAATCAGAAGGGGCGATTGAAGGAGTTGCTCCGCTATAACCTCAAAAGCGTTCGGGCTTATCTTCTGAAGGAAGACTTCCAGCAGCTCTGGACCTACCAGTCCCCCACCTGGGCCGGCAAGTTCTTGGACACCTGGTGCACGACCGCGTTGCGTTCGCGCATCGAGCCCATGAAGAAGATCGCCCGCATGTGCCGGCGCCACAGACCGCTTATCTTGAACTGGTTTAAGGCCAAAAAGGCCATCTCTAATGGCGTGGTTGAGGGCCTGAACAACAAAGCCAAACTGACCATCAGAAAAATCCTATGGTTTCCGATCTCCGGAAATCCTAGAAATGGCGTTATATCATGCGCTTGGCAAGCTTCCCGAGCCAAAGCTTACCCACGAATTTTACTGAGGAGCCATTTTTCTCTTCCGACACAAACTGACGCGAGCCGCGGCGACAATGCGCATCAAGCATGCGGAGTGGCCCGTTAGGTACTGCAGAATCATGGCCGGCGCGAATGTGGCACGTTAAATATATCACGATAAAAAAGACAGGTTTTCGTCCATGCGCGGGCCTCGTCACGAGTTGGCGATATGCCAAAGAGTCTACGCCTCAATAAAGCGTGGGTGCCACCTGCAAATGTGGGGCGGTAGGGTATACGTATAAGAACCATATAAAAATAACGAGCAGCGGAAACTTTAAAGTGGCGTACATCATGATGCGACGGGCAGGGACGCGTATCGTCCTGTCTTTGGCCCTATTGACGATTACAGGCGGAGCAGCTATTGCGCGTCCAGTGATCCAGTTTGCCGGCTTTGCCTACAGTGGCGCCTTTAACAACATCCCAAACGCCTACCCATACACCGACGCAGTCAATGTCAAGACCAAGAATGGGGAACGACTTCTTGATCGAGCACTGAACCAGCGCATCCTAAAGCAACGATTCGACGGATTCCGCTTGACTGATGCGTCCCTCGGTCGAATTCACTCGAACTATCCCATTGCCCTGGCGTTCGTATTGACGCGGGAAAACGTAAGCACCGAGCAAATTGGCTCCGCTTATAAGGTGGTCGTCACGCTTTCGGCGCAGGCGCTACTGTTTAACGAAAAAACCAAGGAAGTCACGGCCGATTATCCGCTCGGGTTTCAGTACGTGGATCTTTTTACAAAAAAGCCAACTCAAGACACCTTACAAAACCTCGTGCGCGCCCTGTATTTGGGGCACTTGCGGGCCAATATATTTCGGGAATTTGTAAAACGCCTTCGCAAAGTCCATCTGCAGGCCCACTACGGCAACACCATTCGCGTGACAGACGTAAGCATCCGACCCCTTGCCAAGTCGGTGATCCCGGCCGCCCATCTTGCAGGCATGAAGACCTTCATGGCAGACCAATTCTCGGCGGATCTGTCAGTGCGCAACCGGGTACCCGTTTTACCCTACATGGCCGGAGAGGCCATCGGCAACGCCATCGCGTTGCGATTTGCCAACGGCGAGGCATTTAATCTCGTTTTGCCAAAGCCTGATTACGACGTGCGCTTAACGCTTGCCGGCTTCAAAAAGATTCTTTATCGACAGGGCAGCTGGGGCGCCTCATGGCTGTACGGCGCCTTTGTGCACGTCGCCGTCGTCGAGCCGCTTTCTGGACACGTGTACATGAACGGCATGGTCAAGCAAGCGGCAATAAAGATTGTCCCGGCATCGCAGAAAACGGTCAGCAATTGGCCGGCGTTCTCCGAGACACTGTCCAATCTGCTTGATCAACTGAGTCTGGCCATCGCGCATCCCACGCATCATTGGGCCCGCGTGCACATGGGGCGCGGCCGGGACTTTCGTCAATTGAGCGCTGTAAACAAGGTGGTGCATCTATGTCGATAAGAAGGTGGGCGATTGTTCCGTTGTTGTGTCTCTTGTCCGTGGCCAGCCTGGCGGGGGTCCTCAAGGAAAAAGGCATCGCGCATATTCCCTATGGTGGGTGGAGCGGAGTGGATGCCAAGGTGCGGGCCACGGCCCTGAGAAAGGCCGAGATCAATGCCCTCGACCGGTACATCGCCAACACCAACGGGGCGGAGGAACGAAATTATTCGGCGCTGCGGCCCCGCATAATTAATCACCTGAGTCGCTTTATCTTATCTACAGAGACGGTGACATCGTTACGCGACAAAAAGACGCATACCTATACGCTCGTCATCAGCGCGAACCTAAACAAGTACGCGATCGGCGACGCGCTGCAGGCCAATAGTGCAGTCGCCAACACCTCACGGGCGCAGCGCGCCTATATTACCTTCATTTTCGTCGCCCGCCAGCAAAGTAGCGTCACATCGTTCGGCGCCAATCGCACCGCTCGCATGAGCGTAAATCGAAGGCTGCGGGCCTCTGCTACCTCCAGCGCGGCAGTTCACAGCCAAAGTTATTCTAGCACCAATCATCACGTGAACGGCATCGATATGGCCGCGCAGACACAGACCCAACAAGGTTACGCCTCGAGCCATCATAGCGACCGGGCGAGCCACGCGGCAAGTCAAAGCGGGCGGCACGATGCCTACAGCTCTGCAGTCCATGTGACAGCAACGATACATGGGTCTAGCGAGGTGACGCGCCGCGCCAACGTGACACTTTACCGAGTCAGACGGTCTGGCACGATCAATGACGTGGTGTCGAACATCCTGTCCCAGGCAGGCTACCAGGTGGTGGACGCTAAATTCATCGCGGCACGGACGCACAACTTACTGAACGTGTCGGCGTTTGAGAACGAGTTTGGCCGGGGCAACGACATCTCACAGACTACGCTTGCCAATGCCGCGCAGGCCGCGCAGCAAGTCCATGTGCCCTACCTAGCCTATGGAACACTGGACGTGGGCTTGCAGAGCGTGGATCCGGCAACCGGTCTCAAGAGGGTCTACGTCGAGGTGACCGCGAAGGTCTACAACCTAAGCGGTCTCTTTCCCATTACCGTTGCGGCCATCGGCCCCGTGCAGTACGCAGGACTTGGGCCCAATGCGGCGGTGGCGCGCACAAATGCTTTAAGGCTGGCCGCCCGCAAGGCGGCACAAAAGCTTGTTTCGGAAATGGATGCCAAGGGTGTGACCTAATTACGCCTGGCACAAAGGGCAATACAGTCCGATTTTTCTCACAAAGGGGTAAGGAAATGCTGAATAAGCGTTCGGTTTCTATGGTGGTGGGGTTGTGCATGTCGGGGGTGTCGACGGCTGCATTCGCATGGGGTATGCCAAGTATCGGAGGCGGATTATCCGGCGGCACATCGCCCGCCCAGGCCATGGCGCTGCAATCGAAGATCCTCGGGGAATACCTCCTTGGTGAAAAGTCGGTACTCGAGGCTCAATCGCACTACGCGACAGCCTATGGCGACAAGCGCGCGGCGGCCAAGGTGAACGCGGTCATAAAGACCATAGGGAGCGGCGCCACCGTTTCGAAAAAGAACCTGCAGACGGCGACGCGGACCTCACGGAGCGTCAACAAGCGCCTAAGGTCGTACATGGCGCACAAAAGGCTGGTCACAACGGCCAGTCGCAAGCAGTTTCTCGAAGGGACTGTGTTCTATGCGGGCGGTGTCTTTGCCCTCACGAAGGTCGTTCCCCAACTCAAGAACTTCATGACCTCCGCGCAGGGCGCCATACGGGGCGCGTCCTTTACACAAGCCCTGTCCGTAAAGCACAAGCTGGCCACCGGCATGTACCTTGCGGAAAGCACGCCCTCTTATGTGGGCGGTTTGGTCAAGACATCCAAGGATCTGGTCAATTACGCGCATAAGAACGACATTCGCCTGCCGGCGAGCGCGACAAGCGCCTTAGGCAATCTGTCTTAACGCAAGTCGAGAGGCGGGGCGCGGTGTCCCGCCTTTCCCTGAATCTCGAGAAGGGAGGAGCGGCATGACCCGTCGCGCTTTGGTGGCATTGTTCCTGTGTGCCTCAAGTCCCGCCGTATTGGCAGGCACGATTCAGCGGGTGACGGTCTCGAGCGTCGGGACAGGACCGACGCTCCAGCAGGCCATATTAAACGGCCTGACAAACGCTGTCCGCCAGGTAGACGGCGTTGTGATCGCCAATGAACACCTGAGCCAGGCAGCGCACCTGTCGCTTGGCGACGGCAATAACAGAACCTACCTCACCTCTCAGCTCTACATAAGTCGCATGGTAGCCGCCACGCGCGGCGTGGTGACGGGTTTCGTCGTTCAGAATTATCGCCACAGCAGCCCCTCATTCCTAGGTGGGCTCGGACGCCTTTTCGACAAGGATAGGCGCGCAAAGGCTGAGGTGTGGACCGCGCGGCTTCAAGTGACCGTCGCAAAATTCGCGCGCTCTGCCGATGAGAAACGGGTGCGGATCGTGGTGTTTTTGCCCAAGACGCGAAAAAAGACGTTTTCGGTGTTCGGGACCGCGGTTTCGGCTCAGGGTGTCGCCTCGGACCTGACCGACCGCCTGCAGAATGTTCTCATCGGATCCCACGATTTCACGGTCTTGAATCAGCGGCCGACGCCGGAGCTCAAGGCGGAGATGCGGCGGATTCGTGCGGGAAAAACGCCGGCACGGGACTACGCCCTGCTCGGACAAACCCTTGTAGCTAATTATGTGCTAGTGGGCGCCGTCCAGCATTTGCATTATGACCTCATTCGCCGGCCGGCCTTGACGGGACATCACGTGTACGTGACGGCCCAAGGGGTGATGCAAGCCACATACAAGCTTGTCAATGTGCCGACGCATCAGGTCGTATGGTCCGGAGGCGGGCGCGCGCGGTTTTCACGGTTTATGCCCTTTGGCGGCGCGCCCAGCGCCACGGCCGTCCTCGATGGGGCCCTGGCACGCATCAGTCAACGCATCGGGCAGTCGGTGATGCATTACCTCTTCCCTATCCGCATTCTCGCCAAACACGGGGCCGAGTACGTGATCGGCGCGGGACGCGGCGTCGTCCGGGTGGGGCAGGTTTACGCGGTGATGCGCGAGGGCGCTGCCATTCCCAACCCCGACACGCACCAATCCCTGGGTCATGCCCGGACTTATGTTGGCCGCATGCGGATCGTTCGCGTGCAGCAGCGGCTGGCCTATGGCCGCCTTTTGCCGCCAGCCAGGACCCTTCAAGGCTTTAGGCCTATGAGCTATGTGCTTGGCCGCGCCTCGGCATCGACCACGGCGGCAAGCCAGCAGAAGGCGGAGGCCTCCGGGATGGACGCCCTGCAGGCCATGATCCAGACGCAAGACGACGCCTCGCAGGGACATCACTGATGAGCATCCGGAAAAGAGCGAGTCACGCGGGAGGAACCATGAAGATAGCAGTGCGAATGGCGGGTTTGGCGTGCGTCGGCGCCACGCTGGCCGGCTGCGCGCCCACATTGGTGGGCACTTGGCGCCTCCATGAAGCGCAAAGGACGAAGGTCGTCACCATCCAGAATTTCGGTCATGACCGCTATTACCTGCACGGCCATACTGAGCTTGATGGGGTCTATCGTGAGCGCAATCGGCGGTTTGTGTGCGTAAAGCCCAACGACCCACGCTTGCAAGGCTTTTCCTGGCGAGTCGTGAGCGACAAGAAACTTATTCTCGTCACGCAGCCGAGCCTCTGGATTGCAAAAAACCGCTATCTGGGCGATACGCTTACGCGTTGAAGCGCTCCGACCGCTGGTGCCATAGGACAACCCAGGTTACACTCGCGCAAAAATGACAACCACAGCATGAGCACGAAACCACCCGCAAAGTCCCGACAGCCTGGAAGGGCCAAGGCGCACACCGCGCCCGACACCTTGCGTAGACAGTGGCATATTTTGCGTCTTGTGCCGCGCGGACCGCGCACCATCACCGCGAGCCTTCTGCACGAAAGACTTGCAGCGGAGAGCTTTAACGTCAGCGTGCGCACGATTGAACGCGACCTCATGAACCTCTCGGGCCATTTTCCTTTGCGCGCCCACGAGCATAAGAAGCCGTATGAATGGTTTTGGCCAGAGCGCGCACCGCAATTGACCGTGCCAGGACTTACCCCGACGGAGGCGCTTTCCTTCGCCCTGATCGAGACTTTCCTGCCGACCCTGTTGCCTGGGTCCCTGCTGACGGAACTGAGGCCCTACTTCGATGAGGCCAGGTCATGCCTTGCCGTGCCGCCAAAGACCCCCGGCAAGCGTTCATGGACAGACAAGGTGCGTGTAATTCCGCCCACCCAGCCCTTGATGCCACCGGCGGTTTCCGCGGAGGTCCCGCATACCGTCTATGAAGCGCTCCTCCATGGTCGGCAGGCCGAGGTGCTTTACCAGAAACGGGGCGCGCCGCACGCCGTGTCGTACACCGTGCACCCCTTGGGCCTCATTCAGCGCGGGCTCGTCACCTACCTCGTGTGCACCCTGTTTCAATACTTGGATATCATGCTGCTGGCCGTGCATCGCATTCAGTCGGCTACTCTGCGCGAGGAGCCTTCCTCATGCCCTCGGGATTTTGACCTCGATGCATATGTAGGAAGCGGCGCTGCGCATTTCGGGCATGGCGAGGAGATAAAGCTCACTGCGCTTTTTCGCTCGGAAACGGGAGACCATCTGCTTGAAACCCCATTGGCCAGGGATCAGGTCGTAAGTCAGGCGGCCGACGGCTGGATGAGGATCGTGGCGACAGTGCGAGATACCCCACAGCTTCGCTGGTGGTTGCAGGCCTTTGGGGATCAGGTCAGGGTCGAGGGGCCCAAGACCCTGCGAAACGCGATCCGCGAGGGCATTTGCAACGCACATAAGTATTACGAAGAGCGCGCCATGGCCGATTGTGCGCAAAAAACATAATGCGTTCATGGCGCGAGCCTTTTGGCCAAGCCCGAGCTATCGACCGTGGGGCATCATGTGCGCATGATGAGGCGCAAGCAATGCACGTCGTGGGGTTAAATGAAATTGCCGCTTTTTCGATCGCTTATACACTGACGCGGCCCATCGGCGCCTCCTTCGCGGATCGGGCCGACAAGCCATTACAGCTTGGCGGGCTTGATCTTGGCAGCCGTTTCATCGGCCTCGCGTTGATCCTTCCGACGGTCCTGCTACTGGGCTTTCTGATGGTCTCCAGGGTCGATGATCCGAATTGCACCCAAATCCACTGCAGGTTCCGATACGCCGATAGCGGGGGCGCGGCGCGAACTCATGCGAGGGTACATCGCGCCATCCTTTTATAAAGGCTCTGTCGAATTTCATGTGGGTTGAGCCGCCATATGCGGGTTGATCTGCGAGAAGTCGAGCTTCCCGGCAATGAGGAAGATCACCGTGCGGATGGTCGAGAAGCGGCCATAGCCACGAGCCTTGCGTTTGGCCGCCTGGAAGAGGCCATTCAGGGCTTCGATAAAGCCATTGGTGGCCCGCGTCTGCGCCCAGGCGATGATGCCTTCCAAGTGCGCGCGCACGAGGCGGGCGACGGCCTTCATGGGTTCGACCTTGGAGCGGGCGACGTTCGTGTACCATTGCTGGAGCATCGCGCGCACGACATTCACCTGTTTGCGGTTCAGGATCTCGCGCAACTGCTCGCGGTACATCCAGGCCCGGGCGGTGCGTTTGGTCGTGATCTCACCGATCAGCGAATCGAGATCGGCGCGGGCCGTGGCGTTGAGGCGGCGGGAATCCTTGAGCAGTGTCCAGCGCATGCCCTGCAGGGCCGGATCACGCTTCTGCTCGGCCCGTCGCGTGAGGTCAAGCGCATGGGAGGCATGGGCAATGACATGGAACTTGTCGAAGGTGACCTGGGCGTTGGGGGAGATAGCTCGCTACCCCTTTGATAAACGCAGGCGACATGTCGCTCGAGACCGACGTGATGGCCAGAGGATCGCCGCCATGAGCCTGGATTTCTTGAGCCAGGCGTTCGACGGCCCGCGCATCACGTTCCCCGGTCACGGCGATGACGGCCCGGCGGGAGGCATCGGCCGCGATCGTCACGTAATCATGCCCGCGGGCTTTGGAGGTCTCGTCGATGGCGAGTTCCCGGACCTCCGAGAGATCCTGCCGGGCCACGACCAGGTCCACGTACCGTTCGCACAGACTCATGACCCGATGAAGACTCACCCCGGTCAAGCGCGCCACGGCTCGAAAGGGCATCTCCCGGCAAAAGGCGAGGATCAGGGCCTCGAAGAGCAACGTAAA
>JAKBUS010000066.1 GCA_021841585.1 Pseudomonadota bacterium | reverse complement strand
AGCGTCCGCCCCTTTTCGCCCGCGCCCTTGGCGCCAATCTAGGCGCGGCGCCACGTGTTGCGTGTGTTGACCAAAGGCATCGCGGGGAGCGCAAGCCCAAACACCCGCGCCAATCCCTTGTACCCCTCGGGGGTGACGCGCACCGCGCGGCTGTCCAGTTGATGCGCGACCCATCCGCGCGCCAGGCACTCGCGGTAGATGGCGCGGCCCACGGGTCCCCCTAGGTGCGGTCGTCTCTCGCTCCAGAAGCGACCCGATCGAGGCGCGGAACCCTGCGTTTTGCTTTTCCCGCACGCCAAAACGCCATTTTACGGCCTTGCGCCCATGGAAATGGCAGTTTAGTGTGCCTTAGGGCTGCGAAATATAGCCCCATGGGCTGCATGTGGTTCGGGTGGCCCTTGTGCAGCGGACGGTCACAATGCCCATGTATCGCCGGCTGGCGCGTTCTTTGCCGCCTGGGCTGCCTCGACCACAGGTTGACGAAACGGAACTATAATATTATTCTGTCCACACCTGATCTCTTCCCCCCAGTTACTCCTCTCTGTCAGTCTCCCGGAGGCCGAATGATAGGCGAACGGCTGAAACAAGCGAGGCTCGGTGCAGGCTTGTCCATGGATGCGCTGGTAGCCAAGATGGACCACTTCCTCACGAAGCAGGCCATTTCCAAGTATGAAACGGGCCAAAGCGTTCCCGGCCCGGAAGCGCTCGTGCGCCTGGCCGATGCGCTGGGCGTCAAGACAAGCTATTTCATGCGGGAATCAAAGGTCAAGGTAGAGCTCATTGCCTACCGCAAGCACAGTCGCTTACCCAAGGCCGAGGTCGGCCGGCTGAAAGTGCAGATCACGGATCATCTCGAACACTTTTGCGGGCTAGCGGCCCTGTTTCCCGCCGACGAAAACCCCGAGCGGCGCGGGATGGTCGGCATTCCAGAACCCCGACAAGCGAACTCCGTAATTGATGCCGAGAAAATTGCCAAAGAATTGAGAGAGGATTGGAAAATCGGTCTAGATCCGATCGAGAATCTGGCCGAAACGCTCGAAGATCACGCAGTCGCGGTATTGGCGCTCGATGCCGATGAGCGCTTCGACGGCAACGCCGCTTGGGCGACGGTTGTCGGCGACGACCAGCGCACGATCCCCATACTCGTTACCAACGCCGCCATGCCCGGAGACCGTCAGCGCCTTAATCTCGCCCATGAGCTCGGACACTTGGCGATAAGGCAAAAACAAGCAAAGGAAGACGAAGACATTGCTCATCGCTTTGCGGCGGCCTTCTTGGTGCCGGATGAGGCCGCATACAAAGAGCTTGGCCGTTCGCGAAGCCGCATCGAGTTCGATGAGTTGCTGCTGCTAAAACACAAATACGGCTTAAGTATGCAGGCGTGGTTGCGGCGCGCCAAAGATCTCGGGATTATTACACCGAGCTGGTACAAGAACACTGTTGTAGGTTTTCGCAAACGTAACTGGCATAAACGCGAGCCCGGAAAGCAGATCGCCCCGGAACAGCCGTTGCGCTTTAAACAGCTCGTGCTGCGAGCGATGGCGGAGGGGATTATTTCCCGTGAGCGAGCCGAGGAATTGATTCCCGGCCTGGTGTCGCTGAATGGTAATGAGGGTGCCATGACCAACGCCAAGAAGGTCGTCGCGCTGCCATTGGAAGATCGGCGAAAACTGCTCGAAGAAGCGGCCGAACACGCCGTGCACGAATACGGGACGGACAAGGAGCTGACTGTTTTCACTGAACTTGACGCGACGGTCGATGATTAAGCGTGGAGAACTGTGGCTGGTGAATCTCGATCCAACCATTGGTCAGGAGATCAAGAAAACCCGGCCCGCCGTTGTCGTAAGTTCCAATAGCATTGGCAAACTGCCCCTGAAGATCATCGTTCCCATTACGGACTGGAAACTGGCCTATGCCGGCTACCCGTGGATGATCTGCCTTGAGCCCGACGAGCAGAACGGCCTTGCAAAGAAATCTGCGGCCGATACGTTCCAGGTCCGCTCCGTCGATCAAGCCCGCTTGGTCAAGAAGCTAGGGCAGCTTCCCGGGCCGCTGATGGAGGAGGTCGCTGCGGGAATAGCGATCTGTATCGAGTACAGGTGAGCGACGCTCGTTTGTGTAAGCTTTTTACGCTCCGGCGTCTGGCAAAACGTCGCGCTCGAGTAATTTAGCAAATGCGTCACTGTCGAACAGTATTTTTATTCACGACAACCGCTATGGTATCTCCATCGCGATGATGATCCATCCGCTGCCAAGCGGTTGGCGGAGGTTGCGTGCGGGCGGATAACTCCAGGGGCCCTTAATAAGCTTATCGCAGCGACCTCAGTGGTGAGCGGGCCACGCCCTTATGGATCCTCGAGCCTTTGTCGGTTGCTCGCCCGGTAGTGGGTTCCCATACCACGCGGCTCCTCGATCAAGGTTTCGGCCGGCAGTGGGCGCTAGAGGCAACGCGGCTCCGCCAGTCACCGGGCGGTCGGCGGCTCACCACGCCCAGGCATCGCGGGGAGCGCAAGCCCAAACACCCGCGCCAATCCCTTGTACCCCTCGGAGGTGACGCGCACCGCGCGGCTGTCCAGTTGATGCGCGACCCATCCGCGCGCCAGGCACTCGCGGTAGATGGCGCGGCCCACGGGTCCCCCTAGGTGCGGTCGTCTCTCGCTCCAATCGATGCAAGTGCGTGTGTACGGGTGACGGCGCAGAGGGGTGACATCGAGACCCCAATGCGCAAGGACGGTAAGCCCGCTTTCCGTCAGGTGCGCGCCGTCCTCGCCCACGATCACATGGCCCGCCGCGCCCAAGGCCTCGCAGAGCGCGACCCCGAGGCGTCCGGCGAGATGGTTGTAGCAGGTGCGTCCGGCGGCCAGCAGCGGATCGACGCGTGTCGGGCAAAGTTGCCCGGGACGGATGCCGCTTGCAACGATCAGTGTCGCTTCGAGGAGTGCTGCCACCTCGGGGGAGGCCACGCGAAAGTAGCGATGCCGGCCTTGGCGCACGGCGCTGACGAGGCCCGCGCGCTCGAGCAGCGCCAGATGGCCGCTCGCGGTCTGCGCGGTGACATTGGCGCATGCCGCCAGCTCCCCGGCTGGCAGGGCGCGTCCGTCGCCCAGCGCGAGCAGCATGTGGGCGCGCGCCGGCTCCCCTACAAGGCGCGCGATCTCGGCCATTTTGTAGGCATTGGACATGAGAGAACCGTACCCCTGAAGACGCCGCGTGACTTCGGTGGCCACCGTATCATAGCGGCGGCCCGCTGGTTAGTCTGCAGGCTTTTCGGAGGCGGGCATGCGTGACAGCGGTGGCGGCGAGGACATGCTGACAGGGATGGTCGTGTCGACTCCCGGCCTGGAGCGGCGATGGCTTTGGGCCTTGTGTCTGGCCGTTCTCCTGGTCCAGGTGGATACCTCGGTGGTCAACCTCGCCGTGCGCGCCATCGGAGTCGCGCTGCACGCGCCGGTCGCAACGGTGAAATGGGTGGTAGCCGCCTACAATCTCGCGTATGCGGCCTTGCTGCTGTCCGGTGGCACGCTTGCCGATCTCCTCGGCCGGCGGCGCATCGCGCTCTGGGGCCTCGGGGTCTTCACCGCCGGATGCGCGGTGGCGGGGCTCGCGCCCAGCATGGGGGTGCTGATCCTGGGCCGCGTCATCTCCGGGGTCGGGGCGGCGCTCATTCTCCCGGCGACACTCGCGCTCGTGCGCGTGCTGTGGCACGAGCCTGCCCGGCGCGCCCACGCCATCGGCGTGTGGGCCGGCATGAATGGGGCGGCGTTTGTGATCGGCCCGCCTCTGGGCGGCTTCCTGGTGGCGCTCACGGGTTGGCGCGGCATCTTTCTTGTGACCGTGCCGCTTGGGTTTGTCGCCGTGTGGGCGGCGCACTCCCTGCCCGAATCGCAAGCCCCGGCCGGCCGCCATCTCGATCTCGCTGGACAGGCCTGGGCAACCTGTGCGCTCGGCGCCTTCACCTACGCCGCGGCCGCGCCCACCCACGCCGCCGTGGCGATCCTGGCCGGGGTGGCCGCATCCCTCGGTCTTTTTATTGTCGAGCGCCGCGCGGGTGCCGCCGCCATGGTGCCGCTCACGCTCCTGCGCGAGGGTGCGTTGACCAATGCTGTGGGGGTCGCGGCCGCCATGACCTTCGGCATGTATGGTCTCTTGTTTCTCGTGCCGCTCGTCTGGCAACGCTTCGGCATCCTGACGGTGGGCGAAGCGGGGTTCGCGCTTCTGCCCATGTCCGTGATCTTTGTCGCGCTTTCGCACAAGACCGGGCGTTGGAGCGCCCGCTTCGGCGCGAAGGCCTTGATCGGATTTGGCATGGCGCTCATCGCCATGGGCCTCGCGGTTGTGTCGCTGAGCCGTGTCGGCGCGCCGCTTGCGCTGGCCGAGGGCGGGCTCGCCCTTACGGGCCTTGGCATGGCGTTGGCCACCGGCCCCAATCTCGCGCTCGCCGCCGGCGCAGTCGCCCCCGAGCGTTCAGGCACGGCCTCGGCCCTTGCCAACACCGCGCGCATGCTTGGGGCGACACTCGGGGTCGCGGTTGCGGCCACCGTCTATGGCGTAAGCGGCGCGGGCCCCTCGGGCTTTACCTGGGCGCTACGCCTGGGCGCGCTGGTGGTGGCGATGGGTGCCATCCTCGCCTGGCGCGCGTGATCGTGCCTCTTGAACCCCCGCGTCGAGGTTATGATTCGCGCGCGCTCGGGGCCTGGGCCCGCCCCCCGAGGGGGGCGCCCATCAGGGCCAACAACGGTCAGCGTCCCGGGAGGCTACCCTGGGTGCATGGCCAAGGCCGGCCGGGGCTCCTGCCCCTTGATGGGCCTCATCCCGGGATCACCATCGTCCCGTGGTTGCGCGCCTCCATGGCGCCTTCTAGACTAACAAAACATGAAAGCCGCATGCACCCGGGATCATCGAGGAGGATCGAACATTCCGGTGGGGGCGGGGTGCCAGTGAGCGCATTTCTTGCCATCGATTTCGAAACGGCCAATTACAGCCGCACGAGCGCCTGCGCGGTCGGTCTCGTCTATGTGGAGGGCGGACGCGTCGTTGCCGAACGCACCCTCTTGATTCGTCCGCCTTGCAACCAATTCACTTTCACCCACATCCATGGGTTGAGCTGGGACGATGTCCGCGACCAGCCGTCATTCGCCGAGTCCTGGCCGCAGATTCGGGAATACATGGAGCGTGCCGAGTTTCTCGTGGCCCATAACGCCGCCTTCGATCGCGGGGTGCTTGCGCGCTGCTGCGAGCACTACGGCCTGATCGCGCCTGCCCGGCGGTTTGTTTGCACTGTGCAGCTGGCCCGCGCGCGCTGGAACATCCGCCCCACTCGGCTGCCCGATGTCTGCCAGCGTCTCGGCATCTCGCTTAATCATCATGAGGCCGGCTCCGATGCGCGCGCGTGCGCCGAGATCGCGCTGCGGGCGAGTCAAGAAGGGTGGCGGCCATGATGGCGCGGCGCCCATCACCCAAAAGACGGTATAGGCACGGCCGGCAAGTTTAGGGCGGACCGGTGCGCGCATGAACGGTTCGCGACTTGACGGCAAGCCCTGTAGGCGCGTGGCGCCGCGGATCCCGCCCCTTTCATTGCGCGCAATCTCCGGAAAGTCCGGGAACGATGGCCACGAGCAGAGATATCGGGCCATCGCTTGATCGGTATGCCAGCGCCTCAGGCGTGGCGGCCCCACGCCCCCGGCTTTCGGTTTTTCAATGGATCGAAGTCGTCTCGTGGCCTGGATAATGGCAGGCCACCAGATGGTCAGCACCCAGGGATGTGAGGTCCGGCGCCTCCATGCGGCAGCGCGGCAGGGCCTTACCACACCACTGGTAATAGACACAGGCACCGGGCACGGGATCGGCGACGGGGTTCATTGCGGGCGCTGGATCTTTGGGGGCGCGTCCCGGGACGGCTGACGGCTGCGCCGCGAGCAGTGCCGCGGTGTAGGGGTGGGCGGGGTGGCGGAGCAGCGCGTCCGTGGGTCCCTGTTCCATCACCCGCCCCTGAAACAACACGAGTAGGCGCTGGGCGATATAAGCGACCGCCGCGAGGTCGTGACTGATAAAGAGGTAACTTAGGCCCTTGTCGGTCTGGAGGTCGCGCAGCAGGTTCAGGACGCGCGCCTGCAGCGAGACATCGAGCCCGGAGGTTGGCTCATCGAGCACCAGGAGACGTGGCGCGGTGGCGAGCGCGCGCGCGAGCGTGACGCGCTGGCGCTGGCCGCCGGAGAGCGCGCGCGGACGGCGCCCGAGCAGCGACTCATCGAGGCCAACTTGCTTTAAGAGTCGCAGGGCTTGCTCACGGCGCGCGTGCCGATCGAGACCGTAGGCGAGGAGCAGGGGTTCGGCGATGATGCGGCCTATGCTCATGCGCGGGTTCATGGCCTCATAGGGGTCCTGGAACACGAGCTGCATCTGGCGGCGATAGGGGCGCAGATCGCGGTCGCTCAGGGTGGCGAGATCGACACCGTCCCAAAGGATGCGTCCACGGCTCACGGGTGTCATGCGCAAGACTGCGTGCCCGAGGGTGGTCTTGCCGGAGCCCGATTCGCCGACGACCCCCAGCGTTTGGCCGGTGGGCAGGATAAAGCCGACATCGGCCAGTGCCTTATGGGTATCGCCGCGCGTGCGCCCAAGGCCGCGTTTGGCGGCGTACTCCACCGACAGACCCTCGACGCGCAGCCCGCTACTCACGACATCTTCGCGCATGGGTGGAGACAGGCAAAGCGCGTCCCATCGAATGTCATGGCGGGTTCGGTGCGCCGGCAGTCGTCGCCGACGTTCGGGCAGCGCGGCGCGAAACGGCAGCCCGCGGGAAGGGCCCGCGGTTCGGGCGGCTGTCCGGGGATTTCAGTGAGACGCCCGCCCGTCGCCGGGATGGTCGGAATGGCGTCGCGCAAGGCGCGGCTGTAGGGGTGGCGCGGGGCCGTGAAGAATTGTGCCGCGTCACCCTCCTCGACGGCGCGTCCAGCATAGAGGACCAGGATGCGATCGGCGTAGCGGGCGGCGAGCCTGAGATCGTGGGTGATGAAGACCACCGCCAGACCCCGTTCCCTCTGAAGTCGCGCCAGCAGATCGAGGATCTGTGCCTGGATCAGGACATCGAGTGCGGTCGTGGGCTCGTCGGCGACGATCAGCGCCGGGTCACAGGCGGCAGCCAGGGCGATCATGACGCGCTGGCGCATGCCACCGGAGAGCTGGTGGGGATAGGAATCGCCACCGGTCGCCAAGGCCTTGAGCCCCACCTCGGCAAGGAGCGCGCGGGCGCGCGCGCGTGCCGCATCCCGTGTCCCGCCCTTGTGTACGCGGTAGGTCTCGGCGATCTGCGCCTGAACGCCGACACTCGGGCTGAGGGCGGTCAAGGGGTTCTGGAATATGAGGCCCATATCGCGCCCGCGCCAGGCGCGCAGTCTGCGCTCGGACAGCGTCGTAAGCTCGCTGCCGTTTACGCGGATGGAGCCCGCGATGCGCTGGACTCCGGCTGGCAGCAGCCCGAAGATGGCCGCGGCGGTGAGGGATTTGCCGGACCCTGATTCGCCGACGAAGGCCAGCATCTCGCCGCGCGCCACGCCAAACGACAGGTCTTCGACGAGCGGCCGCGCGCGCCGGTCGCGGGTGAGCCCCAGGGTGAGCCCGGATACCGCGAGTGTAAGTCCGTCCGTGGTCATTCCCGCAGCTCCCCCTCGAGGCGCGCGAGCAGTCCCTGTCCGAGCATGTTCATCGCCAGGATCGCGAGAAAGATGGCGAGCCCCGGGAATGCGATGAGCCACCAGGAGCCTATGACCGCGAGCCCCGCGCCGCTATTGAGGAGGCCACCCCAGGAGGCATGCGGGGGCTGGATGCCAAGCCCGAGAAAGCTCAATCCCGACAGCCCAAGGATCATGTCGGCCATGAGGAAGGTGGCATTGACGATCACGAGCGGCAGCATGGCGCGCAGGATATGCACGCGCGCTATGTAGAGGCGCCCGGCCCCGAACTGGCGGGCGGCGCGCACATAATCGCGTTCGCGCGCGGCGAGTGCCTCGTTGCGTGTAAGCCGCGCGATCCCAGGCCACGCCACGAGCCCGAGCAGCAGCGCGAGGCTGGTCTCATTTAGCGGCACGATAGAGGCAAAAAATATCATCAGGACGAGTGATGGGATGGCGAGCAGGGTATCGAGCAGGCGCATAAGCGCGCGATCGAGCCAGCCCGGTCCAAGGCCCGCGGTCATACCGTACAAGAGGCCCGCGAGCAGGCCTATCGCCGAGGCCCACAGTGAGATGGCAAGCGTCGCCTGCCCCCCGCGCATGAGGCGCGCCAGCACGTTGCGCCCCAGGGCATCGGTGCCGAGCGGGAAGCGTGAGCGTGGGGCCGCGAGGATATGGTGGGTGTGGATGGCAAGCGGGTCATGTGGGTAGAGCAGCGGCCCGATCCAGGAAAAAAGCACGAGGGCGAGGAATAGCATGCCTCCACCCATGTCCGCGCGCACCCGACCGAAGGTCGCGGGCCAGCGCCTGCGTCTTTGGAAAAGGCCGCCGGGGTGCATGGTGGGCTGGGCCCGCGTGGTGTCGTCAGTCATAGCGCACGCGCACGTCGAGTAGGGTGTTCACGAGGTCGGCGGCGAGGTTGCCAAGGATCGTCAGCACCCCGATCAGAAGGACGATGGCGGTAAGCGTGGGATAGTCCTGTTCTAGCGCCGAGCGCCACAACAGCCACCCGAGCCCTGGGTAATTGAACACGCTCTCGGTCAGCACCCCGCCCACCACCAGCGACGGGATCATCATGCCGATCACGGTCACGAGCGGACGCACGGCGTTGCGCAGGACATGGCGAAAGGCGATACGCAGCGCCGAGAGCCCGCGCGAGCGCGCGGCGCGGACGTAGTCCTGCCGGTATTCATCGCGCACCTGGTGCCCGAAATAACGCGACAGCCCGGCGGCGAGCGGCAGCGCGAGCGTGACCGCCGGCAGCGCCAGATGGCGCCACAGACTCGCAAGCCCGGCTGAGCGCGCGGTGTCACCGAGTCCGCCCGGGGGTAGCCAGGCGAGGTCGGCGGCGAACACCAGGATCAGGACCGTGCCCACGAAAAACGTGGGCAGCGAGTAACCGATGATCTGTCCGGCACCGATGATGCGCCCAAGGCTGCGGGCACGCGCCCCTTGCGCGAGGCCGAGGACGATGGCAAGCATGATGGCCGCGGCCGCGGCCACCGCATCCAAAAGTAGGGTGTTGTGGAGATAGGAGCCGATCAGGTCGGCGACCGGCGCATGCTGTGTAAACGAGTAGCCGAGGTTGCCATGCGCCAAGTGGTCCCACCAGGTGAGGTACTGGCGCCAGACGGGATGATCGAGGCCCATCTGGCGGTTCAGGGCCGCCACCCCCGCCGGCGTCGCGTGGACCCCAAGTATGCTGTAGGCCGGCCCCCCGGGGGTGGCGTAGATCATGAAGAACACCAGGGTCACGAGCAGGGCGAGCGACAGCAGCGAGTTGCCGAGCCGCCAAAGGAGCGCCTTGGTCATGGATGCCCGCCGCCTGCCGCCAGGCCGCTTCCCGTGGGTCGCCGGTCGGCGGTCCGGCCGTGCCGCGCGATCCACAGGTACTGGGGGTTGAAGCCGCCGAGCGACGAATAGGCGCGCTTTAGGCCATGTATGTCATCGCGCGCCTCTATGACGTGGCGTTGGCCCGGGAGCACCAGAAGCGGCTGGGTCTTGATGAAATAGTCCTCATAGCGATAGATGGCGCCCTTGCCGGATGCGATGGGGACGGCGTCGAGCAAGGCGTCCATGCGGTGGCTGCAGTAGTGATAGAAGTTGTTGGCCCCGCCACACGCAAAGATGTTGCGCGCGCTCGGATAGACGCCCAACCCCCAGGCAAGGTAGATGGCGTCCCATTTCGTGGCGTCCGGCCCCTGGGTCATGGCCACGATCTCGTTGAAGGGTTTTTCGCGCAGGCGCATGTCGATGCCGACCTTGGCGAGCATGTCCTTGATGAGTGTCGGGCCACGTATTTGGCCGGGTGACAGCAGGGCCGTGAACACAAGCCTATGCCCATCCTTCTCGCGGATGCCGTCCGCGCCCCGGCGCCAGCCGGCGGCGCGCAGCAGCCGGCGCGCAAGTCGCGGGTCATAGGCGCCGGTGCGCTCGAGGCGGCGCGCGAGCGGCGAGAGATAGGTGGGCGGCTGTGGCGGAATAGGGCCGTAGTCGCGTATCCCTTGGCCGTAGTACTGCACGCGGATCAGGAGGCGTTGGCGGATGGCGTGCATCATAGCCGCCCGCACGCGCGCATCGCGCACGAAGGTGATGCGGGGGTTGGCGTAATTAAACCCCAGATAGTTGAACCCCCATACCGGACCCACGGTGCGTTCGCGAAAACCGCGCAGGGCGTGGCGCCCGGGGAAGAGCTCGTGGGGGAGGTCCGCAATCTGGAGCTTGCCGGTCTTGAGCCCAAAGAAAATCGACTCGGGATCATGCAGGAAACGCATGACCAGGCGATGGAGGTAGGGCTTGTCGGGGCCCGCAAAGCGGCGATTGGGTCCGAAGGTGACGTAGCGCCCGGGCACATAGGTCAGCAGCCGGAAAGGCCCGTCGACGACCTGAAAGAAGCGCGGGTCGGCCAGGTGATCGTAGAGGCCGGTGATCGAGACCCGCGCCCAGGCGGCGGCCGGCAGGGGCGTGAGCAGCGCAAGCCCGTTTAGAATGAACCAGCGCGGGTTGACGGGCCTTTTCAGGGTGATGCGCAAGCGGTAAGGGCCGAGGACCTGAAACGAACTCACGTCCGTGGGGATGCCGCCGACCCCATAGTTGGCGAACCGCGGTCCCAGGCGCTGTATCATGTGGTAGGTGTAGGCCACATCGGCGGTCGTCACCGGCACCCCATCGGACCATCGCCAATGGCGCCACAAGACGATGGTGAAAATCCTGTGGCCTGGGCTTACGGTGATGCGCCTAGCGATACTCAAAATCCTATTGATATGGAACCGGCGCGTCACCCATATGAGCGGTTGATAGAGCAGGCCCGCCGCCTGCTGGTCGAAGGCCGACGAGATCAAGAGCGGGTTGAAGCCATTCACCGCCGCTGGCGGCGAGAGACCCACCCCGGGTACGGTGACCACCGTCCCGCCATAAGCTGGACCTCGGGTCTCACCACGCGCATCGCATGCCCCCACGGCTAGGGTGCACAGCCCGCCGCACGCCACCACCCGCGCTATCCGGTCTCGCAAGGTCATACCCGGCGTCCGTCCCATGAGTCTTGGCGACATCATGCCAAAAACGCGCGCCGCGCGCGACCGGAAGGTCGTCGTCCGCACTGCCGTCGCCCGCGAAATGCGGGTTCTCCCAGCCTTTGCCTTCGGCATCGAGCTCGCCCCGCCGCTTATACCGCACGACGAAGCCCTCCTGGATCTGGTGGCGCATCCTTACAGTCCGCCGTGGCGGCGGTGATCGCCTGGAAGGCCCGGAAGCGGCCCTGCGGTCGCTACCCGCGCCTGATTCGTGCCAGCAAGATCACAAGGTTTGAATGCATGGCCATCGCATATGGGCTCGCAAAGCCCTGGGCCATCGCCCGCGCGATCGAGACCCGGGTTCGGTAACCAAAATCGCTCCCAACCGTTCGAGACACGTCCAGGTATTCGTTGGCGCGTATATCAGGGTCATCAACCGTCGAGCCGCCCGCGCCCTGACTCAAAGACTGGCGGATCAAGGGGTAGGAGAGGCACAAACCCCGCCACGGATTGGCCGGCGCCAACCGATCAGATCCGCTTATGTCGCATAGGTGTCTGCGTGCCGCCCCTTTGCCAACGATCGGGATGGCGGTGAGCGGGCGCGATCAGCGCTCTCTCTCCACGAGGCCTCTCATCTTCTCGTCACATTGTCAATCCACGGCGCGGATGCCGCTAAGGCCCGTCGTCCAAGGGCCACATTTCAGCGGCTTGCAACGCAATAGCTTGTGGCCATACCTAGGGACACACGCGACCGACAGTGTTCGAAACGCCCGAATCCACGCGTGGGTCCGGGCCCGCGCAAGACCTGTCTCGTGACACGTGCGGCTTTCACGCCCCCTTTACTTAGCCCGAAACATATGTATATTTTATTGACATGATAAGTCTGCTTTATGTCTTTATGCATAGAATAATTTATTTATGGATGGAATAGACCGGGCGGGGTGCCGTTAAGAAGGGTGCGGGGGGATGGATGGGGTCGGGTGACCGCAAGGCGCCATCTAGCCCTAATTTCCCCGCGTCGCAGAGCGGGTGGGCGTAACAGGGGGTCGCAAACCGGTGATCTCGTGACCGTCTACTGGGGCAGGAGGGCGGCAGCGAAGGCTGCGGGGCTCGCGGAAATGACCGGGGGCGTTGGCCCGTAATATCACCATCAAGGCTTGAGGAGAGCGTAGACGCATGAGAGGGCTACAGAAGGCGTTAGCACTAGGACTGGGACTGGCGGTCATGACCGCTGCCTATGCCGCGAATCCGGCCTCGGCGCCGAAGTCGGCGTCATCGGCGAAGGCCGCCCGGGCCGCGACTCACAAGCCCAAGACCGCCAAGA
>JAKBUS010000065.1 GCA_021841585.1 Pseudomonadota bacterium | reverse complement strand
AGCGCGCTCGCCACGGCCACCGGGTTGTGAGTCTTCATGGGCGTATGGCACGGATCGTGATACAGGTATTGCACCCCGGACACCCCATCGAGGGACACTGATTTCTCCATCAGGTACTCGTGGATGTCGAGTAGCCGACAGCCCGGGAAGATCTGCTCGAACTCGTACTTCAGGAGCTGATCCATGCACGTCCCGCACGACACGATGACCGTCTTGATGTCGAGATAGTTGAGGGTATTGGCCACCCGATGAAACAGCACGCGGTTGTCGGTGGTGATCTGGCGGCCCTTGGCATCATCCCCGGCGGCGGTCTGCGGGTAGCCGCAGCACAGATAGCCCGGTGGCAGCACCACCTGCGCCCCCACCTCATAGAGCATGGCGAGCGTCGCCAAGCCCACTTGACTAAATAGCCGCTCCGAGCCGCACCCCGGGAAATAAAAGACCGCGTCCGAATCCTCGGTCACCTTCGCCGGGTCGCGCAGGATCGGTACGGTCTTGGCGTCCTCGATGGCCAGCAGCGCGCGCATGGTCTGGCGCGGGACGTCACGCGGCAGGGGCTTTTTCAGGAAATGGATTACCTGCGACGAGGCCGGCGTCTTGCCGGTCGTGGCCCGCGGCCGCGCCGGCCGGCCGATCGCGCTCAACTTCACCGCCACCTCGTGACCGAGGCGTTGAGCCTTGAAACCCCACTCGATCATGCCCTTGCGCATCGCGCGAATGGTGCCGGGGTCGGTGACATTCAAAAACGCCATGGACGCGCGCGTACCGATCGCCATGCGCTTCTGGCCGCGCGCGCGCAGGATCTCGCGCATACGGATCGACACGTCCCCGAAATCGATGTCGACCGGACAGGGGTTCAGGCACTTGTGACACACCGTGCAATGATCCGCAATATCGTTCATGCCATCGAAATGATGGATTGAGATCCCACGTCGGGTCTGTTCCTCGTAGAGAAAGGCCTCGATGATAAGGCCAGTCCCCAAGATCTTGTTGCGCGGCGAATAAAGCAAGTTCGCGCGCGGCACATGCGTCGTGCATACTGGTTTGCACTTGCCACAACGCAGGCAATTGCGTATCGCGTCATTCAAGGCGCCAAGCTCGCTGCGCTCGAGAATCAACGCCTCCTGCGACACGAGGCGCAGCGACGGCGTGTAGGCGCGTTCCAATCCGGAACCGGGCATGAGCTTGCCACGGTTAAAATGTCCATCGGGGTCCACGCGCTCTTTGTAGGCGGCGAATGCCTCAATCGCCTGCGGCTCGAGGTAACGGATCTTGGTGATGCCGATGCCATGCTCGCCCGATATCACGCCGCCGAGACCGACCGCCAAATGCATGACGCGCTCGACGATGCGATCGGCCTCGCGCATCATCTCGTAGTCGTTGGAGTTTACCGGGATGTTGGTGTGCACGTTGCCATCCCCGGCATGCATATGCAGCGCCACGAATAGCCTCTTCGTCAGCACCTCGGCATGAATCGCCTCGAGGCGGTGGCGCACTGCCGCGAGTTCCTGGCCGCCGAAGATGTCTTGGAGGATGCGTCCCACCTCGTGCCGATAGGAGATGCGCACATCGCGCCGCAGCAACAAGGCGATCAACTTCTCGCCTGGCCGCACCCGCGCAGCTTCGTCCTTGTCGAGCAGCTCCGCGCACGCCTCGGCCGCTTGATCAAGCCCCGCGAGGATGCCGGCCCAGCGCCGTGCGACGCCGCGCAGGTGTGCCAAGGCGGCCTCGGCCTTGGCAGTCAAGATAGCGGTATTCTCCACGCTCGTCTCATAGTCCGGGGCCAGCGCCTGGGCCGGTCCGCCCTCGGTCAGATAGGCGATGACCGCGTCCACCGCCGTAATCTTGTTGGCGAGCGACTGCTCGATATTTATGCGCTCGACGCCTTCGCTGTAATCGGCGAGGCGCTCGAGGGGGATCACCACGTCCTCGTTGATCTTGAAGGCATTGGTGTGCGCGGCAATGGCGGCGGTCTTGGCGCGGTCCGCCCAGAAACGCCGCCGCGCCTCGGCGGTCACCGCCACATGACCCTCGCCGCCCCGGCTGTTGGCGATGCGCACGACCGCTGCCGCCGCCTCGCCCACGCGCCGATCGTCGTCACCTGCGATATCACACAAAAGAACCATCTTGGGGCGGTCGCGGCGCGGCGCCTTGGTGCTGTAGCGCACCGCGCGCAGATAGCGCTCATCCAGGTGTTCGAGTCCCGCGAGCATGACCCCCGATACCGTCCCCGGGTAGGCCTTGATCGCGGTGATCGCCGACACCGCCTCGCGCAGATCGGATCCAAAGAACTCGAGACACACGGTGCGCAGGTGCCGCGGCTTTTCATGCAAAATGAACACCGCCGAAGTGATGATACCGTCGCAGCCCTCCTTCTGGATTCCGGGCAGGCCGGAGAGGAACTTGTCGGTCACATCCTTTCCGAGCCCCTCCTTGCGCAACGCGCGTCCCGGGATACGCAACACCTCGGAGGGCCCGGCGGCAGTGCGTCCGTCGGCGCGCGTACGGCTCACGCGGAACACCACCTCGTCCTGCTCATGGATCTTGCCGAGGTTATGATGTTCGCGCTCCACGGTCAGCCACTCGCCTTGTGGCGTCACCATGCGCCAGGAGGCGAGATTATCGAGCGTCGTGCCCCACAAAACGGCCTTCTTGCCACCGGCGTTCATGGCCACATTGCCGCCTATGGTGGCGGCGTCCTGCGAGGTCGGGTCGACCGCGAACGACAATCCCGCGGCCTCCGCGACCTCGGTGACGCGCAGGGTGACGGTACCGGCGCCGGCGCGTATCGTGGGCACGGGTCCAGCGACACCCGGCAAGTCCCGCCAGACGACCTCCCCCACCTCATCGAGCTTCTCGGTATTGATGATGGCGGTGTCGGCGAAAAGCGGCACCGCGCCCCCCGTATAGCCGGTCCCGCCGCCCCGCGGGATGATGGTAAGCCCAAGCTCGATACACCCCTTCACCACCCCCGCGATCTCGTCCTCGGTATCCGGGTTGATCACCACGAATGGCAGTTCGACCCGCCAGTCGGTGGCATCGGTCACATGCGCGGCGCGCGCGTAACCGCTGAAGTCGATATTGTCGCGGTGGGTGACGCGCGATAGCACCCGCAGGGCCTGCTTGCGCATGGCGCGCTCCCGCGGAAAGCCCTCTTCGAAGGTATGGACCGCGGCACGCGCCGCCGACGCCAGCGCCAGCGCCTCGGCATTGCCTTGGGCGCGCGCCACGATCTGATCGAGGCGGTGATGCAGGGCCGATACCAGCGATGCCAGGCGCGCCTCGTGACGCAAAAGGTCGTCTTGAATGAAGGGGTTGCGGCTCACCACCCACATATCCCCGAGGACCTCGAACAGCATGCGCGCAGAGCGCCCCGTCACGCGCGCCGCGCGCAGCACATTCAAGGTCTCCCACATCCGCGGCCCGAGGAACCGCATGACGATCTCCCGGTCGGAAAACGAGGTGTAGTTGTACGGGATTTCCCGGATCCGGGCAGTAGACGATGGGCTCATCGGGCGCTTACAGGGGGTGTGGTTGCGTCATCACAATACGCTAGTCTAGCACGAACCGGCCATGCATCAGCGAGTGGCGCGTCAGCCAGTGGTCTTGTGTCCCGCCGAATACAGAAAGTGCCGTTCACGCAGGATGGCCATGACGTGCCTTACGGCGCCAGCCACGTCTTCGGTCTCGGTATGCACACGAATGTCGGGCGCAAGCGGCTTTTCATAAGGGTCGTCGACACCCGTGAACAGGTCCATGTCACCGTTCAGGGCGCGCGCGTAATGGCCCTTGGGGTCACGCGTGACGCAGGCGCTAAAGGGCGTATCCATGTGGATCTCGAGAAACGCGCCGCCGGCCTCCTCGACCAGCTCGCACGCCCGTGCCCGGGCGTCGCGATATGGAGAGACCGCTGCCACGATGGCGATACCGCCATGGCGCACGATGAGGCTCGCCGCGTAACCGATGCGGCAGACGTTGTCAAAACGCTCCTGGCGCGTGAACCCCACGCCCTGCGAGAGGAACTGGCGCACCATATCGCCATCGAGTATCGTCACGAGGCGCCGGTCACAGGCATCGAGCTCCGCGGCCACAGCCCGGCTCAGCGTGCTCTTGCCGCTCCCTGGCAGGCCCGTAAACCACAGCGCCAACCCGCCTCCCGCGCCCTCGACATCCGCCGCCTGTCTTGCTCGCGTTCGCCCCTTCACCACCCTCATCTCCTTTCAAGTTCACGTTAACGGCCGTATGCAGCGCCCGCGCCGAGCGATCGCCCCGGCGCGTCAGACAATACCACAGCACGCGCTTGCGCGCGGCCCTCCCCCCCGGCCCTTTCAAGGGGCGCGCGCGGCCGCCGCCGGCGCCCCCCCCGCGCGCCCCAAACATTTCCCATCACGCGAGTGAGCATCCAGGTACACCGGCGGCCGACAAGACCTATGAACCCATCATCACGATACCATCCCTGGCAAGCGCCCCGCCCTGGACCGTCTGCCCCAAAACCGGGCACGCGCGCGCCCCGCGCCATCACCGGCCCCACCGATAACGTCCTAAAAAGGGGCGCGATCGCGCCATGGGCGTCCAGAAGCATCCAGGCACCGTTCTTGCTAGGCGCAGCTCATCCGACCCCAACAAGGAATACCGATGATGACTGGGCCTTGCACAGGCTGGACCCTTGGCGAGTGGCGACAGGGCTATCTGAGCGGGAAGATCACACCCACGACCCTCCTCGAGCATGTCGCGCATTTTCCCGCGCCCGACCCGGCGTGGATCACGATCTGCGATCGCGCGTATCTCGAAACCCAGCTCGCGGCGCTTGAGGAACAGCGAGCCATGGCCGGTCCGGCCTCGTTGCCATTATACGGGGTGCCTTTCGCGGTCAAGGACAACATCGACGTCACCGGATGGCCGACGACCGCGGCGTGCGCGGAGTTTGGTTATATCGCGCACGCGACCGCACCGGTGGTGGCCCGCCTGCAGGCGGCCGGCGCCATCCTCGTCGGCAAGACCAACATGGATCAGTTTGCCACCGGATTGAGCGGTACACGCTCACCGTACGGGGCCGTGCCGAACGCCTTGAATCCGGCCTACATCTCCGGCGGATCCAGTTCGGGATCGGCATCGGTGGTCGCCCGCGGCCTCGTGCCCTTCGCGCTCGGAACCGACACCGCGGGCTCCGGACGTGTCCCGGCGGCCTTCAACAACATCGTCGGGCTAAAGCCCACCCGCGGGTGGTGGTCCACCCGCGGGCTCGTGCCGGCCTGCCGCACCCTCGACTGCATGTCGGTGTTCGCGCTCACGGTCGCCGATGCCGCGCACATCGCCGCAATCGTGGCCGGCTTCGATCCCGAGGACCCGTATTCCCGCGAGGACCCGCAGCGGGCCTCACCCGGCCCGGCCGACCCCATGACACTCGCCATCCCCGAACCCCTCGAGTTTTTCGGGGACCATCTGGCCGCGCGCGCCTTTGCCGCGACTGTCGAGGCCTTGCGGGGCCTCGGCGCACGCATCGAGACCATCGACTTTGCGCCGTTTCGTGCCCTCGCCGGTCTCCTCTACCAGGGCCCCTGGGTGGCGGAGCGTGTCGCGTCGCTTGCCGATTTTCCCGAGCGCCAGCCGGCGGCCCTTCATCACGCGGTACGCGCCGCGCTGGCCGGCGCCAAGGGCTTCTCGGCCGGCGACGCCTTTCGCGGCGAACACGAGCGCGCGCGCCTGAGCGCCTCGATCGCCCAAACCTTGCGCGGGTTCGATGCCTTGCTCGTCCCGACCACGCCCACGATCTACACGCTCAGCGACATGGCCCGCGATCCCATGGGTTACAACACACGGCTTGGGTTCTATACGAACTTCGTGAACCTCGCCGACCTATGCGCGCTCGCGGTCCCCGGGCCATTCCGCGAGGATGGACTTGCAAGCGGCGTGACCTTCATCGCCCCGGCGTGGCATGACCAGGCGCTTACGGTGCTCGCGCAGACCCTGGAACGTCGCCTCGATCAGTCGCTCGGCGCAACCGGACGCCGATCCCCCGATCACGCCCCCGAGGCCCTGCCCACCCTATGCCCGAGCGTGCCCTTGGCCGTGGTCGGCGCCCATATGCGTGGCCTGCCGCTGAATGGGGCGCTTTATTCGCGCCAAGCAGTGTTCCGCGAGTGCGCGCGCACCGCGCCGCGCTACCGCCTTTATGCCCTGCCCGGCCTGCCTCCCCGACCCTGCCTGGTCCGCGAGACCCACGGCGCCTCGATCGAAGTCGAGATCTGGGACATCCCGCTCGGCCACTTCGGGGCCGTGGTCGCCGAGGTGCCGGCACCCCTGGCCATAGGAACCGTGATGCTCGAGGATGGGCGATCGGTCAAGGGCTTTATCGCCGAGGCCATCGCCGTCGAGGGGCTTCGCGATATCACCGCATGGGGCGGCTGGCGCGCCTATCTCCGGGACCGCGAGGCGGCCGGCCAGTGATCTTTGGGCGTAGGCGGCGGCGCATAGCCGTATACCGCTCCACGACCGGCATTGGCGGCATCGAGGGTGTCGCGCGGGGCCCACTTGGCCCGCAACACGGCGGTTTAGAACACGATCTGCCCGCCCACGCCCCCGCCAAGACCCGCGCTGCCGTGGCTCAAGCCTTTATCGATATACACCTGCACGCCACTGCCGGCGGCCGTGACATCGTAGTTCCAGGCAAGGATCGCATCCGAGGGACCCGCGTAGCCCGCCTGTTCCGACTGCGCACCCGCGTACATCGCGGTCACGACATTGCGCGCGCTCGTGGCGATGCTGACGCCGGCATCGTAAATGGCGATATTGCGCAGGCCAAGCCCCGGAGGGCTGCCGACGAAACGATAGCCGACATGCGCGAACGGAAACACATTGGTACCGATGGTGCTATCAAGCCCGACCCCCAACTCGTAATCGTTGCGCCCGGTACCGAGCCCCTCGCGCACCGACGCGGTCGCGAACTTGACCTTGAAATAAGGGACCACGGCCGGCCTTAGGCCGCGCTCGGGCAACACGGTGACATGCGTGGCAAGCCAGATATCTCCAAGGCCGCTTGCACTCGTCGTCCCGCCGCCCTGGCCGCGTGCCGACAGGGTGTCGTTCGTGAGCTTGGCGCCTACCGGCAGATTGACGACCGAGATATACGGGACCGTAAGCTTCACGCGCACGCCCGAGGCGCGGTATTGCAGATAGGTTGGATCGTAAAAGATCCCAATGGTGTGGCGCGTCCCGTAGCGGCCCTGATAATCGGATGGCACGTTGCCTAGCGTCCAGGGATGTGCCGCCCACGCCGACTGACACACGAGCATGGCCCCCAACAGCCCTCCCCTCCCTAACCGCATCGCGCCTCCGTTGGTCCTTGCCTCACCGCCCCGCCGCACGCCAAACAGGGCCGACAGTATAACCGCGGCCATACCGTGCGGCGACGGCAGTGCGGCCCGCCGCAGGCCGCCGGCCGCGCCCGCGTCAGGAACGCCGAGCCCGACACGATCGAGGGGCGACACAAATCCGCGATCGCGGCCGTCGGCATGCCCCTGCGAGGACCAGCGATTGAGCGTACCGACTCGCTCGCCTGCGCCACGACCCTCGATTTGCCTCTCATGCTTCATGTGGCCGGGCATCACAGGGCCCGGTCGGCGGCTGGATCCACGAGCCCCTGCGGGTCGGCCCCGACCGGCCACCGCCGCTGCCTGCTACCGCAGGGGCTTGCGTCACTCCATGGCATCCCTCGCGATGCCCGGCGTCATGGGCACCACGGCCCCATTTATCCCCAACCACGCGGCCGCGATAGGGATGGGCTGTACCTCATGGACGAATTGCGCGCGCTTAAAGCGTGGCCACGCCGCCTTCCACCACCATCCGCGCGTCTCGCGGCGGCATCCGGCCGGGGATCCGCGCCATGGAGGCGAGCTCAACGCCGCCCTAAACGACCTGCCGCGCATAGCCGGCTGGCGCACCTTCCCGTGCGGCGACTCCGCCAGCGCGCGGCCCACGAACAAACGCCTGCGCCACGCCGGCGCGCCACGCAAGGACATCCACGCCGACGCCTTCACCCGCGGCACCGCCTGTCGTTCGGTCTCGCGCGCCCGCAATGCCCGCTTAGCGGCGCCGGTGGCGTTTCCCAAGCGCCCAGTAAACGAGCCCTCCGGCGACCACCACCGCCACGAGCTCCGAGGCGAGCCGCTTGATGTCGATGGCGCGCGCCACCGGAAACACCGGCGGCGGCGGCGACCACAAAAACGCATACACAAGCGGCGCGTGCATGCGGAAACCTTCGAAATTCGTCCACACATTGTCCCAGGGCGGATACAGGCATGCACCGGCGGCCGCGACCACCACCAGCACGAGCCACGCCGTACGCACGGGATCCCGCCGCTCGTGACGCGGCGGCGTGCGCGATCGACGGGTTGCGGGCCGCTTAGAGGACTTGCGTGTCGTCATGGCGATAAGGCGGCGTGCAGCAGCACAAGATCACGAGCGCCGTGGTGGTGGAGGCCGCTACCCGGTGGGCGACCCCCGCGGGGATCCGCACGGTATCTCCGGCCTCGATTGCAAACCGCTCCGGGCCACGCTCCATCACCCCCACGCCGCTTACGATGTGATAGAACTCCTCGCTCAGAAGGTGACGGTGCAGCTGGGTGGTCGTGCCGGCATCGACCGTCGCTTCGGCAAGGCTCATGGCCCCGTCGCCGCAATGATCGGGGTGCCACAATTCGCGGATGCGTGATCCGTCCTTGGTCTCATAGGCCGGTTGTGGCTTGGCCACCGGTTCATGCGCGTGCGGGTCCATCCACGCATTCTATCGGGAAAGCCCGCCGTTTGTCCCGCCCCGCGCTTGCAACTTGCCCCCGACGGCGATGGCCGGGGCCGCCGCCCTCGGGCCCAGGAAAACCGGGGCACCCAGGCGCGACTTGTGACCCGCGGCCACGCCAGCGGACACCGTCATGGATAGCGCGTGCCGACACGGCACAAACTTTCAGGTCAATGCCAATAGTGAAGCGGCTTGCAGGCCCGTGGTGCACACAGGCTACCTGCCAAATCGCGCCCCGGCCATCGGCCCGCGCACGCCACCGGGCACCAGGACCCCGCCGTTTTCCCCCGACGAGACCCCGCTCCTGCATAAACCAACAGGTACGTTGTCGCCTGATTTCGGCTATTCCCTCGCTTTCATTCCTCGGGAGATCATCATGGCCGACATCGCACCCTTTACTGAAGCCGGGCTCACCGTCCGCGTGCTCGAAACCCACGAAGACCGCGACCAGGGGTTCCGACTGCGTCATGCCATCTATTGCCAGAGGCTGCACTGGGTCGCGCCGCGCCCCGACAAGCGGGAATGCGATGGCTATGATGACGGATCGACGACCGTGGGCGTATTCGCGGGCGACGGGGCGATCGTGGGTCTCGTGCGGCTCATCCCGCCAGGTCGCCCCTTTATGCTAGATCATGACTTCCGGCCCTTGCTGCAACCTGGCTATAGCCTCCCCAAGGGCCCGGACTATGCCGAGATCACGCGCCTCGCGACATTGCCCCCGGCCACGGGCGCCGCACCGCCGCTTGCCGTGTCGAGCCTTTTGTATAAAGCCATCTATCGCTGGGCCCGCGCGCGCGACGTACGGTTTTTGTATCTGGTCGTCGAGACCCGCTACCTGCGCCATCTGCGCCGCCGCGGGCTACCATGTGTCCCGCTTGGACCCCCACGGCGTTTCGGCGCCGGCCCCTTATGCGTCGCCGCGCGCTTCGACCGGCAGGCCTTCGAATGCCACACGGGCGGTGATCCCACGCGCTTTCACCATTGGCTCAAGGCGGAGGCGCCAACATCCCGAGAAGCGTCGCCTTGGCAATCGCCTGAGCGCGATTCCGCGCCTCCAGCTTGCGCATGGCATTCCCCACATGAAACATGACCGTCCGTTCGCGGATTCCGACGATGCGCCCTATCTCCCAGGTGGTCTTGCCGAGGCTTGCCCAGTAAAGGATCTGCCGCTCGCGCGGCGTCAAGCCGCAGCTGGCGTCCCGTGGCCAGATGCCGACGCCCGGCCGCGAGAGGCGCAGAAGAAGATCGTGCACGCCCGGCGCCAGGCATTCGATGATGGTGCGGTGCCGGGGCGCCTGCCCCAGGGCATTGCCCCAAAACGACAACAGGCTCCCGCACCCATCCACGCCGTCACGCCCGATGGTCACGCCCTCGCGCAGATCAAACGCCGCACAGGCCTCGATAAATGCGCGCTCCGTGGGCGTATGCGCCGTGCGAAAGGCCTGCGACCAGACCTGCACGTCGTGACCGCCATGGTAAGCGCGCAATACCGGATCCACCCGGTCATAGCGTCGGTCGCGGTACAAGGCCAACCACTCCGGCGGGTAGCCGAAGTTCAAGAGCTGGCGGATCTCGCGAATCCCGCCATCGGCATCCCAGCGCGCCCGAATACAGACCACGCCACGGATCGGCAGCAGACCATACATCGACCGAAAGACCGCGTTCGCGGCCTCGATGCTATCTGCCCTGGCCGTTGTGTGACTGATCTCTGCGACGTTCAGCAGATCCCGCCTCGACAGACGCGCCAACCTTTTGCGCATATCGAAACCCCCGTCTCGCGGGCTCATATCCAAAACCCCATGATGATTTTAGCTTATCATCTGGCATGAGGTCGGGCAACACGGGATATTCGATAGGTGCACGCCATTTTATATTTGGACTAGATCCAATACCGATGAAACAAACGCCCATCCGGGCTTGCCATCAGAAATCCGCGTCCAACACGATCCGGTAACGGGCCTTGCCGGAATGCAGATGGTCAAGCGCATCGTTCACGCGGCTCATAGGGAAATGCTCGACGATCGGCGCAATCTTATGACGCTCGCTGAAATCCAGCATGTGCCGCAGCGTACTGATGCGCCCGAACGGCGATCCGGACACGGACTTCTGCCCGCCTATGAGGCTGAATGCGCCGATATTGAGGGGCTCTAGCACTGCGCCCACGAAATGGAGATGGCCGCGTGGCGCGAGGGTCGTTATGAAGCGTGGCCAGTCGAGGGCCGCGCTGGTGGTCACCAGCAGCAGATCCAGGCTGCCTGTCATGTCCGCCAAGGCACGCTCATCGGTGCTCGCCACCACCCGGTGGGCGCCCATGGACTCGAGGTCCCGGGTCTTGCCGGCGCGCGAGGTGAAGGCGGTCACTTCGCAACCCCAGGCGCGCAGATATTGCAACGCAAGATGCCCCAGTCCGCCGATGCCCACCACCCCGGCGCGATCCACGGGACGCAAACCAAGTTCGATGAGCGGACTGAAAACCGTAATCCCGCCACAAAAAAGCGGCCCGCTCGTAGGCGACGGCAGGGCCTCTGGCAAGGGCACGGCCCACGCCCAGTGGCAACGCACGCGTTCGGCGAACCCCCCGTGGCGCCCGACGATGGTGGCCTCGACCGTGGGGCATAGGTGATAGTCGCCGGTCAGGCACTGCGCGCAATGCATGCAGCTGCGCGCAAACCATCCAAGGCCCACGCGCTCGCCATCGGCAAGCCCGCGCACCTCGCCGCCGCGCGCCACGATCCGGCCGACCACTTCGTGACCCGGCACCAGCGGGTACGCGGACATACCCCACTCGTTTTGCCACATCGACAGGTCCGAATGGCACAGCCCGCAATACTCGACCTGGATCTCCACCTCGTCGGCTTTGAGCGGACCAGGTTCGTAGGAAAAGCGCTCAAAGGGCTTACCCGGCCCGGCTGCGGCCCACGCCTTGATCAAGTTGGTCATGCCACCCTCCTCTTTTAAGCACCAGGAAAGCCGCGGCCGCCGACCGCGCTTTTACCTTTCTCCTGCGTGACAATAGACGTTTCTACCTGCCGGCCGCAAGCCGCCTTCGGCCGACACCGCCACCACCCTTACCCCTCCTCCTTGTCCGCACCGAATCCTGCTACACTTTCGCCGAACCCATCATGGGCTTTACGCCAACCATGCCGACTTGCGACACATTTAAGGCCCGCACAGATCAGCTGAAATCCGTCCGACGAGCGTTGCGGCGGCTCGCGCTTCTGGGCGCCGTGCTAGGACCTCTCGCCATGGCAAGCCCACCAGCATCAGCCAACATCAATCACGCTGCGCGCCATGTCGGTCACGCGCTTGGCACCGCCGCCCACACGATTGGGCACGAGGCCAAAAAGATCGGTCTTGCCGTCGGTCATGCCGCCAAGGCCGGAGGATTGGCCTTTTGGCACGCCATCAAGGGGCGCCACTAGAAGCACCCGAGAGGGCCTCTTTGATGGCCCTCTTAATGGGACGCGCCTAGACTACAAGGCTCTGGCCAATCGTCCGCGCGGCTAAAAGTTTCGACAATCATTGCCATGACAACGATGCCGCAACCGCCTGGGGCTTCATAGGGTCCTTAAGCGACAATGCCAAAAGATTACCCCGGTATATTCCCCTCACCGATCCTTGCGCTATTGGTCTCCCAAGCGATATTTGGCGCGTGGGGCGTAGTGGCCCGAGGAATCCATCTCGATGGGCGAGTGCTGGTATTCATTATGGCCGCCTCGGCATACCTTGGCAGCAGCTTCATTCTTGCGCGTTGGCGCTTGCGGGTGCCGAAGCGGTCGCTATGGGTTGGGCTCAATCTTACGCTCGATGTCCTTCTTCTTATCTATGCGTATCGCCATTTACCGCTCGCAGTCGTGATCACGCTCCACTACATGGGACCCATGATAGTGCAGATCATGGCGCCTCTTGCGCTAGGCGAACGG
>JAKBUS010000064.1 GCA_021841585.1 Pseudomonadota bacterium | reverse complement strand
GATCTAGTACACGGACGAAAAAAAAGGAGGGTGGCTTCCTTGCCACTCCCCCCGATACAGAAAGCCTCTCGCTCGGCATCCCTACCGAGGACATCCCTGCGCCCCATGGGCATCCTTGCCCCACGCTTCCTGCTCTTTCGACATCCTGTCGAAAATCCCTTTTCACGATCCACCATCCCAGGCAAGGCCAGGGTAACCCTAAAGACGCCCCTGCCCCATCCGCCGAAAGTCGGAGACGGTAGAGTCCGCTGCACCCGCGGGGATTCATGAAACGCACCCCCGCCGCCGCTCGCGACCCGCGCCGGCTATGGCTTTCGCAGCAAATTCTTTGAGTCCGGCGCGCGGCATTGGTTCCGAGCACGACACAAGGTATCACCCGCGCCCGATGGCCATGCCCGACTCGCCCCCGTGCGCCCGGCCCTATCGGTCTTGTTCGGGTCCCCGCCCTTTGCCATAGTGGCTAAAATCCGAGGGGCACGGCATGCGATACATCGACTACGAACCGGGCGGCAGTGCCGATACCTTGCGAGTTGCCGAAGGTCCGACCCCGGCCCCGCAGGCCGGTGAGATCTTGATCGAGGTCGCGTACGCCGGCGTCAATCGCCCGGACATCCTGCAACGGTCGGGGCGCTATCCACCACCACCAGGCGCCTCCCCGATCCTCGGCCTCGAGGTCTCCGGACACATCATCGAGCTGGGATCCGGCGTGTCCGAATGGCGGCTCGGTGACGCCGTGACGGCGCTCGTGCCCGGCGGCGGCTACGCCGAATGCTGCACGACACCCGCCGATCAAGCCTTGCGCATCCCCACCCACATGGACCTGGCATCCGCCGCCGGCCTCCCCGAGAACTGGTTTACGGTATGGGCCAACGTCGCCGACATGGGCGCACTGAAAGAGGGTGAGCGCCTACTCGTGCACGGCGGCACGAGCGGCATCGGGCTTACCGCCATCCATCTCGCCAGCTTTCTTGGTGCGACATGCTGGGCGACGGTCGGCAACGACGACAAGGCGGCCTTCTGCCGCGCATCCGGCGCCCATCACGTCATCAATTATCGGACGGCGGATTTCGCGGAGGCGGTGATGGCGACGACCGACCATCAGGGCGTCGACGTAATCCTCGATGTCGTAGGCCTCCCCTATCTGGCGCGTCATCTCGCCATCCTGCGGCGCGATGGTCGGCTTGTCTTCGTCGCGCTTTCCGGCGGCAGTCGGGGCGAAATCGACCTTAGCCCGATCCTGACCAAGCGCCTACGGCTTAGCGGCTCGGCCATGCGCCCACGCACGGTCGCGGAAAAGCGCGCCCTACGCGACGCCCTTGCCCAGCACATCTGGCCCGAGCTTGATCGCGGCCGGCTACTTCCGCACATCGGCGCACGGTTTCCGCTGGCCGAGGCCGCGCGCGCCCATGCGCTCATGGAAAGCGGAGACCATCGCGGCAAGATCGTGCTGGCCGTAAAGCCCTAAACCGCACGGAACCCGAGGAGTGCGCGGGGATCAGGCCCGAAAATCCTTGAGCTTGCTTACGGGGCAGCTTGCGAGAGGCGCAGACGTCTATTCAGGAGATCTTGTCCCATCGATCTCCAACGCCGCTCGATCAAAGGTATAAGTACCCAAGTAAGCCAGATGCCGGTCACGAGCCACGGCCTTCGCCGTGTTCACAATCAACGCGTCAGCAAAATCGGCTACCTTAAGGCCATTGGCAGTCTTCACGGGCCTTGCGGCCAGGAAATCGTTGAGCGCCGACCAGACCACTTCCCGGTTCCAGAAAACCACGTTTGGCTCCTCCAGTAGACTTATGACAAACGCCCGGACATCGTCCTTGGTGGCCTTGTAGCGCTTCCCCGTGAGGGTCCATACCGCCTCCATCAGCACGACATCGGCGATCAATAGTAATTCGCCGCACTCAAAAAGCCTGCGGGCGCTCGCCGCCTGGCTGTCATCGTCATTGAGGGTGCGCCGCAGCAACACATTTGTGTCGATCGCGATGACGCCCCGCACCACTAGTCCTCAGAGACCGGCGACTGTCTCGATGCGACGGTGTCCATCAAGGATTCCTCATCGGAGAAACCGCGCTCTCCCTTGAGGTTCCTCAGTACCCCATCGCTTGCACCCTTGCGCTTTTTGATGAGCGTAACGCGGCCTTCGTGCTCAAAAATATCGAGCTCGTCACCGGCACGAATGCGAAGACGGTCGCACAGGTCCTTCGGTACCGTAATCTGACGTTTCGGGCTCAACACCGGCATGGCGTGATCTCTTTACTTGTAAGCTATTAGTAAAGATATGAGCCTCTTTACCATTTGTCAATAGTAAAGATCACGACACCACAAACCCGATCGTTCCGCCGGCAGGCGCGCATCCCAGATTCGGCGCAAGCGGCCGATGGCAGTCCGGCATTGGGCAACGACAAGCTGACGAGGGCGCACCATGGACACCGCCAGGACCATTCGCAAGGGGTTAGGCTTGACCTACATGCCGGAAGATCTGGTGCAGGCACACGTCAAGACGGGTCGATTGGTGCGTGTACTTTCGGACTGGTGTCCTCCATACCCAGGCTACCACCTCTACTATCCAAACAGACGTCAGAGCCCCCCGCCTTCACGATATTGCGTGACGCCTTGAGTCACCCAAACTGACTCGCCGGATACGGCTTGGGTCACTAGCCCCATGCAATCGACCGAGCGGGCGTCAGGGCCTTTGGCCATGACAATATGCGTCAGGCGCGGCGCATGTAGCGCCATGCCGCGCTTGCACCCGGCAAAATCCAGACGATATTGGCCAAGAAGCCGTTGTTGGTTCATGGGCAAAAACCGACACGGTGCCCATGTTTTTCTATAAGCGGGGCGGGGCGAAGTTGTACCCTGGGAGTTGATGAGAGCCCCTCGGCCGGCACTCTTCAGGCCGGAATAGCCAGCGGGCAAAAGCGCCGCGTGCCAGTCAAATAAGCGTTCGCGCGCAACCGGCCCGCGCAGTTGGCCGTGGCATCGAGCACCATCTCCGCGGGGACCAGACACTCCCCATATGCGGCGCGGGGTTTATGGGCGTGATGTGACCTTCGGGCTCGAAAATATCGAGCCTCTCACCGGCATGAATGCGAACACGGCCGCACGATCCTTCTACCGTCATCCGGCATTTCGGGCTCGGCACGGGCATGGCGTGATCTTTTGGCTCGAGGGGCACCCAGACCGGGTGTCTTTACCAGGCCGGTAGCGAAGCTGATGATCACCGCGGACCGCGTCGTTCCGCGCGCATCCTGGCCCGGGGGCACCTACCAGCACGGAGGGCCGGGGCGAGCCCCGACCCTCCGTGCTACATCCCCCTGGTCAGCTGTGGGTGGGTGCGGTTGTCGGGGACGAGCAGCTTGTTCAAGGCATTCAGATAGGCCTTGGCGGAGGCGAGCACGATGTCGGTGTCGGCGCCGTGGCCGTTCACGATGCGCCCCTGGCGCTCAAGACGCACGGTCACCTCGCCCTGGGCGTCGGTACCGCTCGTGATGGCGTTCACGGCGTAGAGCTGCAGGATGGCGCCGCTTGCCACCACGCCCTCGATGGCGCGAAACGCGGCATCCACGGGCCCCCCACCCTCGGCGCGGGCCTCATGCTCCTCACCGTTCCAGGCGAGTCGCACCAGGGCATGCGGCTTCGTGCCAGTGCCCGAGGCGGTCTCCAGGGCCACGAGCTTCACAGACTCCACGGTCTCCAGGGCGCCCTCGCTCACGAGCGCCTGGAGGTCCTCGTCGAAGATCTCGTGCTTCTTGTCCGCCAGATCCTTGAAGCGCTCGAAGGCCTGATTCAGGGCGGCGTCGTCCTTCAAGGTGATACCGATCTCGGCCAAGCGCGCGCGAAAGGCGTTACGCCCCGAGTGCTTACCGAGCACCATACGGTTCGCGGTCCAACCCACGTCCTCGGCGCGCATGATCTCGTAGGTCTCGCGATTCTTGATGACGCCATCCTGGTGAATACCGGCCTCGTGGGCAAAGGCATTAGCGCCGACGATCGCCTTGTTGGGCTGCACGGCAAAGCCGGTGACGGTCGATACCAGGCGGCTCGCGGCCACGATATGCGGGGTCTCGATGCGCGTATCGCATTTGAACACGTCCTGACGGGTACGCACGGCCATGACGATCTCCTCCAGGGCGGCGTTACCAGCGCGTTCCCCGAGCCCGTTGATCGTGCATTCGACCTGGCGGGCCCCGTGGTACACGGCCGCAAGCGAATTGGCGACCGCCAGGCCCAGGTCATTATGGCAATGCACCGAGAACACCGCCTGATCGGCGTTCGGAATGCGGTTTCTCAGCATTGCGATGAGCTCCCCGAACTGCGCGGGGACGCTATAACCGACGGTGTCGGGGATGTTGACGGTGCGCGCGCCGGCGGCGATCACCGCCTCCATGACCCGGCACAGGAAATCGGGGTCCGAACGGCCGGCATCCTCCGCCGAGAACTCTACGTCATCGGTGAACTGCCGGGCATAGCGCACTGCCTTCACCGCGCCCTCGAGCACGGCCTCCGGACTCATGCGCAGCTTTTCACGCATATGAATCGGCGATGTCGCGATAAAGGTGTGGATGCGCCCGGCGCGCGCCGGCTTCAATGCCTCCGCGGCGCGGTCGATGTCCTTGGTCAATGCCCGCGCGAGCCCGCACACGCGGCTCTCCGTAATGGCCTCGGCCACCGCCTTCACAGCCTTGAAGTCGTCGGGGCTCGCAATCGGGAACCCGGCCTCGATTACATCGACCCGCAGGCGCTCCAAGGCGCGCGCGATACGCACCTTCTCCTCGCAGGTCATGGATGCGCCGGGGCTCTGTTCCCCGTCACGCAATGTAGTATCGAATACCAAGAGTTGATCGGTCATCGCGTTCACGCCACCCCCGAACTGGCGCCAGATGACGCCAGATGGCGCCATTTCTCCTGTGATCGCCGGGACTCTAGCCAAAAACCCTGGCAAAGTCTATCAAGAACCCGACCCATGGGGCCGCCTCGGGCGGCCTGCTCCGGGCGCGCACCCACTTATCATGGGCGGCCTCTATCATCCGCCATGGGGCAGGGACTTTACGCGACGAAAGAGCAGCACGAGCGGCAGACAGGCGAAGAACAAAAGCCCCATGAGCTCGAAGTCGTCGATATAGGCAAGCATCTCGGACTGGCGCAGCACCGTCGTGTAGAGATGCATGAACCCGGCCATGGGCACGACATGGCCGATGGCATTCTGGACCGCCGCCAGATAGGTGTGCAGATTGGGATTATAGGGCGTGATACGCGCGACGAGCAGGTTTTGGTGATACTGGGCACGGCGCGCAAGGACCGTGGCGGCGATCGACATGCCGACACTGCCGCCGATATTGCGCGACATATTGATGATGGCCGAGCCGTTGCTCGACTTGGATCCCGGCAAGGACGCGAATGCCAGCGTGTTGATGGGAATGAACAAGAAGGCGAGACCCGCGGCCTGCAACACGCGCGTCCAGACGAGCGTCATAAAGCCCGTGTGGGTATCGAAATGCGTCATGAGCAGGGTTGCGAACCCGCTGATACAAAGCCCGCCCGCAATCAGGGCACGGCCATCGAGACGCGACACGAGCTGCCCCACCACGGGCATCAGGGCCATGATGACAAGCCCCCCCGGGGACAGCACGAGGCCGGCATCCATGGCCGTGTAGCCCAACAGCGACTGCATGAAAAGCGGCAGCAAAGCGGTACTGCCAAGGAGCAGCGCGCCGAGCATGAACATAAGGATATTGGCGGCGGCGAAGCCCCGGTCACGGAGCAGGCGCAGATCCACGATGGGGTCCGCCCGGCGCCACTCGCGGATCGTAAAGACCGTGAGCGCCAGGATCACGGCGATAGTCATGGTCACGATGGCAAGGGAACTGAACCAATCGTCCCGCTGGCCACGGTCGAGCACCACCTGCAGGAAACCAAGGCCCAAAGTGATAAGCGCAAAACCCATGAAATCCGCGCGTGGCACGGACGCAAGCCGCGCGCGGCGCGCCTGAACAAAGGATTCCGGGTCATGGACGAGCGTCTGCACCAGGGGCAGGAGCAACAGCCCGACCGGGACATTGATGAGGAATATCCATCGCCAGCCGATATGATCCGTGATCCAGCCGCCGACCGTGGGACCGATGGCCGGGGCAAACACCACGGCCATGCCATAGACCGCAAACGCCATGCCGCGCTTGGCGGCGGGCGCGGCATCCGTGAGGATGGCCTGGGCGTTGGGCTGCAGTCCGCCACCGGCAATGCCTTGCAGGGCCCGGAATAGCACGAGCGCCTGGAAATTGGGGCTCAAGCCGCACAGGAGCGAAGTCACCGAGAACGCGCCGATGCAGCCCATGAAGTAGCGCTTGCGCCCAAGCGTCGTGGCCAACCAACCGCTCAGGGGCAGAATGATCGCATTGGTCATGGTGTAGGCCGTAAGCACCCAGATGGCCCTGTTCTGGGAGATCGCCATGCTACCCATGATATGCAGCAGGGATACGTTGACGATCGTGAGATCCAGCACCTCCATGAATGCCGCAAGGGCCACCACCACAGCGACTATCCAGAAATTCGCGCGCGGCCGTTCGCGGTCTTTCATGGGCGGCTGCATGGCCGCTTGCGCGCAAGGCGCGCACCCCCGGTGTTCTGGCGATGGCCACCCTCGCCCAATGGGTATGCGCTATCCCGCCCTCCGCCGATGGGCCTGAAAGGGGTTGTGAAAAGGGGTCCGCAGGCCGATGCGCGGTATCGATCCATAGTATGGCCTCGAAGGCAGCCCAACGGGCTTGGCCGTCCGCCCTCTCGCCACACCTGGCCCTTGAGCGGACTGGCCCAGTATGGCAAAAGTGGGGGTAGGCCTTCAAACAAGGGGCGCTCTGGGGCCGCGCTGTCGCGCGGGATGGGTGTCATCATGAGCGATACGGCAGCCGGCAGCCCCCGCCGAGAGGATCGTTGTCGCCTCCCGGACAACCGGGAGAAACTCGCGGTCTTTTGCCGGACCTCCTTGCCGCGCCCTTAAAGCGGCCCCTTGACGGCCCCCACCGAGGCCCCTATCGTTGCCCCTGGAAGTCCCTTCTCATGGCGGTACCTAAGAGGGCGGCAGCGATGACTAACCGCGATTCCCCCCACCTCCTGCGCATCCTGGAAGAGCGGCTCTTGAACTGCAGCCAGAATCCGGATGAACCAAGCCCGGCCACGCTGCTCGCCGACGACTTCTATGAGATTGGCTGCTCCGGGCGGCTCTATGACCGAACCGAGACCCTGAGGCGGCTGACCAGTAAACAGTGCCGGGAGACCACGATCCGCGATTTCCAGGTGCGTTTTCTGTCCCAGGAAGTCGCCCTGATCGTCTATCTGCTGGTCGATGCCGAAGAGGAGGAGGATGACAGGCCAGCCACGTGGCGCAGTTCGGTGTGGCGATGCCAATATGGGCGCTGGCAGATCCACTTTCATCAGGGCACGCCTGCGGCCGGCCCGATCGGCGAATCCGCGTCGTTCCTGCCCTGACCGCCCCTCCGCGCGGATGAGCGGTCTACGCGGATCGCGATGATGCCGCGACCGTCAGACCCGCGGCGATCCCTCTTGGCCGTCACCCAACCGGCGCCTGTGCAGTGAGCGGCGGTAGCGGCGTACCAGCGCATCGATCGGTCCCGACAGGGCATAACAGAAAAACAGCCCAAACAGCACGCGCGCGGGATCGAGCGAGATCAGTACGAAGATCAGAACGACGGCAAGCACCGAGATAAATGGTACCCGCCCCTTCAAGTCGATGTGCTTGAAGCTGTGGTAGCGGATATTGCTGACCATCGCCGCCCCAATCAAAACGGTGACGGCCAAGGCCGTGATCCGCAGCCACAGCGGCGGCGTGCCATAGCCCTGCAGGACCCACACGAGGCCCGTGACGACCGCCGCCGCCGCCGGGCTCGGCAGGCCATGAAACGACAGGCGCCGGTCGGTGCTGGTCTCAATATTGAAGCGCGCCAAGCGCAAGGCGGCGGCCGCCGAATAGATAAAGGCCGCGAGCCAGCCGAGCTTGCCGAGCCCCGAGAGCCCCCATTCATAGACAACCAGCGCCGGGGCAAGGCCGAACGACACCATGTCCGACAGACTGTCATATTGCGCCCCGAAATCGCTCTCGGTGTGCGTCCAGCGCGCCACGCGCCCGTCGAGCCCATCCATGACCATGGCGATGAACACCGCCACCGCGGCATGCCAGAACTCGCCCTTCATCGCCTGCACGATGGCATAGAAGCCGGCGAAGAGCGCCGCCGTCGTAAACAGATTCGGCAGGATGTAGATACCCTTGCGCTTGTCTTCCATCATCGCGCCCCTCACTGAACGCGCGGGTCCAGGCCCGCGAGACGGGCCAGGACCTGCGATCCGGCCTTTACCTTGTCGCCCAAAGCCACCTCGGGATGCGCCCCCGGCGGCAGGTAGACATCGACGCGCGAACCGAAGCGGATGAATCCATAACGCCGCCCCCGGTCCACCAACTCGCCCTCGTTTACGTAGCAGAGAATACGCCGCGCGATCAGGCCCGCAACCTGCACTACCACGACATCGTCTCCGCCTTCTGTCGTGATCCAGAGTGCGTTACGCTCATTATGCTCAGAGGCCTTGTCCAGGGATGCGTTCAGAAAACGCCCCGGGCTATACCAGCGGCGCCGGACCTGGCCGGCGACCGGCAGACGATTGGAGTGAACATTGAAGACATTCATGAAAATGCTGCACTTGATGGCCGGCCGCTTCAGGTATGGATCCTCGGCCGGACCCACCATGATGACGCGTCCATCAGCCGGACATAAGACCGCGTCCTGACCCTCGGCCAAGACACGGCGCGGGTCTCGGAAAAACTGTAGCACAAAAACCGCGAACAGCCACAAGGGCAGGGCCACCCATGGCCCCCACCACCACGTGACGAGCGCGGCGGCGGCTATCGCGAGGGTGATATGCCCCCACCCCTCGCGCGCCAAAAGAGGGGGCGATGCCGCCCCCTCAGTCACTGCCTGCGACAAAGGGGTGCTCAATTTTTCTCTTTGTCGACGATCTTGTTGGCGCCGATCCACGGCATCATGCCACGCAGGCGTTCGCCGACCGCCTCGATCGGATGCTGGGCGGCCTTGGCACGCAACTCAGGGAAGCGCTTGCCGCCGGTCTCGTTCTCGGCCACCCACTCGCGCGCGAACTGACCCGACTGGATCTCGCCCAGGATGCGCTTCATCTCGGCCTTGGTCGCCTCGTTCACGACCCGCGGACCGCGCGTGAGATCGCCGTACTCGGCGGTGTTCGATATCGAGTACCGCATGTTGGCGATACCGCCCTCATACATGAGGTCCACGATCAGCTTCAACTCATGCAGGCACTCGAAATAGGCCATCTCCGGGGCGTAGCCCGCCTCGGTCAGGGTCTCGAAACCGGCCTGCACCAGCGAGGTCACGCCGCCGCACAGCACCGCCTGCTCGCCGAACAGATCGGTCTCGGTCTCTTCCTTGAAGGTCGTGGCAATGACACCCGCGCGCGCCCCGCCGATGGCGGCGGCATAAGACAGCGCCAGTGCCTGGCCCTGGCCGGAGGCATCCTGACTCACCGCGATGAGGCATGGGACGCCACCTTTCTGGGTGAACGTGGAGCGCACCAGATGGCCCGGCCCCTTGGGGGCTATCATGATCACATCCATGTCCGCGCGGGGCTTTATGCGCCCGAAATGGATGCTAAATCCATGCGCAAAGGCCAGCGCCACGCCCTTTTTCAGGTGCGGCTCCATCTTCTCGTAGATCCCGGCCTGCAACTCGTCCGGGGCCAGGATCATAACCAGGTCCGCGTCCTTGACCGCCTCTTCGACGGGCTTCACGGTAAGTCCCGCGCGCGTCGCCTTCGCGGCCGAGGCCGAGCCTGCGCGCAGCCCCACCACCACATCGACGCCGGAGTCCTTGAGGTTGTTCGCATGCGCATGGCCCTGCGAACCATAGCCTATGATCGCCACCTTCTTCTTGCGAATGAGGCTGAGGTCGGCGTCCTTTTCGTAATACACTTGCATGCGATGTCCTCGCCCGGCGCAACCGGGCCATTACGGGTTGAAAGATTCAGGGTGCGTCGGGAGTACAGGCGCCGTTACCGCGGGCGATGCCGATGACTCCGGAGCGCACCACCTCCAGGATCCGCCGCGACTGCAGAACCGAGATAAAGGCATCGAGCTTGCTGCCGTCTCCGGTGAGCTCAATGGTATAGGCGCGATCCGTCACGTCTATTATACGCCCCCGGAAGATATCCGACAGGCGCTTGATTTCATCACGCTCGCCGTCCTCGGCGCACACCTTGATGAGCAGCATCTCGCGCTCGATGCGCTCATTATCGGTCAAATCGACGAGCTTCACCACGTCGACAAGCTTGTTCAGCTGCTTGCGGATCTGATCCACCACGCCCTCGGATCCGCTCGTGACGAGCGTCATGCGCGACAGGCTCGGGTCCTCGGTCGGCGCCACCGTGAGCGAGGCGATATTGTAGCCGCGCGCCGAGAACAGTCCGGCAACGCGCGACAAGGCGCCCGCCTCATTCTCCAGAAGTATCGAAATAATGTGGCGCATCACGCAAGTTCGCGATCTGTCGCCAGATGCATCTCGTGATGACCGGCTCCGGCGGCGATCATGGGGTAGACGTTCTCCGTCTGGTCGGTAATGAAATCGAGGAACACCAGCCGGTCACGCTGACCGAGCGCCTCCTTCAAGGCCGCCTCCACGTCGTGGGGCTTGTCGATGCGCAGACCCGCGTGCCCATAACTCTCGGCGAGCTTCACGAAGTCCGGCAAGGCCTCCAGATAGGAGTGCGAATAGCGGCTCTGGTAGAAGAACTCCTGCCACTGGCGCACCATGCCCATATAGCGATTATTCAGATTGACGATCTTCAGCGGCAAGCCGTACTGCTTGCAGGTCGACAATTCCTGTATGCACATCTGTATGCTGGCCTCGCCGGTGACACAGGCGACCAGGGCGTCGGGGTGCGCAAGCTGCACCCCGATTGCCGCCGGCAGTCCGAAACCCATGGTGCCGAGCCCTCCGGAATTGATCCACCGGCGCGGCTTGTCGAACTTGTAGAACTGCGCCGCCCACATCTGGTGCTGGCCCACATCGGAAGTGATGAAGGCGTCGCCCTGCGTGAGCCGATAGAGGGTCTCCAGCACGAACTGCGGCTTTATGACCTCGGTATTGGCGCGATCGTATTGGAGGCACTGGCGCGCGCGCCATTCCTCGATCTTGCGCCACCAGGCGCCGAGCGCGGCCTTGTCCAAGCGGCCACCCGTGGCCTTCAGCGCGGCGAGCAGGTCGCGCATCGCGAGCCCCGCCTCGCTTATTATGGCGACCTCGACCGGGACGTTCTTCTGAATGGAGGCCGGATCGACGTCGATATGAATGATGCGCGCATTGGGGCAGAACTTGTCCAGATCACCCGTCACCCGATCATCGAAACGCGCGCCGACCGCAAGCAGCACATCGGCCTCATGCATGCTCATGTTGGCCTCGTAGGTCCCGTGCATGCCGAGCATGCCCACGAACAATGGATCGGTGGCCGGAAACGCGCCGAGCCCCATCAGGGTGTTCGTACACGGGGCCCCAAGCCAGCGCACGAGATCGGTGAGTTCGCGGGCGGCATTACCGAGCACCACCCCGCCGCCGGCATAGACCATGGGGCGCTTGGCCTGCATCAACAGGTCGGCGGCCTTGCGTATAGCGGCCGGATCACCCCCGCGCACCGGCTTGTACGAGCGCAGCGTGGGGTCCTTGGGGAAGACATAAGAGGTCTTGTGGGCGGTAATGTCCTTGGGGATGTCCACGACCACCGGGCCCGGGCGTCCGGTGGTGGCCACATGAAAGGCCTTGCGCATGATAAGCGCGAGATCGCGGACGTCCTTGACCATGAAGTTGTGCTTGACGCAAGGCCGGGTAATGCCGATCGCATCGACCTCCTGGAAGGCATCGTCGCCGATCAGATGCGTCATGACCTGGCCCGTGAACACCACGAGCGGGATGGAGTCCATGTAGGCGGTGGCGATCCCGGTCAGGGCGTTGGTGGCCCCCGGACCCGATGTCACGAGCACCACCCCGGGCTTGCCGGTCGAGCGCGCGTAGCCATCGGCGGCATGCGCCGCGCCCTGCTCGTGCCGCACGAGGATGTGCTTTACCTCTTCCTGCTTGTAGAGGGCGTCGTAGATATGCAAAACCGCGCCGCCCGGATAGCCGAAAAGGTACTCGACGCCTTCATCGTGAAGGCAGCGAACGAAAATCTCCGCTCCCGTGAGCTCCAAAACGATGTCACCCCGCGCTTATATGACCTTTTTCGAACCCCTGATTCTCGGATAAGGAGCGCCACCGGTCAAGACCTTAGGCACGCACCGGGGCAAACCCAACGCCTGGCATGGCGCGGCCGCGGGCGGCCCCCGCCCTCCCTGCCCATATGCGGCCAGCGCCATAAGCCCCAAGGACGGAACTGGCGATGCAAAGTCAGGTGGCGCCGTTTCCTAAACGCATCACGTATCTCCGCCCGGGAAGTCTCCGGCGTAGCAGTAGTCCGGACCCGGGCCACCCCCCCATGCGGGGGGGCAATGCCGACCGGATTCGCCCGGTCGGCATTGCCTTGCCGAAGCACGGAATCAAGCACCGCGGTGTTGGCGCGGGCTCCCTGGGGCATGCCCATGAACCGTGTGATTTAGCAAGAAGCTTACCCGCTTTAGCGGGTTGAGAGTGTCAC
>JAKBUS010000063.1 GCA_021841585.1 Pseudomonadota bacterium | reverse complement strand
CCCGTTTGGGCACTCCGGCTCGCAGACGTCGCAGTTGATGCAGTCGTCGGTAATCATTAAGGCCATGGCAGCCCTCCTCGATAGAGGCGCAAGTCTACCGCAACGCGGTCGTCAATGCAGCCTTCACGGCCGGGTGGACGAACGCGCCCACATCCCCTCCCAAGGCGGCGATTTCCTTGACGAAGGACGATGACAGCGCGCCGTCGCGTTCCGATGCCGGTAGGAACAAAGTCTCGACCGTGGCATCGAGCCTGCGGTTCATGCCGGCCATCTGGAATTCATATTCGAAGTCCGAAAGCGCACGCAGGCCGCGCACGATGACGCGCGCCCCATGGCGATGGATGAAGTCCATGAGCAGGGTATCGAAACCAATGACCGCGACCCCCGGGACCCCGGCCAGGGCCTGCTCGGCGAGCGCCACGCGTTGCTCCAGCGAAAACAGCGGGGCCTTGCGCACGTTGGCGGCGACCCCGACGATGACCCGCGGAAACAACGCCGCCGCGCGCTGCACGATGTCGGTATGGCCGTTGGTGAAGGGGTCGAATGTCCCCGGATAGACGACGGTGGTCACGGGCAATCCTCAGGCGCGAGCGCGGCGACGCCGAAGGCGACGAGACCCGCCTGCCCGCGTCTGTGCCAACGCAGGCCTGCCGGCAGTTCGAATCTATCGGCTACCGCGCTTTCGATATAAATAAGCCCCGCCGCCTTCAGGATGCGCTGCGCCAGGATCGTGGTCAAGGCATCGCTGAGCAGGCGGCTTGCGTAGGGTGGGTCGAGAAAAACGATATCAAAGCCCGCGGGCCCCTGAGCGGCGAGGTAGTCTTGGGCCCCCGAGGCCACTATGAGCGCCTCGGCGCCGAGGCGCTCGCGGTTTTCCCGCAATGCCGCGACCACCGCCGGATTGCAATCCACGAGGGTCGCGGCCGCCGCGCCGCGCGACAGCGCCTCGAAGCCGAGCGCCCCGGAGCCGGCGAAGAGGTCGAGGCACCGCGCCCCGGCAAGCCACGGGTCGAGCCAATTGAAAAGCGTCTCGCGCACGCGGTCGGGGGTCGGCCGCAGGCCTGGTTCCGCCGGGAAGGCGAGCAGGCGCCCCCGCCACTGTCCGGCGATGAGGCGCACGCGCGGGCCCTTAGGCCGGCCCATCGTAGTCTTTGGCCGCCACATCGCGGGTCTCGGCGCGCGCCACGAAGCGTCCGGCAAGCCCCTGATAGATCGGTTCCGGACACAGCAGCCGCGAGATCAGGGTGGCTATGAAGGCGGCGGCCATGAGCGCGAACAGCATGGTGTTGTTGTCGGTCATCTCCATCACAATCACGAACGCGGTAATGGGGGTCTGCACCGCGCCGCTCAGATAGCTCACCATGCCGAGGATGACCGCCGCCTGTGGCGCCGCCGTCGGGAACAACCGGCCGATGTCGGCCCCGAATCCCGCGCCGGTCGCGAGCGCCGGGGCAAACAGTCCCCCCGGGATGCCGCTCAGGTAAGAGGCGAGGCTCGCAAGCCACTTGGTCAGCGGGAAATACCAGGGTAGGCGCGCGCTGCCCATGACTAGGGCGCGGGCCTGTGGGTAGCCCGTGCCAAAGGAGCTGCCGTGCGAGGTCGTCCCGAGGATCGCGATCAAAAGACCGGCGATCAGTGCCAAGCGGTAGGGGTAGCGCGCGAGGGCCTCACGTAGGCGCAGGCTGAGATCAAGCACGAGGCGGCTGAAGGGGTCGCCCGCTAGACCGCCCGTGATGCCGCACACCGGTACCAGCAGCCACTGGCGCGGCGCGCGCGCCGCCGGCGTCACGCCAAAATAGGTGTAGTTCCCTTCGATGGCGATTGCCGTAAGCCCCGCAATGAGGATGGTGATGATGATTGTGCCGCTGGCGTGCTCCTCGAAGCCGCGCGCGAGTCCCTCGATGGCAGACATGATGCCGGCAATGGGGGTGTTGAAGGCTGCGGCGAGGCCGGCGGCGCCGCCTGCCAGCACCAGCGCGCGTTCGAGCGCTGGGCGCTTGATACCGGCCAGCCGTCCGGCGGCGGCCGTGAACGAGGCACCGACGTGGACCGTCGGGCCCTCACGTCCGATGGAGGCGCCGGCGAACAACCCAAGGGTGGTGAGCAAGATCTTACCGATCGCGATACGTACCGACAAAAGCCGCGAGGGTGATCCGCCGGTTCGCGGCGAGAGCGCGGCGATGACCTGCGGTATACCGCTCCCCTGGGCCCCGGGAAAGAACCGGCGGGTGAGCCACAAGGACAGGACCAAGCCCGCGGGACCTACCAGAAACGGCATCCATGGCCAGCGCTGGTAGAGCATGAGGAAGCTCGCGTTTGCGAGATTACCAAGCTGCGTCAGGGCCACGGCCGAGAGCCCGACGAGTACGGCGTCCCCCAGAAGACCATGCGCGGGGCCCAATGGCGCCCCCGCACGAGCCCGCGGAACCGGCGAATCGGACGCCAGGGACGCTGCATGACGGTCTTTAGGGGGCCGCGTTCAGCTGGGCGCGAATGCGCCGAAAGGTAGCGTGCGCCGTTCGGTGCTGTTCGCTAATCTCTTCTAGGACCTGCTTCAACTCCGCCATGCGCGCCTCGAGGGTGTCGCTCGCCTGGTGGATGCGCTTGATGCTCTCGAGCCTACGCCGCAGCTGCGCCTGGTGCTCGCGCACCTGCGACTCCATGGGCGCCATCATGTCGCGCAACCAGTCGTCGGCATCACGGTTGGCGCTGACATAGATCGCGCGCACCTTGCTGACCGCTGATTCGAAGAACCCTCGCACGACCGCCTTTTGTTCGGTCATGATGAGCGACAGGCCGCGCATGAACTGCTCATGCTTTTCTTGAAGACGCTTGATCTCGCGCGTGTAACGCATGACCGAGAAGGCCGCGGGCTTGATGTTGGCGAGCCCATGCTCCTCCTGAAACTTCTTATACACGCCATCCATCAGGGCCTTGATCTCCTGACTGTCCTTGACCACTTCGTCCATGTGGCCGCGCGCGTACCCGAAGAATGCCTGCATGGCGGCCTTGAGCCCTGAGGTCGTAAGGCAGGTCTCCATGTTTTTCTTGGTCTCCATGATCAGCGCATCGAGCTGGCGCAGGCTGATCCGCGCGTACAGCGCCGCGCTTTGCTGGGCGAAGATCGTGCGCGTGGCATGGAAGCGCTGCATGGCGCGATCGAATTCCGTCTTGTCGGCGCGCACCTTGGCCATCATGTGCTCGATGACGTCCATGTTCTTGCCGTTCAGTCCGCTCAATTCACCCCAGTGTTCGCGTACGCCCTGCAGCCGTTGGCCGATGATGCGCTCCACCGAGGCCTCGACCTCGCCGAACTCGTGGGCGACGGTGCGGGCGACGAGGCCGCCCTTTCCTGGCAGGAGTTCATCGGCCAGCGCCCGCTCGAGGGCGCCGATACCGCTGCGTTCCTCGAGGTCGTGGTCGCCGCGGATCTTCGCCGCCAGCGCCTTTTGCGCCGATACTGGGTAGACGCGCTTTTCGGGGACGAGCAGGTAGCGCGCGGTTTCGTTGACCTGGCGGGAGATCTCGTGCTCCACGTCATCGGTATTGCGCAGGTCGTCCCACAGCCCATCGACCTTGTTCAGGACGACGAGACGCCCTTTGTGGGTGCTGGCCACGTGGTCGCGCCACACCGAGATCTCCGATTGCGTCACGCCGGTATCGGCGGCAAGCACGAACAGTATGGCGTGCGCGTTGGGCAGGGTGTTGAGCGTAAGCTCCGGCTCCGCGCCCAAGGCGTTCAGTCCCGGGGTATCCAGGATCACAAGGCCTTCGGACAGCAGCGGGTGGGGAAAATTGATAAGCGCATAGCGCCAGCGCGGGATCTCGACTTCCCCCTCGGTATCGACCGCGGCGCCGGTCCTGGCGATGTCATTGGTGACGGTGAGCCCCAGGGCGCGGGCCTCCTCTGCCGGTACCCGCTTGATCTCGGCAATATGACGCAAGGCCTCGGCCGTGCCCTGGGGGTTGTCCACGTCCAGGACGATCGTCTGCCACTCGTCGGGGAACCCCTTGAACTCGGTAATGGTGGCGCCGTTACGGCGTGTCTCGATCGGCAGCAGCCGAATGCTGGCCGGCCGGTCGGGCTCGTAAAAGAGCTCGGTCGGACACATGGTCGTGCGCCCGGCGCTCGAGGGCAGGATGCGCCGGCCCTGTTCGCCGAAGAATAAGGCGTTGATGAGTTCCGACTTGCCGCGCGAAAACTCGGCGACGAAGGCCAGATAGAGCTTGTCGTCATGCAAAACGTTGTGCATGCGCTCTAAATGGAGGTCACTGTGCGGCTGATTCAGGCCATGCTCCACAAGCCATGTCCGCAGTTCCGTCAGCGCCTGCGCGAGCTCCCGGCGCCATAGCCCGTAGGCCTCGAAGCGCTGCTCGATCGCCGTTTGATTCATGTCCCGCGCCCCCTTGGGTTTTGCGGTCTCAAGGCCGCCCGTACAGTATAGGCCAAGACGCCGCTAGTGTTGACACCGCGGGCAATAATAACCGCTGCGGCCCCCCATCGTCAGCCGCGCGACCGGTGCCGCGCACCGCGGACAGGCCCCCCCGGCGCGCCCATAGACGCATAATTGTTGCTGAAAATACCCCGGCCGCCCGTCGCTTGCGGCGAAATCCTTCAAGGTGGTGCCGCCTGCCGACACCGCCCGCGACAACACCGCCACGATGGCGCGGGCGAGCGCATCGTAGCGCCCCGCGCCGATGCGCCCTGCCGGCCGGCGCGGGTGGATGCCGGCCTCGAATAGCGCCTCGTTGGCATAGATATTGCCGATACCGGCGACGACACGACCGTTCAAGAGTAGGTCGCGGATGGCGATGGTCCGTCCACGGGCCTGTTCGTGCAGATAGGCCCCATCGAAGCCGGCCTCGAGGGGTTCCGGGCCGAGCGTGGCGATGAGGGGGTGAGAGAGCGGGTCATCGCTATAGAGCAGGGCCCCGAAACGGCGCGGATCGCGCAGGCGGATGCGGACCGGTGGATTGCCGGCCAGCACGAGATCGAAGGGGTCATGGGGCCCGGGCGGGGTGTCGTTGACCACCCGCAGGCTCCCGGACATGCCGAGATGCATGATCAGCGCCCCGCGATCGAGCCACACCAGCAGATATTTGCCGCGCCGGCCGATGTCCTTGATCGTGCGGCCCCGCAATCGTGCGCCCAGATCGGCTGCGATCGGCCAGCGCAGGCGCCGGTCGCGCACCACGAGATCGGCGATCCGCGCCCCGCGCATCCAGGGGATGAGCCCCCGGCGGGTAGTCTCGACCTCAGGAAGTTCGGGCACCAGGGCCGATCGCGAGCAGGCGTTTGCCGATCTCCTGCGGGAAGTGATACTCGAGCCCCTGATCCGGCCTCAATAGCACGAATTCCGGGTGTGTCGCCAGGATGTCGATTACGAGGGTATGGCGGGCCTGCGTCTTGGCCGTGCCCCGCTCGTGATAATGGACGACGACGCGCCCGACCACGGGGGCGCCATGGTAGCGGCTGACCGAAAGGGCGCGCGCGTAGCGCCACGCGTCCACGAAGCCGTTTATGCGGTCGTTGGAGACCCCGGCGGGGCTTGGGGTGGCATGCCAGATGCCATCATGGCGGGTCACTGTGAGGTGCGGTAGCGTAAAGGCCACCGGGTGGATGTGATTGCCGAGGAGCCTCGTACTCAAGAAGCTATCGCTCGTCAGCCTGCGTGGATGGATGATCTCGGCCGGCACTAGGGCAATGGTATGCCCGGTCAAGACATAACGGAGGTCCCCGAACGGCCGGCGCCGGCCTATGAGGATGCGCTTGTGATTCAAGGTCACGGTCGCCTGCGGCGGGGCCAGACCGAAGGCGCTAAGCGGCCCCTTCGGCACCGCGAAACGGTCGTGCGGCTTGGCATCGACGATGTCGGTCAAGGCCTCCACGCGAAAGCGCGCGGCACGGGCCTTGAAGGGCCGCGTAAGCTGCCAGTGTCCGGCCACCTGCTGCAAGCGGATCGCCGGCCGCCCCGGACGCGCGATCGTGATGGCGGTGATGGCCGCACCTTTGATCGGGGCAAGCTGCGGGGTCGGCATCGCCGGCCGTGGCGCGGGCCGGCCCCATAGGACCCAGGCGAGCACGCCGGCCACGACCAGGAGCCCGATATTGGCAAGCCCCCGTCTCGTGAGGCTCATAGCCGCCGTCTCCGCCACCAGACCGCCAGCGCGCTCCCCAGCAGGAGCACCGGCAGCACCAGCAGGAATCCAAAGGCAATGACGTCCTCCTCGGGGCCGGTGAGGGTCAAGGTCAGGTCCGGGGAGGCGCGGTTCGGGAGATTGATGAACGCATCGTCGTGCGCAAGCCAGTTGGCGAGATTCATCGCCAACGCCAGGTTGCCGCCCTCGCCGATGTAGCTGTTGGCGGCGAAATCGCTGTCGCCCAGGACCACTAGGCGCTGCCTCGCGTTTTTGTCGGGCCGCTCGAGGGCCGCGCCGATGGTCACCACCGAAAGCGAGGCACTGGTCGGCGGCGATACCACGCCCGTAAGCCGCGCCTCCTGGGTCCAGGCGTCGGCGCCGGTCGCGAGGATGGGTATGGGTTTCAGGCCGTGGACCGGCGTAAGGGCCAGCGCCGCGGCGGTCGGAAACACCGTCACGAGATGCATGCCGCGCACCGGTCCGAGATCGGGATAGTGGCGGATGGCGATAAAATCCGGGCTTGCGCCGGTGAGCAGGCTCGAGGCCGGATCGACCGCAAAGCCCTTGCGCACGCGTACGCCCAGCCTTTTAAGGAGCGGGGACAGGCCTTCGGTATGGCCCGGTTCGAGCATGACGAGGAGATTCCCGCCGGCCTTCACGAAGCCCTCGAGGGTTTTGATCTCGCCTGCCAGAAAGCGTACACGCGGGTCGGCGATGACCAATACCCCCGCGGTGTGGGGCGCGAGGGCGCGCGCGCTGATGTTGGCGGATGTCACGGTAAAGCCGCGCGCGCGCAGCTGGCCGGCCCAAGACGACAGGCCGAGCCCGGATGCGTTGCGCACCCCGCGCTCGCCATTTCCGTCAAGAAAGGTGAGCCGCCGGATGCCGGTACGTTCAAGCCGCGCGAGCGCATTCGTGATACCGCTCTCCGAGGGGGAGGACACCAAGGCCGTGCGCCCCTGGTAGCGGACCTCGAGTTCTCCATTAAAACTGATGTTGAGGCGGCGCACCAAGGCCGGGTGCTTGTCGGGGTTTACGAATTTCAGGTGGATATCAGGGTCCACTCGCCGGTATTTGGCGATGAGCGCATGGAGCCCTTGCCGTATCCGCGCGCCATGGGCAAAGGCCACGACCTCCACCGGGGCATGCAGGGACCGCACGATGCGCACGCTCGGCCGGCTCAGGCTGTTGCGGCCGTTGGCCGTCCAGTCCGCCACGTAGTGAAAGCGCGCGGTCGCATACATCGCGAGCGCCGCCACCACGAGCATCAGCACCACAAATAGTCCGCGTCCGCCGCTCGCTGCCGCCCGATTCCAGTTCATCGTGTCCCCAAGCGGTCGGTTTCGAGCCGGCGCACGCTAAAGACCAAGAAGGTCACCGTAAGCACCAGATAGTAGGCGACATTCGACGTGTCGAAGAGTCCGCGCAGGAAGGGTTCGTAATGATTGACGATCGACAGGTAGCCCACGATCGCACCGCCCGCGCCGCGTCCGTGTCCGGCATAATCGACGATCCATAAAAAAAATACGGCTCCAAAGGTGCCCATGGCGGCGACTGCCGGATGGCGCGTCAAAGTCGACATGAAAAGTCCGATGGCGGCGAGGCTCGATGCGAACAACACGAGTCCCAAAAGGCCGCACGCCAATGCCCCCCAATCCAGCCCCCCACCTATGAGCAAAGACAGTGGCATGGCAAGGCTCATGAGGATGATGACCGCATAGAAGCCTAAGATGCCGAAATACTTGCCGAGCACGATCTCGGTAAGGGAGGCGGGCGAGGAATATAAAAGTGTCAAGGTCCGGTTGTGGCGCTCTTCGGCGATAAGCCGCATGGTGGCAAGCGGCGTGATGAGCAAAAGCAGGACACCGGTGTTGCCGAGCAGTGGGGTGGCGACAAGCGTCGTAAGGCCGGGCGCGTTCGGTAGCGTGGTCAGCCGCGCCTCCAGCATGAGAAACAAATTCACATGCCCGAGGAACAATCGCGCAAGTATGATCTGCGTGACCCCGAGGATGACGAAGGCAAGCGGCGACAGAAACAGCGCGCGCCACTCGCGCCAGGCGATGGTGCGTATCATGCCGCCTCCGGTGATTCGCCCGTTAATTCTACGAATATCGATTCGAGCGTGGAATGCTCGGGGTTGATCTCACGCAGCCCCCAGTCGCGCTCTATGGCCACGCGCATGATCGCGTCGGTCGGATCGATGCCCGGCTCATGGAGGATGCGCACGCGGCCGCCATCTTCCGCCGTTACCGAACGCACCCCCGCGAGCTTGCCGATGGCATCCAGATCCGGGGCCTTGCGAAACGCGGCGATAAGCGCCTGAGACTCCACGCGCGCCATGAGTGTGTCGATGTCCTCGCTTAGCACCAGCCGGCCCTTATGAATGATCTGTACGCGGTCGCAGCTCGCCTGCACCTCCGGCAAGATGTGCGTCGAAAGAATCACCGCATGCTCGCGGCCCAGTTCGCGGATGAGCGCGCGCACCTCGCGGATCTGGATGGGATCGAGACCCACGGTCGGCTCGTCTAGTATGACCACGTCCGGATCGTGGATGATGGCCTGCGCAAGCCCCACGCGCTGCTGAAAGCCCTTCGAGAGATTCGCGCTGAGCCTTCCGCCGACATCGCTCAATCCGCAACGTGCCTTGGCGCGCTCGCGCGCATCGCGCCGCGCCTTGCGCGGGATGCGCCGCAACGCCGCCGCGTAGTCGAGATACTCATCGACCGTGAACTCCCGGTACAAAGGTGGGTATTCCGGCAGGTAACCTAAATGCGTCTTGGCGCGCTCCGGGGCCTCGCGCATGTCGTGGCCGGCGATCAGGACCCGGCCCGCGGACGGCGCAAGATTGCCACTCAGCATTTGCATGGTGGTGGTCTTGCCCGCGCCGTTGGGGCCGAGAAAGCCCAGAACCTCACCGCGACGTATCACAAAGCTCATGTCCGATACGGCCGCCTGCCGCCCGTAGAAGCGCGTGACGGCATCGGTCTCGACGAGGACCTCGGGATTGCTCATGATTTCACCTGGGTCCCGCTTGGCATACGCGGCATTAAAGGCCGAGGGCGGCTTTTTGTCAACGGAGCGCAAGCGCCGCACGCGCACGCCGACGAGTGGTATTTTGGCGCTTCGCGGGCACGTTTCTGTGCGGCACCTTTCGCCGCCGCGTGCTTTTGGCGACAATACCACCCGGTTTCGTTGCCAAGGGGTCTATGTCCGTGAAAGTCCGAATCGAGCCAAGCGGTCACGAGTTCGATACCGCCCCCGGAGAGACGCTGCTCGAGGCCGCCGTGCGCGAAGGCTTCCATCTGCCCTATAGCTGTCGCAACGGCGCGTGCGGGACCTGCAAGGGACGCGTGCTATCGGGCACCGTAAGCCATCAGTCCTACGAGGCCAAGGCCTTGAGCGAGGCCGAGAAGGCCGCCGGGCTCGCGCTCTTTTGCCGCGCGCTCCCCGAGGGTGACGGCCCGGTGGTGATCGAGGCGCGCGAGATCGGGGTGGCGAAGGATATCGTCATAAAGACCCTGCCGTGCCGCGTGGCGCGCATGGAGAAGCTTGCCCCGGATGTCATGAGGCTCTTTCTGAAGCTCCCACAAAACGAGCGGCTCCAGTATCTGGCCGGCCAATATATCGATATTCTTTTGAAGGATGGGCGCCGCCGCGGCTTTTCGATCGCAAACAGCCCGGCGGCCGACGAATTCCTGGAGCTGCATATCCGCCATGTCCCGGGCGGACTGTTTTCGGGGCACGTCTTCAATGTTATGCAGGAGCGTGCGTTGCTGCGCTTCGAGGGACCGCTTGGCACCTTCTTTTTGCGCGGCGATTCCGAAAAACCCGTGATCCTCATGGCCGCGGGCACCGGCTTTGCGCCGATCAAGGCGATCGTCGAACAGAGCCTGACCGAGGGGGGCAAGCGGCCCCTGCACCTCTATTGGGGCGCGCGCACGCGCGCCGACCTCTACCTCCACGATCTTGCGCTCGGATGGGCGGCGGCGCACGCGCATATCCGCTATACCCCGGTGCTATCGCGACCGGGGTCCGGGGAGGCGTGGGAGGGGCGAACGGGTTATGTCCAGGAGGCGGTCGTCGCCGACTGGCCGGACCTCTCGGGCTTCGAGGTCTACGGCAGTGGCCCGCCGCGCATGATCGAGGCGGCCAAGGAGGCGCTTGCCGCGCGTGGACTGCCCGGCCCGGCCTTCTACTATGATGCCTTCGAGTACGCCCGGGATGTCGTGCCATCGCCATGAGCGGCCTCCACGCGCACCATCAGCACGGGCATCATCACGAGCCCCACGATCACGAGCATGAGGTCTCGCACGAAGGGCGTGGCCTGTGGATGTCGCTGGCGCTGACCGCGGCATTCGCGGTGATCGAGGCCGGTACCGGGCTCATGGCCCACTCGCTCGCGCTCTTGAGCGACGCCGGCCACATGCTGTCGGACACGCTCGCGCTCGCCCTGTCGCTGTTTGCGGTGTGGATGGGACGCAGGCCGCCGTCGGCGCGCCACTCCTACGGCTTTGCGCGCACCGAGATCATCGTCGCCTTCGTCAACGGCCTCGTGCTTCTCGCGGTCGTGACCGCGATCGTGATCGCCGCTGTCCGCCGCCTCCAGCACCCCGAGCCGGTGGCCGGCGGGGCAGTCATGGTGGTGGCCGCGATTGGCATCTTCATGAATGGCGGCGTGGTCTATGCCTTGAGCCGCGAGCGCCATACGCTGAACACGCGCAGCGCCATCCTCCATGTGCTCGGGGATCTGCTGGGGTCGGCGGCGGCACTGGTGGCCGGCGCGGTGGTCTACTTCACGGGCTGGGACCCGATCGATCCGATCCTGTCGCTCGTGATATCCGGGCTTATCTTGTACTCGACTGTGCAGCTATTGCGCGAGACCCTGAACGTACTTATGGAAGGGGTGCCAAGCCATCTCGATTTGCGCGCTGTGGGCCGCGCGCTGGCCGAGGTCCCGGGCACCATATCCGTGCACGATCTGCACATATGGACCTTGTCGTCGGGGATGATGGCACTGTCCGCGCATGTGGTGGTAGACGACCTCGATCATTGGCGGGGGCTCCTGGTCATCATGCAGGATCTCCTGCGCGAGCGCTTCGATATCGATCACGTGACCCTGCAGCCCGAGGTCCTGGACACAAGTCTCGTCCGCGGCCGCCCCGTCATCCCCATCCACCCCCGATCCTCGTAAAGGTCCCACGCCGACCGAGTCGCGCATCGCCCCCCGCGACCATCTCGCGGGCCATGGGCGGCATGGGTTGACCTGACCGGCCTTGCGCGGCGCCAATTTACCGCTCAGTCATAAAACCGCGCCCAGGTTTCTTCGGCGCGATTTATCGTAATGGCAAACAGTGCGGGTGCATTGGCAAGAAGTGGGGGTGTGGCGAGGTCGGCTGCCATGTCTGCGGGAAGCCCAGCCCTCGGCCGGGGGATGAGAGTGCGTGGGCGCTGGTGCTGGTCCCGGAAATCACCCGACGCCACGACGATGTCGCCTGACGAAGCCCGCGCAGCTTGGAAGGCGACGGGGCAGGCGTTTTTACGCTGAAGGCCTGCCGGAAAGAGCGCTTGGGCGCACACCGTGCTTGGGCGCCCGAGGGGCCCGTGGCCCTACGGCGCCGGCTACGGGAGCGGCAGAAAGAGCGGCTCCGCGGGGCGTCCGTTGTCATTTTTCGCCTTCTGGAGATCGAGCCCGCGGCGGCAGTATTCCCGGGCGCGGGGTTCGTCGCCCAAGCGCTCCATAATAAGCGCCAGTTCGGCGTACAGGTCATAGGGCGGGTTTTGGCGGGCGCAGCGCTCGGCGTATTCGCGGGCCTTGCCGGGCAGATTGGCGGCCAGCGCCAGCTTGGCGAGCGCGAGCAGCAGGATCGCGCTCTGCGGCGAGACCTTGAGCCAGGTCTCGGCCTGCGATAGGAAGCGCAGGGCATTGTCTCCCTGCAGTTCCCCATAGGCGGCAAACAGCTCGTCTGTCGGTTCGTGGCGCAGCGCGGGCGCAAGCAGCCGCTCGGCCTCGTCCATCGCCCCCTTGCGAATCAGGCTATGGGCATATATGGCGATGAGGGCCGGGTGCTGGCGGTAGGCCCGAGGGATGGCGCGCCACACGGTCTCGGTGTCGGTCTGGGCATGATTGCTCGCGAGCAGCAGGAGGTGGCGGTGGGCATCGCGCTCCACGTCATCTATCACCGCCGGTTCCATGACCTTGTAGCGGCGCAGTTCGGGGGCGAGCTGGGTGATCGCCGTCCAGTCGCGCAGGCCGCGGGCCCGCTGGGCGAGCAGCCGCAACACCGTACGGTTGCCGGGGTGAGAGATGCGCAGGGCATTCAGGGTGGCGAGACTACGTTCGTATTCGCGTCCTGCCTCGTGCAGGTAGGCCTGGAGGAGGCCGGCGGCCAGTGCGAGACCCGGAATGCGTTGCGCCTGGGTCAGGTATTCATCGCGTTTTTCATGATGCCCCTGGCCCTGCGCCGCGCAGGCCGCCGCCAGATAGTGGATCCCCGGTACGTCATCGGTCTTGATGTCGCCGACCAGATCCTTTTCGGCGCCGACATAATCGCCCTCCAGGAATTTGACGAGACCGGAATGAAGG
>JAKBUS010000062.1 GCA_021841585.1 Pseudomonadota bacterium | reverse complement strand
GACAATTCACGGTCGGGGAGCGTCGCAAGCGTAGCGGTATCGATGATGACGGCCTTGGGCTGGTAAAAGCAGCCGATCATGTTTTTGCCGAGGGCATGATTCACGCCGGTCTTACCCCCTACCGAGGAATCCACCTGCGACAACAGGGTGGTCGGGACCTGCACGAACGGTACGCCGCGCTGATAGACGGCGGCGGCAAAGCCGGTGATGTCACCGACCACACCACCCCCCAAGGCAAAGATCGTGGTGGCGCGGTCACAGCGCGCCTGAAGGAGCTGACCCACGACACGATCAATCGTGTCCAGGGCCTTTTGCGTCTCGCCATCAGGCAGGATCACGACCGCCGGATCGAAGGACGCGAGCGCCTCGGTCAAGCGCGCGAGATACAGGGGGGCCACGATCTCATTGGTGACGATCGCCACGCGATCCCCTGAGACCGGGGCGCGCAGCAGATCCGCGGACCCGAGCAGCCCGGCACCGACATGGATGGGGTAGCCCCCGCCCGGAAGATCAAGCCTCAGCGTCGACACCGCTTACCCTCTTTAGACCACACATGATGAGCCGGGCGGCGACATGCGGCGCCCGGCGGTCGGTATCCACGATGAGGTCGGCGACCTCACGATACAGCGGATCGCGCTCGCGCATGAGCGCCATCACCCGTGCTTGCGGGTCCTCGGTATGCAAAAGCGGCCGGTGCCGGTCGCGGCGCACGCGCTCCCACAGGGTCTGCCAATCGGCGTGTAGATAGACGGTCTTGCCGTGCGCCTTCAGGAGCGCGCGGTTGGCCGGGGCCAGGACCGCACCGCCGCCGGTGGCCAAGACGAGATTCGGTCGGCCGACGAGATCCTCGAGCACCAGCGCCTCCCAGCGCCGAAACCCGGCCTCGCCCTCGACGGCGAAGATCAGCGAGACGCTGGCCCCGGTACGCCGCTCGATCTCCTGATCGCAGTCGCAAAATTCCCGCCCCAGGCGCTCAGCCAAGCAGCGCCCGATGGTCGACTTCCCCGCCCCCATGGGGCCCACAAGGAATATCCGCTCGTCCCCTGCCCTCATGCGGGCGTTATGCCAGCATGAGGGCCATAAATCAACCCGATTGCAGAGACAGGGACGGCGCGAGGATGCGTGGCGTCAGGAAAATGAGCAGCTCCGAGCGCGTGTTGTTGACCAAGGTGTTGCGGAACAGGTAGCCCAGGAGCGGCAGATCGCCGAGGAACGGCACCTTGGTCACCGTGCGCAGGCGGCTGTTTTGATAAATGCCGCCGATCACCACCGTCTGGCCGTTGTTGACCAGCACCTGGGTCTTCAGGCTCTTTTCGTCCAAGGTCCCCGCGACCGCATTCGCGAAGCTGTTGTCGGTGATCTTCACGGTCATGATGATGCGGTTATCGGGCGTGATCTGGGGGGTCACGGACAGACCGAGGACCGCCTGTTGGAGCATGCTCTGGCCGAAACCGAGGTTAAAGAACTGCTCCTCGCCCTGCTTGATATCGGCCTTGCGGTCGTTGGCGGTGATGAGGCGCGGGCTCGATATGATCTTACCCTTATTTTCCGCTTGCAAGGCCGAGAGCTCGAGATTGAGCAGATTGTTGCTGGCGATTTTGGCGACGGTCAGCGCAAAGGTCGCCGGCAGGGAGCTGCCGACACCCACCGACGGCAGATTGACGTTGAACGCCCCTATGCTCGTGTTCGACAACGTACCCGCGGTGGTCGCCGGCAAGCCCGGGGCGGACGACAGACCGGACCCGGCGCACTGCGCCGCCGGGCAGCTCGAGATCTGAGTAGACGGCGTGCTGTAGGAATAATTGAGACCAAGTTGCGCCCCGAGGCTCTTGTTGAAGCCGTCGTTGGCCTCCACCAGCCGGGCCTCGATCAGCACCTGGCGCACTGGCCGGTCGAGCTTGGCGATCAGCCGGCGGATGGCACGGACGCGCTGCGGGGTGTCCTGGATGATCAGTGAATTGGTGCGCTTATCCACTGTGACCTGGCCGCGCTTCGAGAGCAGCGAGGTCGATTCCGTCGTTTGCTTGCTGTAGCTCACCGAACTAAACGGCATATTGCTCGTCTGCGCACCAACCGTGCGCGTGGACTTGAGAACCGCCGCGATATCCGAGGCCTTGGCATAATTCATGCGGATCAGGACCGTCTCTAAGGGCTCGAGCTTGCGGGCCTCGGCCCGCGCCTTGAGCCGCGCCTCGCGCTCCTTGGCCATCTGCGCGGCCGGCGCCACCAGGATGATGTTGCCCTTGCGCTCCATACCGAGGTTCTTGGTCCGCAAGATAAGGTGCAGGGCCTGCTTCCATGGGACGTCGTGCAGCTCGAGGGTAAGCGTCCCGTGGACGGCGCTGCTCGTGACGAAGTTCAGGCCGCTGAAGTTGGCGAGCACCTGCAGGGCGGCGCGCACGCCGATATGCTGAAAGTCGAGCGAGATCTTGCGGCTCGCGTACTTGTTCTTCTTGCGCTCGGAGATCCGATAGGCGCGCCGCGAGACCGGCGTCACGCGCATCAGGAATCCGCGCGCCGCCTGATAACCCATTTGCGTGTAATGGCCGTAGGTGTGCAGGATCATGCGCGCCGCGCGCCCGTCCTGGAACGTCCGGATGGTGTCGATGGGGGTCGCGAAATCGGTCACCACGAGCTTGCGCTGTTCGGCCTTGGGGACCGCCGTGTTATGGAAGGTGAGGATGATGCGGTGACCCTGGTTATGGACGCTCACGGCCACGTTCGAACTCGACAGCTTGACCTGCACCTTGCCGGCGCCGTCGCGGCCGCGATGGAATGTTATGGCGCGCAGGCGATAGCGCGGACGATGATTGGGCCCGGGTGGCAGGACCGGGGTCTTGGGCGTGGCGACGGCCGCCTGCGCGATCCGGGTGTTGGGGCTTGCGATAATGACGTCAATGGCATGCGGCCGCACGTAGGCCCTGTAGGCGGCGGGATTCACCAAGCGGATCACGACGCGGGTCATGCCGTTGGCCTCGACCGCCGCCACGTTGCGGACATCACCAGCACCCACCTGCAGTTCGCCGAGCGACGGCTTGATGACGGTATTGGGGACATCCAGCACCACCATCGCGGGCTTGGTGAGCACGAAGGCCGAAGGCGCCTGCGGGCGCCGCGTGGTCACTAGGTGAAGCTCGATCTTGTTCCCCGGAAACGCGAAGTAGCTCAATTTCCGCAGGACGTTCGGGCCACTGGCGGCAGCGGTCTTGGCCGGCACCGGGCGGATCACTGGGCGCGCGCTGGCGGTTTTAACGCCAGTGACCCCGGCCAGGACCGCCTCGTACCCATAAGAGACACGCGTCAGATGTATCTGCCCGCGCTTTGTCAACAACACGTCGACATCCACGCCGTGGCCGTGATCGGTGAGGTAGGGATAGACCCCCTTGACCGTGCCCGACCCGGGAAGGTCCCGAACGTGGGTCCCAAGCGTGGTGCGGCGCAGGTGGACCCGCAAAAGCCGCCCGTGGCGCTTGACCTCGAGTTGGCCGCGGCGATGGCCGCTGATCGCAAGCCGCAGGGCTGGCTTGCCCGCGACGGTGATCCAGGAAAGCCCGGTGAGTGTGGCGGCCCCAGCCACGGCGAACGCGGAGAGCGCGAAGGCGATGGCGGCGAGCTTAATTCTGATCATGATGGGGCTCCCTTTACTTGATAACCAAAGTGACGGGCTGTTTTACCCAGCCCGTCGGGCCAGCGACGGTTTCCACAAGCCGAATCTTGTGCGCGGTGATACGCACGACCTTTCCATAATGCTCGCCCATGTAATCACCCACCTGGACGCGATGGGTCGAATGGTCGGGGGTCCTGACCAGGGCCCACAGATTGGGGCCGGCGGACAAGGTCCCGACCATCGTGAGCGCATCCAAGGGGAAATGCTGCAGCGGGCCCTTGGGCAGGTTTCGGTCCGGATTCGGACCGCGACCCGGCAGACGCATGGAAAACGGCTCGAACGGATCGACATGGTGATGCATATCGAACGCCACTATGTGCGGGGCGGGGATCTTCGGGACCGGCTTGACCGGGGGATGATACCCGGTGTCGGCGGTCGCGACGAACTGCTGAAGGCGCGCCATGCCCCCACCCCCGGAGCATCCGGCAAGCAGTGCGCAGGCCACGGCCATGAATGATAGGCGCATCCTCATTTCTTCGTATACCGGTGCTTGAGATAACGATAGGTCCTGGCGGTCACGGACATCGACAGGAAATCCCCCGACTTGGCCGTGACCTTGACGTCGCCGAGCGTCACGATGCGCGGCAACGCGGCAATATCACCCACAAAATGGCCGAGCTGCTCGTAGGTCCCGGCGACGGTCAGCGCTATCGGGAGCTCGGCGTAGAAGTCCTTGGGCACCTCTTTTTCAGGCCTGAACAACGCGAACTGAAGCCCACTGCTCTTGCCCGCCTGCGTGACCTCCGTCACGAAATCCGGCATGTGGGTGGTATTCGGGAGCTCCTGCAAAAGCCCCCCGAACACGACCTTCATCTTCTTCATCTGCTGCTCGTAGGCCGGCAGCTGCGCGGCCTCCATTTTCTGCTGCAGGAACTGCTGCTTCAGCGCGGTCTCCTGGGTCCTCAGGCCATCATAGGTCTGGATCTGCCCCCTTATGAAAAACCAGTAGCCGGCGAGCAACAGCAACACGCACGACACACCAACCCCCACAACCTTGACGGAATACGGAGATGCCGCGAGATTATTGAGGTCGACGCCCTTGAGGTCTTCGATCGTCTGCCGCCAATCCATGGCTACGCCCTCCCCGCAACGGGCTTCTTGGCGGGTGCCATACCCTTGCCCTGCGTGGTCAACGTAAAGAAGCTCAAATGGCCGGCCCCGCTTTTTTTCACGGTGATGACATCCAGGACCGGATTCGTGAACCACGGTGAGGCCGCCAGGTTGCGCATGAATTGCGACACGCGCTCGTTGGACTGGGCGACACCGGAGATCGTGAACGCCTCGGCTTTCTGCCCAAGCGACGTCAGGTACACGCCGGGAGGGACGTCGCGCGCCAGGCTGTTGAAGCTATGCACGATCATCATGCGGTCCATCTGAAGCTCCTGGATGACATGCATGCGCGCAAGCAACGCCGCGCGCTTCTTCTTGATCAGGGCGATCTTATGGATCTTGGCCGCCATGAGCGCCATCTGCTGCTGGAGATAGCTATTACGCGCCTGCTGGTGGGCCACCACATCGCCGACCTGCATATGGATATAGAAAAGCACGACCAGGACGCCGATCCAGGCCAGCGCCGCATCACGGATGAGCCGCTTATCGAGATCCTTGCGGCGCTGTTCACGCCACGGCAGGAGATTGAGCCGCATCATGGATCGAAGCTCCGTAGCGCGAGCCCGCAACTGACCATCAGAGACGGAGTCTCGTTGCTAAAAACCTGCGGCTTGACCCGCGAGGCGAGCGTCATGCCGGTGAATGGATTGGCGATCGCTACCGGCACGCCCACGCGCGTCGCCAGCAGCTTTTCGATGGCCGGGATCTGCGCGCAACCACCTGCCAACAACATGAGATCGACCTTGTTGAAAGGGCTCGAGGAGTAGAAGAACTGCAGGGAGCGCGTGACCTCCTGGCACAAGGCCTCCAGGAACGGCCGCAGCACCTCGGACTGGTAGTTCTCGGGCAGCCCGCCCTGCTTCTTGGCAAGCCCCGCCTCCTCGTAAGAGAGCCCGTAGCGCCTCTGGATCTCCTCGGTCAGTTGACGCCCCCCGAAGCTATGCGACCGGATATAGACCGAGCGATTATTGTGCATGACATTCAACGTCATGCTCGTCGCGCCGATATCGTAGACCGCGACGGTCTTTTCCATGCCCCCGCCCGCCATGTGTTCCGCAAGGAGCCCATAGGCGTTTTCCATCGCATAGGTCTCGAGATCGACAATCACGGGCTGGTAGCCATGCGTCTGGATGACCGCCAGGTAGTCGTCCACCACTTCCTTGCGGCACGCCGCAATCAGGACCTCCACCTCCTCGGGGTTGTCTTCGGCCGGCCCCACCACCTGGAAATCGACATTCACCTCGTTCAAGGGGTAGGGGATATGGTGCTCGGCCTCCATCTCGATCTGGGTCTGGAGCTCCGACTCAGTGAGCGCCGCGGACATATGCACGGTCTTGCAGATCGCCTGACTTGCCGGCACCGACACCGCAACACGCTTTAATTTCGTTCCGCAGCGCTTCATCGCGCGATCCACGGTCGCACCCACTTGCTCGACGTCGGCGATCGCGCGCTCTATGACCGCATTCTGCGGCATGGGCTCCACGGCGTAGCGCTCCACGCGATACTGGCTCTGATTACGGCTCAACTCCAGGACCTTGACCGACGAGGTACTGATGTCCAGGCCGACGAGCGGCGGCTTTTTGCGGTTGAGAAGGTGCAATTTCCTCCCTTTTTCCGGAACTTATGTCCGGTACGTCGCTCTTTAGGTGAGCTGTCATGAACTATAGATCAGGGATTGGCGGTATGCCAATGCTTTGGCCTGCTCGCATTTACCCTTTATACTGGAATGCACCCTGCTGGTTGAGAGATTATGGCCCCTTCATCTACGTCCGGCGCGTCCTTGAAACGCCGGCTCGGGTTCCGGTTGTTGCTCGTTTTCTTCGGATTTTTTGCCGCCGGGGTCCTGGCGGCGGCTGTGACGGCGATCGTACTTGCGCCGACGCTGCCGCCGGTCCACAACATCCTGCGCAAGCATTTGAAGGCGCCGCTTCAGGTGCTGGCCCGTCATGGGCAGTTGATTACCGAATTCGGCAACGAGGAGCGCATGCCGGTGACCCTCAAACAGGTCCCGCCCACCCTCATCCAGGCGGTGCTCGCGGCCGAGGATCGTTCCTTTTATACGAACCCCGGGATCGATCTCCTCGGGATCGCCCGTGCCGCCTGGATCGATATCATCACGGGACGCAAGGCCCAGGGCGCGAGCACGATCACGATGCAGGTCGCGCGCAATTATTTTCTGAGCCCGCACAAGACCTTCACGCGCAAGATCAAGGAAGTGCTGTTATCGTTCAAGATCGCGCGGGAATTGACCAAAAACCAGATCCTTACACTGTATCTGAACAAGATCTTCCTCGGTAATCACGCCTACGGTTTCGAGGCAGCGGCGCACATATATTATGGTAAGCCCCTGAAAGCCCTCGATCTCGCGCAGCTCGCGATGCTCGCGGGCCTTCCGCAGGCCCCGTCGCTCGACAACCCGATAGCTCACCCGCATAACGCCCGCGCGCGTCGCCACTATGTGCTCACGCGCATGTTGGCGCTGAAAGACATCACTGAGGCCCAGTATGCGCAAGCCGACTCCGCGCCGATCGCGACGCGCGCGCACACGATCCACTATCATGTGAATGCCCCCTATGTCGCGGAGATGGTCCGCGAATACATGATCAAGCATTTCGGCAAGAAGAAGACCTACGACGGCGGTTATCGGGTCTATACCACGCTCGGGGCCCGGGAGCAGGAGGCCGCCGATCACGCCGTCATAGACGGTCTGCTCGCCTACAATATTCGTCACGGCTACTACGGCCCGACCGCGCAAGTACCGGTCGACGCCCAGACCTCCCGGCATCGCCTGCGCCGCGACCTGCGCCCTTACACCACCGTCGGCGGGCTTGTCCCGGGGATCGTCACCGCCGTTGGCCAGCATTCGGTGAAGGCCTACGATCTCGACCGTCATACCGTGCGCATCGGCTGGCAAGGACTGTCGTGGGCGGCGCCGTTCATCACCGTGAACGCCGAAGGGTATGCGCCCAAGCAGGCGAGCGACATCCTGAAGGTGGGCGATGTCATCTACCTGCAGCACGTCGGCCCGGGCCGATGGGCCCTGTCCCAAATCCCCCGCCCTTACGCCGCGCTCGTGTCCTTGCGGCCGCGCAACGGCTCGATTGCGGCCCTGGTCGGCGGTTTCGACTTCTATCATGACAGCTTTAACAACGTCATTCAGGCCTACCGCCAGCCGGGGTCGAGCTTCAAGCCCTTCGTGTATTCGGCGGCCATAGCCAAGGGCTACACCGCGGCGAGCCTGTTCAGCGGGGCGCCGATCGTCGCCCTGAGCGGCGCGCACGGCGAGCTGTGGCGGCCCCACAACTACTCGGATCACTTCCGGGGACTTACGCGCATGCGCGTGGGCCTCGCCCAGTCGATCAACCTGGTCTCGATCCGGATCCTGCGCGCCGTAGGCATACGCTATGCCGTGCACTACGCGGAGCGCTTCGGCTTCAAGGCCTCCGCGCTCCCGCACAGCCTCTCGCTCGTGCTCGGAAGCGCGACACTCACGCCGCTCGAGATGGCGCGCGGCTATACCGTGTTCGCGAACGGCGGCTTTAGGGTGCGCCCGTATTTCATTCGCAAGATCGTAGACGAGCGCGGCAAGACGATCTGGCGTGCCAAGCCCCTGGTCGTGCCTCCGGCGCCGGGCACGAGTATCGCGATTCGCGGAACACCGCACTTCGCGGTGCAGGCGATCAGCCCGCAGAATGCCTACATCATGACCAGCATGATGCAAAGCGTGATCCGCTCGGGGACCGGACAGCTTGCGCTTTCACTAAAGCGCATCGATCTCGCTGGCAAGACCGGGACATCGAACCACGAACGCAACGCCTGGTTTTCGGGATTCAGCCCCTACCTCGAGACCACCGTATGGGTGGGCTTCCCGATCCCGAAATCCCTCGGCCATTATGAAGTGGGCGCCCATGCCGCGCTGCCGATCTGGACGCAGTACATGGGCGCGGCGTTGGCGGGGAGGCCGGATACCCCGTTCGCGAGGCCGCGCGGTATCGTCACGGCCATCATCAACCGTCATACCGGACTGCTCTGCAGTAAGACGAATCCGGCCGCGATGCGCGAGTATTTTATAAAGGGGACAGTGCCCACCAGGAAAGGGGCGCGCCGGGGCGTGCCTGGGCCTGCACAGAGCGTTCGCAGCAGCGGGCTGTTTTGACATGGGACGGCATACACGCGCCGCCAACCCTCGCGGTCGCGCGGCCGAGGCGGCGGTGCGCCAAAAGATCGTGATCGAGGCCGCGCGCATCATGGCCGAGGACGGTGTTCGCGACTATCAGAGCGCGAAACGCAAGGCCGCCCATCGCCTGAACCTTCCCGAAGACAAGAACTGGCCTGGCAATGCCGAGATCGAGGCGGCGCTGAAACAACACCTCGAGCTTTTTCAAAAGGATTTGCGGGAGGTGGTGCATGGGTTGCGCGCCGACGCCCTGGAGGCGATGACCCTGTTGCGGGACTTTTCGCCGAAACTCGTGGGGGAGGTCCTAAGCGGCGCGATCACGCGCTTTCCCGAGGTCCAGCTGCATCTGGCCGCGCCCGCGCCGGAGGACCTGAGCCTGTTCCTGGACGGCCATGGAATTCCATACGTCATGGAAGAGCGGCGGCTGCGTTATAACGACGCGCGCACGGTATTGGTGCCGGTATTCCGGTTCGTGGCCGGCGAGACTCAGTTTGCGCTCTACGTCCTGAGCCCGGAGGCGATACGTGAACTGCCGGTCTCGCCGATTGACGGCCGACCCATGCATCGGGCCAGCATCCGCGAGGTGGAAGAACTGCTCGGATCGTGACCGGGAACTGGCGTGGCCACACGCGCACCGCCCTTGCGCGGCGGGGGCTCGCCTCTATAAGATGCGGCTTCTCTGCTTAGGATCTTGACGTGAAACACGCCCTCGCCGCCCTTTTCCAGGACACCGTGACGACCCTCGTCGCCCAGGGGCGTCTGCCGGCAGGCCTGCCGGCCCCCGAGATCGCGCGCCCCCGTCAGGACGGCCACGGCGACTTCGCGACTAACTTCGCGCTCGCCGCCGCCAAGGCCGCGGGACGCACGCCACGGGCGCTCGCCGAGGAACTGAAGGGCGCCCTCGATGGTTCGCCGCTTATCGAACGCATCGAGATCGCGGGTCCCGGCTTTCTCAATGTGTTCGTGGCGAGCTCGGCGTTCCATGAGGTCGTGCGCGCCATCCTGCGCGAGAAAGAGGCCTATGGACGGCTAGCATCGCGGCCCGGCAAGACCCTTATCGAATTCGTATCGGCCAACCCCAACGGGCCACTGCATGTCGGTCACGGCCGTGGCGCGGCCTACGGGGACTCGCTCGCCCGCCTGCTTGCGTGCGCCGGCCATGCAGTGGAGCGCGAATACTATGTGAACGATGCTGGCCGGCAGATGGACATCCTGGCGCTCAGCGTGTGGTTGCGCTACATGGAGGCCTTCGGCGCGAAGATCGTTTTTCCGGAGACCGGCTACCGCGGGGCCTATGTAGCCGACATCGGGCGGGCGCTGGCGGGCGCCGAGGGCGACGCCCTGCAACGCCCGATCGCTGACATACTGATCGCCAATCCCGACCTCGACGCCGATGCGCTCATGGACGCCTGGATCGCGCGCCTGAAAGAGGCCCTCGGCGCGCAATACCGGGTTGTGCACGGCTTCGGTCTGGACGCCATGCTCGCCGACATCAAGGATGATCTGGCGGCATTCGGCGTCCGTTACGACCGGTGGTACTCGGAACGGGGTCTCGTGGAGAGCGGGGCCGTGGACCGCGCATTGGCGCGCCTGCGCGCGAGCGGCGAGGTCTACGAGAAAGACGGGGCGCAGTGGTTTCGCGCCACCCACTACGGTGACGAGAAGGACCGTGTCGTCGTACGCGAAAACGGCGTCGCCACCTACTTCGCATCCGATATCGCCTATCATCTCGAAAAGTGCGAACGCGGCTTTAGCGATTTGATCGACATCTGGGGGGCCGATCACCACGGCTATGTGCCGCGCGTGAAGGGGGCACTCGCGGCCCTCGGGGAAAACCCCGACCGCCTTCAGGTCCTGCTCGTGCAATTCGCCATCCTCTACCGGGGCGGCGAGCGCGCGCAGATGTCTACGCGTAGCGGGGATTTCGTGACCTTGAGGGAGCTGCGCGCCGAGGTTGGCAACGATGCCGCGCGTTTCTTCTACGTCCTGCGCAAGAGCGAACAGCACATGGACTTCGATCTGGACCTCGCCAAATCGCAGTCCAATGACAACCCCGTCTATTACGTCCAGTACGCGCATGCGCGGATATGCAGCGTGTTCCGCCAGCTGAGCGAACGTGGCCTGCCGCTGCCGGACCACGCGCAGGCCGACCTGATTATGCTCGACACCCCGCAAGAGCGCGTGCTCCAGCGGACCCTCGGGCGCTTCGTCGATGTCATAGAGGAGGCGGCCGCCGCCCGCGAACCGCATCAGATCGCCTACTATCTCCGCGAGTTGGCGGGTGACCTGCACGCCTACTATAACGCCCAGGCCTTTCTCACCGTCGACCCGCCGCTGCGCGACGCGCGCCTGGCACTGATTGCGGCGGCCCGTCAGGTCCTCGCCAATGGCCTGGGCCTGCTCGGTGTCAGCGCCCCCGAGGCCATGTAGATGGTCGACCAGCGCCGGCGACCGAGGGGGCGGTCCGGGGGTGGCAGGCCATGGGTGGTCGCGGGGATCGCGCTTGTCATCGGTCTTCTCGTGGGACTGCTGGTCGCGCATCGCGCCCGTAAGCCCGCTCCGGCACGGCCGGCGGCGGCCGCGAAGCCGGCCCGTGCGCCGCTGACCGTATTGACGCCCCCGCCGGCCCCCAAACCCAAGGGGCCGGCCCCCGGTCTACCGGCCGCCACCCAGTTCGACTTCTACACCATCCTCCCCGAGATGCGCGCCACCGCCCGGCCGTCGAACCGACGCACCAAGGAGGCCGTGGCGGCCGCGGCACACGTACCGCCGGCGGAGAACGCGGCGCCGAGCGCGGCGCCCGTCGTCAAGGGGCGCTTCATCCTGCAGGCCGCCTCATTTCCCGACATCGCCGATGCCAGCCGGCTGCGTGCCGAGCTGGCGCTGCGTGGCCTCGAATCCTATATCGAAAAGGTCAGCATCAGTGGACGCGGGGCCTTTTATCGCGTCCGTATCGGGCCTTTGCGGCGCACCGCGATCCCGCACGCCCGCCACGTCCTCGCACGCCTCAACCTCAAGCCGATCCTGCTGCGCGAGGCGCGCGGCAACTAGACCGGGGCGACCTGGGCGGTTGGCCATGCCGGGAACGATCGGCGGGACATGATCGCGCGACGAGCAGCCCTTGCTTGGTGGCCACGAATGCCTCGAACACCGGCCGCAGGGCGAAGACCCGCGGCTTTACGGCCGGCGCGTCGGCGACCACCAGCAGCGGGCCTGCATGCACGACGGGAGGTTCCCGGTCGCCTTAGGCACAGAGGCCCGCCCACAATAATGGGGCGGCCCATACGATCGACGATGCGGCGTGTCGACATAAGCGGCCACGGACGACCCCCCCTTTGTGCAGGGGCACGGCTTGCGCCCTGACAGGTGACCCGTGGCCACCCGCCCGGACCTACCAGACGCGGTAGGGTAAGAACTTCCCGTTCATCGTGACCTTGATACGATCGCCCTTGGGGTCGGCGACGCGCTCGATGGCCATCTCGAAATCGATGGCGCTCATGATGCCGTCGCCGCACTTTTCGTGGATCAGGGCCTTGATGGTAGTGCCATAGACCTGCAGTATCTCGTAAAACCGGTAGAGAAGCGGATCCACCGGCACGAGCGGATCGAGCGAGCCCTTGGTCGGACACTCACACAGAAGGGCCTGGGCCCTGGCGTCCAGGCCGAGGGCCTGTGCAGCGGCCGCGGCCTCGGCCTCACCCATGCCCATCTGACCGAGCAAGGCGGCCGTGGTCCATACCTCACTGCGCCCTACCCTCTCCGCCAAGGTCTTGAAGCTGAGACCCTTTTCACGCTTGGCCTCGATGATACGTTCTGTCAGGTCCTGTCTTGTCATGACTCATCTCCTTAGTTGGGGGCATCGACGCCGGACACGGGCAGGTCGCGAACCCTCGAACCGGCCCGGTATTCGAGAAGGATGTCGAATAGGCGATAGCGTAGCGCCGTGGGACCGCTTTGGCGACGCAAGATCACGGCGCGCAGGGCCTGGGAGGTCCCACGGGAATGATCTTGGCGCGCGACCTTGCAGGCGCGGGGCGCATGAAAAAGATCATGCCGCCGAACGGGATCGCCTCGTCGGCGTCGCGGACTATGACCAGCACCGCCTGCATCAAGGTCGCACACCCATCAGAAGCTTGTCTTGCAGGCCCGCGCGCGCCACGCCACCCGCTT
>JAKBUS010000007.1 GCA_021841585.1 Pseudomonadota bacterium | reverse complement strand
CATCGCGATTCTCTTCCATTGCGGGAAGCTTGACCTTTATCCAGCAGGGTGCCCGTCATGAGGCTTTTATGGGCTACCCACACAAAACCCGGAAGAGCCTTTTTTATAAACGTCGCAAGGACCTAGCGTGCCGAATCGGGGCGTTGCCTTGATAAACGCGTGAACCGCGCGTCATCCGGGTGGCTTGCGGCGGCTGCGCTTCTGTGTTCTGGTCTTCTGGGCGGATGCGCGATCACGAAGCTCTATCGCAGAGAACGAGATCTGAGTCTTTGCGTCGCCAAGAATAGGCGAATCGGCTCTCTGTTTTCCAGAATGGTTACCACTCTCCAGATCTACCGCACGGCCGCCGCTTGCCGAACGACGTTTCTGGGCCTTGTGAGGCTAAAGCGCGCAGTGACCAAGATCGGCCTGCCAACGGGCCAATGGCTGCTGGTTCTGGTGGATTTCTCCCGATTTGGCCTGTTTTTTCAAGCGGGAAACATGAGCGGTGAAGCCACATTGGAGCTGTGCCCTGGCGACCGCTATCGGCTCGACGTACGCTGTGTGGGGGACATTTACGACTTACCTTGTTTGCCAAGGCGCCGATGCACAAGGCGCGCTGGCAAAGACTGCGCCAGGATTCTGGGGGCCGGTGCCATATTGCCAATGGGACGAAGTGGGGATAGACGAGCAGGCCGCGCAGATCGTGTCGGAAATGTCCCACCATGGATCAAGGCGGACTTTCGGGCGCCGTGGAAGAGAAAGCGCACAGGGAGATTGGCGGTGCGGCGCGGCTTCAGGATGCGTCGCGCAACCAGGCGCGGGCCATGGAGGGCCGTATTCTTCATGGCGCCGCTGATCGTCGATCGCATCAAGCGCCCGCTCAGGTGCCTGTCTCCCGAGCACTTCAAGCAGGAGCGCGGCTTGAACCGAGTGTCCGGGATTCTGGAGGGACATCAGGCCATCGCGCCGCCAGGCATGCCGCAAGCACTCTATCCAAGGCAGCGCACCCCCTCCCTTTTCGGCCTGCTTTTGATATGATGCCATGTGGCGGGCCGGATGCGGCATAAAGAGCGTTAATCTTCGCTTGTCGATACGATCCGTCCTGGCGCGGCATGTTCAGGGCCCACCAAAAGAGCACGCGGAGTCATAGATGCCTAGAACCTCGCTCACGCATCCCTTGATGATCGCGGCCGTATCCGCGGGGCCCGCGCTGGGGCGCGTCGGCATCACCTTTTGCCCGGGCAAATACGACCCGCATGCCCAGACCGGCTCTTGGGACCGTGATCTCTCTTGTGACCTCGACGCCATCCGGAATTGGGGGGCAGCGGCCGTCGTCACCCTCCTTCGGCAAGAAGAATTCGTCCTCCTGCGCGTGGAACAACTGGGGCCGGAAGTGCGTCGCAGGAATATGTCGTGGTACCACCTGCCGATTACAGATGTGTCGATACCTGACGGGGATTTCGCCAAGACTTGGGAGACCGCAGGCCACGCGCTTCGAAAACGGCTGCGCAGCGGGCAAGACATCCTGGTTCATTGCCGTGGCGGACTCGGGCGAGCCGGCACGATCGCGGCGCGCCTGTTGATCGAGCTCGGCATGGAGCCCGCGACTGCTATCGAGCAGATCCGCGCCGTACGTCCAGGCGCCATCGAGACACCCGAGCAAGAACGCTACGTCTTGGGCATCCATTCATGCTCGGCGTAAAGCCATGAGTATGAAGGCGCGGCCCCATGGAGCCCCAAGCTACCGGCCCTCCACGCGTAGCTAGCGTGCATCATCCTCCGTTCTCGTAAGCTCCGGCCACGCCGCCTTCAGGTACACCCCCATCGACCAGAGCGTGAGCAGGGCTGCCACATAAAGAAGGAGCTCGCCTGCCCTAAACGCCGAGATGCCGATGATCGGCCGCTCGTAGAGCAACAAAAGGATCGCCACCATCTGCACGCCGGTCTTGAACTTGCCCACCACCGACACCGCAACGCTTTTGCGCTTGCCCACCTCCGCCATCCACTCGCGCAACGCCGAGACCGCGATCTCGCGACCGATAATGACCAGCACCACGATGGAAAAGAGCGAGGTACTTAGTAGCGGCGGATGCAGCCCAGGGTTGGCCACGATCATGATGAGCGCCGCGGCCACCATCAATTTGTCCGCCACCGGATCGAGAAAGGCCCCGAACGCCGATGACTGGTTCCACCGCCGCGCGAGATAGCCATCCAGCCAGTCGGTAAGCGCCGCCAGCAAAAAGAATCCCGCGGTCCCGACATTGGCCCATGACACCGGCAGGAAATACACTAGCACGAACACCGGGATGAGCGCGATTCTCAGCAGCGTCAGAATATTGGGCGCATTTAGGGGCACGGCTCGCCTTTGGCATGAAAGATATCGTAGATACGGCGCGCAAGCTCCCTGCTGATGCCCGGGAGCCGCTCGAGATCGGCAAGTTCGGCCTGCGCCACGAAACGCGTACCCCCCAAGGCCTTGACCAGGGTCTGGCGGCGCTTCGGCCCGACCCCGGGGATGCTGTCGAGCTCCGATACGAGCCGTGCACGCGCGCGCCGCGCGCGATGCCCGGTTATGGCAAATCTGTGGGCCTCATCACGCACCGACGCCAGGAACACCAAGGCCGCGGGGGCATGATCGAGAGTAAAGGGCGTGGCGCGTCCCGGTTCATGGAACTCCTCGTCCCCGAATCGACGCTCCGGCCCCTTGGCGATACCGAGGATCCGCGCCTGCAGTCCCAGGGCCTGCAAGGCCTCATGGGCGCGCGCCACCTGGCCCGCGCCGCCGTCGATCAGCACGAGATCGGGCAGCGGGGCCTTGGCGTAGCGACGCGCGACCGCTTGGCCGATGGCCGCATAGTCGTCCCCGGCGCCCACACCCTCGATATGAAAACGCCGATAATCGCTCTTGATCGGCCCGTCCGGCCCGAACACCACGCACGAAGCCACGGGCAGCTCACCTTGCGTGTGACTGATATCGAAGCATTCGACACGCGTGGCCGCGGTAAGCCCAAGGGCCGCCGCCATCGCCGCAAAGCGCGCCCCGTGGCCGGCGCGCTCCGCGCGTCGGCGGCGCAGGGCATCGGCGGCATTGGTCCTCGCCAACGCCACCCATTGGCGGGGGATTCCGCGTGCGGGTACCGCGATCGTTACCGCATGCCCGGAATCGGCGCGCAGGGCCTGGGCGATCAACTCGCGCCCCGGGACCGAGGTCCCGATATAGATATGCGTGGGCGGCGACTGCCCGAGATAATATTGCGGGAGAAGGGCCGCCAGCGCCTCCTCGGCGGACAGGGCCTCGGGGACGCGCGGAAAAAGCGTCTTGCAGCCCAACTGCCGCCCCCCGCGTATCGCCAGGATCGCGACGGCCAGCACGCCCTCCTCCTCGACCACCGCCAGGACATCGGCATCGCCCTTGTCGTTGTCGACGTACTGGCGCTCCTGCACGGCGCTCAAAAGCGCCACGCGATCGCGCAGGCGCGCGGCCTGTTCGAAATCGAGCCGCGCGGCGGCCTCCGTCATCTGTCGCTTGAGGTCGCTAAGCAGGGTCTTGTTGCGCCCCTCGAGAAACCACAGCGTGTGCTCGACATCGCGCGCATAGGTGCCCTGGTCCACGAGCCCAACGCACGGCCCGGAACATCGGTGGATCTGATATTGCAGGCACGGGCGCGTGCGGTTGCGGAACACGGAGTCCTCGCACTGGCGGACTGGGAACACCCGCTGGAGGAGGTTCAAGGTCTCGCGCACGGCGGTGGCGCTAGGGTAGGGTCCGAAATAGCGCCCGGGCTCGCGGCGCGCCCCGCGGTGGAATCCCAGTCTGGGAAAGTCCGAGGCCCCGCCGAGAAAGATCATGGGATAGCTTTTATCGTCCCGTAACAAGACGTTATAGCGAGGTCTTAAAGACTTTATGAGGTTGTTTTCGAGCAGCAGGGCCTCGGTCTCGGTATGTGTCACCGTGACCTCGATATGACGCACGGCGGCCATGAGCGAGGCGATCCTCGGGCTCTTCGCGGGCCTAAGGTAGCTGCTCACGCGCTTACGTAGGCTTACGGCCTTGCCGACATAGAGCACCACCCCACCCTCGTCCAGCATGCGGTAGACCCCCGGGCAATCCCCCAGACCTCGCACCAACTCGCGTAGATCGCTCATGACACCTCGCGCGCGGCGGCCCTCAAGACCTCCTCGAACATGGTCGCGGTCAGACGCCGTGTCTGCGTGTTGTAGCGGCTGCAATGATAAGAATCCCACATGATCCGGCCCGCCACCTCATGACGCGCGCCGTGCGCGAAGCGGTGACGCGCAAGCGGCGCGCCGAAGGCCCGCAGCACGGCCTCGTGGGCAATGCGGCCCAGCGCCATGATAACGCCACCCTCGGGTAGCGCGGCAAGCTCCACGTTTAGATACGGCGCGCAGGTCCGGATCTCTTCTGCGGTCGGACGATTGGCCGGGGGCACGCACTTGACGGCATTGGTGATGCGCGCGCCAGTGAGCACCAGTCCATCGCCCACCGCCAGCGACTGCGCGCGGTTGGCAATCCCCAGGCGATGGAGGGTCTCATAGAGCAGGATACCCGCGTAGTCGCCGGTAAACGGACGGCCGGTGGCGTTGGCGCCATGGAGTCCAGGCGCAAGCCCCACGATCACAAGGCGCGCGGACTCGTCACCGAACATAGGCACCGGCCGGCAGTAATACTCGGGGTGACGGTCCTTGATCTCGTCACGAAACGCCGCAAGTCTTGCGCATTGCCGGCAACGTGACAGCGCCGCCGTGCGCCCAGGCGGGCCGGCCGCCTCCCGCTTGGGCGATGTCCGCCGCCTTGCCGCTCCACTCATGGCAACTCGCTGAAAGATGACCGCAAGAGTTCGCACGACGCGCGATAGTCGGGGTTTGCGGCGAGCTCGTCTGCGGTCCACGCCGGGCGCCCGTGCAAGCGTGCCATGCGCGCCTGCGACAAGGGATTGGCGTAGCCTGCGAGCGCCGCGAGCAGGCCATCGAGACCTTGCGGGTCATTGCAGGCGAGCACGACATCGCAACCGGCGGCCAGGGCCTTGCGGGCGCGCTCGCCGAGGTCGCCCGCGCCATGCGCACCGGCCATGCTGAGGTCGTCGCTGAAGATCACCCCACTGAAGCGCTGCGCCTTGCGCAACACCTCTTGCAACCACACGCGCGAGAACCCCGCGGGTTCTGCATCGACCTGCGGATACAAGACATGCGCGGGCATGACCGCCGCCAGCACCGTCGGGCACAGGCGCGCGAACGGCACGAGGTCTGCGTGCTTTAGCGCCGACAGCGGACGGTCATCGACCGGCAATTCGGTATGCGAATCCCCCATCACCCCGCCGTGCCCGGGAAAGTGCTTGCCGCAGGCCGTCATCCCCGCCTGCGTCATGCCCAGCACATATTGCCGGGCGAGTTCGGTTACCACCAGCGGGTCTTCGGCGAATGCCCGGTCACCGATCACGGTGCTGACGCCGCGCCCGAGATCGAGTACCGGCGCAAAGCTCAGGTCCACGCCATGGGCCAGTAGTTCGGCGGCCATGACATAGCCCGCCGCGTGCGCCAGCTTGCGGCCGCGCGCGCGATCGAGCGCATGGATCTCGCCGATGCGCGCGAGCGCCGGAAGTGCGGTGAATCCCTCCCGGAAACGCTGAACGCGCCCGCCTTCATGATCGACCGTGATAATGAGCGGGGGATTGCGTAGGGCGCGGATCTCGGCGGTCAGCGCGCGCAATTGGGCCGGGCTCTCGTAATTCCGGCTAAAGAGGATCACGCCCCCGACCAGCGGGTGGCAGAGCTGCGCGCGCTCCTGCGGCGACAGCGTGGTTCCCACCAAATCCATCATGACTGGACCCAAGGACATAGCGTCTCCTTACGCAATGACACGCACGCGGGTGCCGGGTGGCACCCGATCAAAGAGTTCCATGACCTCGTCGTTACGCATCTTGATGCAACCGTGCGACGAAGGTATGCCCATGGGATCCTCGTCCGGGGCCCCATGGATGTAGATATAGCGGCGCATGGTATCGACCTCGCCCAAGCGATTCTCGCCCACCACAAGCCCGCTCAACCACAGGATGCGCGTCAGCACCCAGTCCCTCTGGGGGTGGAGACGACGCAAGGCCGGACTGTAGATCTCGCCAGTCGGACGGCGTCCGACGAACACCGTGCCGCGCGCGGCGCCGGCGCCGATCTTGGCGCGCACGACATGCAGACCCCGTGGCGTTTGATAACTCCCATAGCGCTCGCCCACGCCATTTTTGGCGGTGGCCACCGCGATATCCCATAGCACGCGCCCACCCTCGCGCTCGCAGAGCCGCAACCGCTGGCTGGCGACATCGATCTCGATATAGGGCATCTAGCCGTCTCTCGTAAACAAGGCCATGGCCTCGACGTGATGGGTCTGCGGGAACATGTCCACCACGCCTGCGCGCATCAGACGATACCCAGCCTCGCGCACGAGCCACTGCGCGTCGCGCGCCAAGGTCGCGGGATTGCACGACACATAGACGAGTCGCGGCACACCGCGTGCCGCAAGCGTCTTGACCGCCGCCATCGCCCCGGTACGCGGGGGATCGAGGAGTGCTACGTCGAACGCCCGGTCTTCGAGCAGATCACCCAAGGTCTCGGCGTCCAGGTCCGCGGCCGCGAACGTGGCGTTGTCGAGGCCGTTGGCGCGCGCATTGGCGCGCCCCTTGTCGACAAGCGCGGGCAGTCCCTCAACACCAAAGACCGAGGCCGCGCGGCGGGCGATGGGCAGCGTGAAGTTCCCAAGGCCACAGAAAAGGTCGAGCGCGCGGCTACCGGCGTGAAGCCCCAGCCAGTCCACCGCCTGCGCCACCATGGCCTTGTTGGTCTCGCCGTTTACTTGAATGAAATCCGTGGGCCCGAAACTCAGCTCGACGTCGAACTTAGGCAGGGCGTAGCGCAGGACCTCACCGGGGCCGCCCACGTACTGCACGGTCTCCGGCCCGCCGGCCTGGACATGCATGGCAAATCCATGGGTCTCGCCGAAGACTGCGAGCGCGCGCCGGTCGGCGTCGGTCAGGTCGCGCAAATGGCGCAGCACCAGGGCCGCGGCGTCATCGCCGGCCGCGAACTCGATCTGCGGGATGGCCTCGGGGCAGGACAGGCCCTCCATGAGCGCCTTCACGTCGGTAAGACGCGCGCCGAGACGCGCATCGAGCGTGTGGCAATAGGACAAGGGCGCGATATAGGAGTGCCGGCGTTCGCGAAACCCCAACAAAAGCCCACCCTTCTTGTCGACGACCCGCGCCCCGAGCCGAGCCTTGCGCCGGTAAGCGAATACCGGACCCGGCACCGGCGGCGCCCAGTCCGCGCACTCCACCTGGGCGATATGGGCGAAGGCCTCGCGCACGATGCCCTCCTTGGCGACAAGCTGGGCGGCGGGCTCCAGGTGCTGGAGCTGGCAGCCGCCGCACACCCCGAAATGCGCGCACCGCGCCTCCACGCGCTTGGCGGAGCGCACCAGGATCTCTTGCGCCACGCCCATGTCATAGCGGCGCCGGCGGCCGGCATAACGAAATCGCACCTCCTCGCCGGGCAACGCGCCGTCCACGAACACCACCTTGCCATCGCAGTGTCCGACGCCGGAACCATCATGATTCAGGGAGGCGATGACACAGGTCGCGTCCTCCGGCAGGCGCCGGGCCCTCATGCGCCGGCCGCCTCCCACGCCTGCAAAAACGCCGACAGATGCGGCTTGCCGGCGGCAGCCAGGACAGCCTTCAGCCGCTCCTCCTCCTGCCCATGGGCCTCGGGCGTAAGGTGCCCGCGCATGAGCTCTAACCGCAGGAACACGAGATAGGTGTTCAAGACGTCGGTCTCGCAGTAGTCGCGGATGCCGTCGATCTCGCCGCGGCGATAACGGTCCCAGACCTCGGCGCCGTCATGGCCTTGCTTGCCGGGAAAGCCGAGAAACGCCGACATGTCGTCCAGGGGCGCCGTGGCGCGTGCCTGGTAGCCCGACAGCACATCCATCACATCCGTATGCCGGGCATGATAGCGGCTTAGGTAATTGTTCCAGCGAAACGTGCTGTCCTCATCGCCGGTCTCCCAATAGCGGCCGCAGGGGATCTTGTGCAAGAGGGCGCGGTAATGCAGAACCGGCAGGTCGAAGCCGCCGCCATTCCACGACACGAGCGTCGGCGAAAATCGCTCTATGCCCTCAAAGAAACGCCCGAGGATCTCGGCCTCGGAGGCCGCGGGGTCGCCGAGCGACCACACCCGGCACTCGTCGTTGCGGCGCAACAGCACCGAGATCGCCACCACCTTGTGCAGATAGTGGCGCAGAAACTCCTGGCCGGACTCCTCGCGCCGCCTGTGGACCATGACCCGCGCGACGCCCTCGTCGTCCAGATCGAGGTGATAGAGACGGCGCCCCGCGGCCACGTCCGGCACGGTCTCGATATCGAATACGAGGACATTCATGAGACTGGAAACACGCCCGTGGACAGGTAGCGGTCACCACGGTCGCAGACGATGCTGACGATGGTGGCATTCTCGAGCGTGGCACCGAGCATTAGCGCCGCGGCCACCGCGCCGCCCGAGGAGATCCCACAAAAGACCCCCTCCTCGCGCGCCAGCCGACGGGTCATCTCCTCGGCCTCCTTCTGGTCGATATCGATGATGCGGTCCACGCGCGTGGCCTCGTAGATCGCCGGGAGGTAGCTCGCCGGCCACCGCCGTATGCCTGGGATCGATGACCCGGCCGTGGGCTGCACGCCAACCACGACGATCCCCGGATTGCGCTCCTTCAGATAGCGCGAGGTCCCCATGATGGTCCCGGTAGTCCCCATGGCGCTCACAAAATGGGTCACGGTGCCGTCGGTGTCGCGCCAGATCTCCGGGCCCGTGGTCCGGTAGTGGGCATCCGGGTTGTCGGGATTCGAGAACTGGTCGAGGATGCGGCCCTCGCCGCGCGCCTCCATGGCGCGCGCCGTGTCGATGGCCTCCTCCATGCTGCCGGCCTTCGAGGTAAGGATCAGCTGCGCGCCAAAGGCGCGCATGAGCCCCTGGCGTTCGACGCTCATGTGCTCGGGCATGACCAGCACCATGCGATAGCCCTTGACCGCGGCGGCCATGGCCAATGCGATTCCGGTGTTGCCGCTCGTGGCCTCGATCAGAGTGTCGCCCGGGTGTATGGTCCCGCGGCGCTCGGCGGCCTCGATCATGTTGAGTGCCGGCCGGTCCTTGACCGAGCCCGCCGGATTATTGCCCTCGAGCTTCAGGAGCAGACGATTCCCCCGTTCCGCGCCTAGGCGCTGCAGGGCGACGAGCGGTGTATTGCCGACACACTCGGCAAGGGATTTTATGTTCACGCGATCGGTCCAATAAGCCTGTTCATCTCGCCATCCGCGCCTGCCCCGCATGCGGCTCTGTGCGCCGCCCGCTAGCGGTCAAGGCGAGCTCGAATACCGGTGGTGAGTGTAACGCACTTAAGGCTTGGGCGACACGGCGGACCATTCCGCAACATAAAGGCAGAGGGTCTCGCGGCCGCCGAAGTCGTCGACCCCGAGGTGGTAGCGCACGGCAATGGCGCTGCCGATGGCCGGCGCCTGGTTACAGCGGAATGCCACGGCCTTCATGGGTTCGTCACGGCCGTCCACGGCAAGCCGTAGGCGCAGATGCGCCTCCTTCACCACCGCCGCCTCCACCACCCCGAAAAGCCCCTCGAAGAGCGGTTCGGGGAAACCATTACCCCACGGGCCACCGGCGCGGATCGCCGATGCCAGCGCCAGGGTCAGTTCCTCGGGCTGCAATACGCCATCCCCGCGCGCGTCGATGAATGGACCGCGCCCTATGCGCCGCTCGACCTCGTCTGCGAACGCCGCGGCGAAGCGCGGATAATCGTCCTCGGCGATCGTGAGGCCCGCAGCCGCGGCGTGTCCGCCAAACTGGCGGATCAGGCCCGCATGGCGTTCGCCGATGGCCGCCAGGGTATCGCGCAGATTGAGCGTCGGCACGCTGCGGCCGGAGCCCCGCAGGGACCCGTCGTCGGCGGGCGCGAATGCGATCGCCGGCCGCTTGTGGGCATCCTTCAAGCGCCCGGCGAGGATCCCGACGACACCTGGATGCCAGTGCGGCTCCATGAGACAGATCCCGGCACTCAACGTATCGGCCTCCACCGACACCGCCAGGCGCGCGCTGGCCTCGGCCTGCATCTGCGCCTCGCGCTCGCGCCGCTCGCGGTTCAAGGCATCGAGCTCGCGCGCCAGCGCCAAGGCCTCCGCACGGTCATCCGTGAGCAGGCAGCGCACGCCCACGCTCATATCAGCGAGGCGCCCGGCGGCGTTCAGCCGCGGTCCGATCTGAAAACCGAGGTCCTGGGCATAGATGCGCCCGGGACGCCTGCCGCTCACGAGCAGCAAGGCCTCGATGCCGGCACACGCGCGTCCGGCGTTCATGCGCCGCAAGCCCTCGCGCACCAGCACGCGGTTATTGGCATCGAGCGGCACGCAGTCGGCGACCGTGCCGAGCGCCACAAGGTCGAGAAGGTCGGCGAGCGATACGTGCTCGGCGCCAAGCCTTCGGCGCAGCGCGATCAGCACATAGAGCACCACGCCGACCCCGGCCAGGGCCTTGCTCGGAAAGCGATCCGCGGGCTGGTTGGGGTTGACGATGGCCACCGCCTCCGGCAGCGTCGGGCCGGGCAGGTGGTGATCGGTGATGATGAGGCGCAATCCGCGCTCGCGCGCCGCGCGCGCCCCCTCGAGGCTATTGATGCCATTATCGACCGTGAGGATCCACCGCGGCTCCAGGGTGGCGGCGCGCGCGACGATGGCGGCACTGAGGCCATAGCCCTCGCGCGCCCGATCCGGGATCAGATAATGGACATCGCGCGCGCCCAGGCGACGCAGCCCGCGCACCGCGAGCGCGGTCCCGGTGGCCCCATCGGCGTCATAGTCGCCGATGACGAGGATGCGCTCATCCCGCGCCATGGCCTCCGCCAGGGCGCCGGTGGCGAGATCAAGCCCGCTCAGGTCATCGGGCGCGGCGAGCGCCGCAAGCCCACGCGTCTCCGCGGCGCGGTCTTCAACCCCACGTGCCGCGTAGAGGCGATCGAGGACCGCCTGGACGATAGCTGGGGGCGCCGATGGCGCGGTCACCGGCGCCACCAGCCGGCAAGCGGGCGCCACAAGCCCCGCTCCAGCACATGGCACGGCCCGCGATCACCTATCAATGACAACCGCGCCAGCCGCCGGGCGCGCACGGCGGCCGCGAGCGGCCCCCACCAGGCGGCGACAAAGGCCTCCAGGAACGACGACCACGCCTCGGTATCCCCATACTGCACCGCGCCCTGCGCCCCGCGTAACACGATCAAGGTCGCGCCCGCATGATCGAGCTCAGGGACCCCGGTGGGCTCGCCCGCCACCGCAGCCCCGGTGGCCCGCGCCATCCCGCTTACGAGCGCGTCATCGGTCCATACGCGCGTGAAGGCCGGATCGGCGGGCACGGCGGCCGGGGCCCGTCCCGGCCCCCACAGCCAGACGCTATTGGCCTCGCCGCGCGCGGCCTCGCCGCCGTGACCGGCGCTCAGGGCCTCATGCAAGACCATCTGCGCCTCATTCAAGCGGGTCCGCCAATAGCGCGCATGGCCTGCGGGGAGGTAATCGTGGATGTTGCGACCGGCGACCTCGGCCATGGCCGTGGCGTGCAAAGGCTCGGGGGCCGGCAGGCTCAGATACCAGCGCGTGGGCGCCAACGCCTCGACCACCCCGCCCTCGTCGGCGAATATCTCGCCCACGCGCGCGCTCAGGCGTAGCGCCTCCTTCGCATCGAGTGTCAGGGTGTCGTTATCCAAAAGCAGCAGCCGGTCCCCGTCCACCGCCAGGTGCACGGGGTCGCAACGCACCCACCAGCGGTCATCACGCACTTGCCCTTCGCCCAGGCGCGCGAGCGCCGCGAGTCCGGCCGTGGGGGGCAGACCAAAGAGCGCCAGGGCGCGTGCTGCATAACCCTCGTCACCCCCCTCCACGCGCCGTGTGCGCGCAAGCACCCGGGCAAGCGCCGCGGGCGGGGGATTCGGCCATCCCACTCCCCCATGGAGGCCGGGCACATAGAGCGTGACCGCGGGGGCCATGGGCGCCGGTGACATGCCTTAGGACCCCGGCTGGATGGCGCGGCGCGGACCTGCGCGGCCGCAAGACACTTTAGGACGAGCGATCGAGAATGGCAGAGCGCACCGCGGCAAGCGTCGGGGCGACGGTCACGAGCTCACTTGCCCCGCTCTGACGGATAGCCGCGTCGGGATCCTTCAGGCCGTGGCCTGTGACCGTGCACACCACCGTCGTACCCTCCTCAATGCGTCCGGCGCGCAAATCACGCAGGGCGCCGGCCACCGACACCGCCGACGCCGGCTCGCAGAATATCCCCTCCTCGCGCGCCATGAGTTTCTGCGTGGCCAAGATCTCGGCGTCGTCGATCGCCCCAAACCAACCGCCGGTGGCCTCGCGCGCGGCCTGCGCGAGCGCCCATGACTGCGGATGGCCGATACGGATGGCGGTGGCCACGGTCTCCGGCTCATCGACCATGTGGCCCTCAACGAACGGCGCGGAACCCGCCGCCTGATAACCCACGAGCTTAGGGATCGCGCAACGCCCTTCGCGCGCATAGTCCTTGTATCCCAACCAATGCGCACTGATGTTGCCGGCGTTGCCGACCGGCAGATAATGATAGTGCGGGGCAAATCCCAGGGCATCAACGACCTCGAAGGCCGCGGTCTTCTGTCCCTGCAGGCGGTAGGGATTGACGGAATTCACGAGCGTGATGGGCGTGCTCTCGGCAATCTCCTTCACGAGCCGCATGCCAGCGTCGAAGTTCCCCTGGATCTGCACCACCACCGCGCCATGGATCATCGCCTGGCTCAACTTGCCGAGCGCGATCTTGCCCTCCGGAATCAGCACGAAGGCTTTGATCCCGGCACGCGCCGCGTAGGCCGCGGCGGAGGCCGAGGTATTGCCGGTGGACGCGCAGATGATCGCGCGCGAGCCGGCCTCACAGGCCTTGGTGACGGCAAAACACATGCCCCGATCCTTGAAGGAACCGGTGGGATTCAGGCCCTCGAACTTCACATACAAGGTCGCCGTCCGTCCCGTGGTGCGGGTCAGCCGATCCAGCCGGATGAGCGGCGTATCGCCCTCGCCCAGGGTGATGATACGGCTGTCGTCTGCGATCGGAAGCCAGTCACGGTAACGCGCAATGATGCCGGTATAACGACTCATGGGGATTCTTGCTCCTATGCAAATGATTCGACGCGCAGGCGCCGGATCTTGCCAGTGACCGCGGGCAATGCCGCGATGCGGGCAATGGCCTCATCGATCTGGGCCTCGCGCACGCCGTGGGTCAAAAGGATGACCGGCACGGTGTGGGCACTGGGCTCGGGGGCCTTTTGCAGGATCGCCTCGATGCTGATGCCAAGGTCGGCCAGGATGCGCGTGATATCGGCGAGCACGCCGGGCCGATCCTCGGCCTCGCAGCGCAGATAGCAGGCGGTCGTCACGTCCGCCATGCCCAAAATCGGACCATCCGACAGCGCGTCCGGCTGGAAGGCCAGGTGCGGCACGCGCAGCTCCGGATCGGTCGTGAGCGTACGCACCACATCGATGATGTCGGCGACCACCGCCGATCCCGTCGGTTCGGCGCCGGCCCCCGGCCCATAGAATAGCGTCGAGCCCACGGCATCGCCCGACACGAGGATGGCATTCATGACCCCATCGACATTGGCGATAAGCCGCTTTTGGGGAATCAGCACCGGATGGACGCGCAGCTCTATGCCATCGGACACGCGCCGCGCGATCCCGAGATGCTTGACGCGATACCCGAGCTCGGCGGCATAGGCGATATCCGCGGGCTCCAGATCGCGTATGCCTTCGATGTGTACCTGCGCAAACGCAAGCGGTATGCCAAAAGCGATCGCGGCGAGGATCGTAAGCTTATGCGCGGCATCGATCCCGTCGACATCGAAATGCGGGTCGGCCTCCGCGTAACCGAGCTCCTGGGCCTGCGCCAGCGCGGTGGCGAACTCGGTGCCATGCTCGCGCATCTCGGTCAGAATATAGTTGCAGGTCCCATTGATGATGCCGGCGACCCCGCGGATGCGGTTGCCGGCAAGCCCCTCGCGGATGGCCTTGATGATCGGGATCCCGCCGGCCACCGCCGCCTCGAAGGCGACCACCACGCCGCGCGCGCGCGCGGCCGCGAAGATCTCGTTGCCGGCGGTGGCAATCAAGGCCTTGTTGGCGGTGACGACATGCTTGCCCTTGGCGATGGCCGCGAGGACGTAGGAACGCGCCGGCTCGATGCCACCCATGGTCTCGACCACGACTTCTATGGTCGGGTCATCCAGAATCGTTGTCGCATCCGTGGTGATGAGACCCTCGGGCACCGCCTGTGCGCGGCGCTTGCCTGGATCGCGCGTCAAAATCTTCACGATCTCTATACCGCGCCCGGCGCGGCGCGCGATCTCGTTGGCATTGCGCGTCAATACCGCAACCGTGCCTCCGCCCACGACCCCAAACCCCAAAAGTCCTACACGGACCGCCTTCACAAGGCTTCCTTCGCCGGCATGCCCGCACGCCGCAGGAGGTCACGGATACTGCGCACCGCCTGGCGCGTGCGATGTTCGTTTTCAATGAGGCCGAAGCGTACATAATCGTCGCCGTACTCCCCGAAACCGATACCCGGCGATACCGCCACCTTGGCCTCGAGCAGGAGCTTCTTGGCGAACTCCAGCGACTTCATCTCCCGGAACGGCTCGGGGATCTTCGCCCATACGAACATCGTAGCCTTCGGTACGTCCACCTCCCAGCCGGCGGCCTTCAGGCCGTCGCACAGGACGTCGCGGCGGCTCTGGTAACGGTCGCGGATCTCGGCCACGCACTCCTGTGGACCCTCGAGCGCGAGGATCGCGGCGATCTGGATGGGCGTGAACATGCCGTAATCGAGATACGATTTCATGCGCGCCAGCGCCGCCACGAGCTCGCGGTTGCCGCACATGAAGCCCACCCGCCATCCGGGCATATCATAGCTCTTCGAAAGCGTGAAGAACTCGACGGCGACCTCTATAGCCCCCGGCACCTGCAGGATCGACGGGGCCTTGTAGCCGTCGAACACGATGTCGGCATAAGCGAGGTCGTGGATGACGTAGATGCCATGGTCGCGCGCTACCGCGATCACCTTCTCGAAGAAGCTGAGATCGACGCATTGCGCGGTGGGATTGCTGGGGAAGTTCAGCACCAGCATCTTGGGCTTGGGCCAGCAGTTGCGGATCGCGCTCTCGAGTTCGGCGAAGAAATCGCCGCCGGGCACAAGTGGGACATGCCGGATATCGGCGCCGGCGATCACGAAGCCATAGGGATGGATCGGGTAGCTCGGGTTGGGCACCAGGATCACATCCCCAGGACCGGTGGTCGCGAGCGCGAGATGCGCCAGACCCTCCTTGGAACCGATGGTGACGATCGCCTCGCGATCCATGTCGAGCGTGACACCGTAGCGGGTCTCGTACCAATGGCAGATCGCGCGCCGCAGGCGCGGTATCCCCCGCGATACGGAATATCGGTGCGTGTCACCCCGTTGCGCGGCCTCGCACAACTTGTCTACGATATGCTGGGGCGTGGCGTGGTCGGGATTGCCCATCCCGAAGTCGATGATGTCCTCGCCACGTCGTCTGGCCTCGGCCTTCAGGTCGTTTACAATGTTAAAGACGTACGGCGGTAATCTCTTTATGCGGGGAAACTGATCCATACTCCACCTGGGATGCCCGGACGGGCCGGCGGCGCGTTCGGCCGGTCAAGATGCCGTGGGATAAGCGGCGCGCCAAACACGGCCGTTTGAACCGCGAACATACGGGCGAACCGCCGCCCTGTCAATGTCGATCGGAGGACTTTCGTGAAGATTCATCTGGACACCGGTGACGGGCGACACCTCATTCGGGGTTATGACCCGGGCCGACTGCGTATCGATGACCTCATCTACGAGCACAGCGTCATTCTCATGCCGGATAAGGTGATCCCGAACTGGCGTCCCCGGCACTTCGGGGAGCTCGACGCCATATGTCTCGCGGAGCTCGCCGCGGGCACCCCGGAGATCGTCCTGCTCGGCACCGGCGGCATGCTGCGCTTCCCGCCCCCTGTGTGGCTCGCCCCGTTTGCGCATGCCCAGATCGGCGTCGAATGCATGGACACCGCCGCCGCCTGCCGGACCTATAACCTGCTCATGAGCGAGGGGCGCCGGGTGGCGGCCGGTCTATTGCTCGCCGACCCCTCATCCTGACAGGCCCGCATCCGCCACCAGGGTCGCGATGATCGGCTAAAAAAGCGCGTCCATCGAATAACCGCCGCGCTCGAGCATGCCGCGCAGGCGACGCAAGGCCTCCACCTGGATCTGCCGCACGCGTTCGCGCGTCACGCCGATATCCGCGCCCACCTGCTCCAGGGTCGAGACATCGCGGCCGTTCAGGCCAAAACGGCGCTCCACCACCTCGCGCTGCTTTTCGTTCAGCTCCAACAGCCACGCCGCGATCTGGCCATGGAGGTCCTCGTCTTGCAGGATCTTCTCCGGGTTCGCGGTCTTGTCATCGGCGATGGCATCAAGCAGCGAGCGGTCGGGATCGATGTCGAGGGGCGCGTCGACCGAGGCGATACGCTCATTCAAACCCATCATGGCGCGCACATCGGCGATCGGCTTGTCGAGCAGGAGCGCCACCTCCTCGGGAGTGGGTTCGTGGTCAAGCTTCTGGGCCAGATGACGGGCGGCCCGCATGTAGATATTGATCTCCTTCAGGATATGGACCGGAAGGCGTATCGTGCGCGTCTGGTTCATGATCCCGCGCTCGATCGTTTGCCGGATCCACCATGTGGCATAGGTGGAAAACCGGAAGCCGCGCTCGGGATCGAATTTCTCGACCGCGCGTATGAGCCCGAGATTGCCTTCCTCGATCAGGTCGAGCAGGGCCAGCCCGCGATTCATGTATCGGCGCGCGATCTTCACCACGAGCCGCAGATTGCATTCGATCATGTGATGGCGCGCCGATGAGTCGCCCTGCAAGGCCTTGCGCGCGTAATAGACCTCCTCCTCAGCTGCAAGCAGCGGCGAAAACCCGATCTCGCGCAAATAGAGCTGGGTGGCATCAGCCTGCGGACCGGCCGTGTCGTCAGTTTCGCGCTCAGAGGTGGCCTCAGCCGTCGCCCCCGCATCGCTGGCCCCCTCCAAGGCCTCCTCCGTGTCCGTCCCCTCAAGGACCTCCGACTCCGATGCTTCTACCGCATTCTCATCCAGTTCCGATTCGACCATGAGCGGCTGTACCTCTTTTTTTCTCGCTAGTGGTGTCTTACGGGCAGATAGCGCAGAGGGTTCACCGGAATTCCGCGTCGGCGGATCTCGAACTCAAGCTCCACCCGATCGGTACCGCTGTCACCCATGATGGCGATCACCTCGCCTTGCCGCACTATCGCCCCCTCCTCTACCTTAATGCGCGCGTTATGCGCATACGCACTTAGGTACTCATTATTTTCTTTAATGATAATAAGCTTACCGTAACCAGGAAGTCTACTACCGCGATAGACGACCCGCCCAGCGGCAGCGGCGCGCACCGGCTCCCCGGGCCGCCCGAGGATATCGATACCGCGATTGCCTGGCCGGCCGCTCAGTGGACCGCGCCCGAAGGTCTCCTTAATGGTCCCACGCGCCGGCCATATCCAATGCACCACGGACACCCGCGGCGCCGGCGCTGCGCGCAAGCCTTGAACAGGCCGCGCAAGCGCCACCGGAGGAGATATCGGATGGGATGCGATGGGCCTTCCGGTGGGTGCCGGCGCCACCCTGACATGCCGTGGCGCGGTTAACCGGATACGCTCGCCCACCTCGATGCGGTAAGGCGCCGGGATATGGTTCCAGCGCGCCAAGGTGCGGTAGTCGTGCCTGGTCTCGAACGCGATACTATATAGAGTGTCGCCTGGCAGGACCCGGTAATAGCCGCGATTACCGGCAAGCGACGTGCCATCATTCTGGATAGGCGCGGGGAAGCGGGCCACGCACCCCGCAAGTAGCGCGAGCAGGCACCCTGCGAGCAGCGCGCGGCGCATCCTTACACGATTCCGCCCGGGAGCAGCGGCACGAAATTGACGGCCTCGAGGCGTTCAAAGGACATCGCCGTGCCACGCCGGCGATAAAGCAAGAGTTCCTGCCCGTCCCCGCCCACTGGTACCACGAGGCGCCCGCCTTCCTTGAGCTGACTAAAGAGCGCGGTCGGGACCGCGCGCGCCGCGGCGGTCACGATGATGGCATCGAACGGCGCCTCCTCCGGCCAGCCCTCGCAACCATCGGCGTGGCGGACGGTGACATTGGCAAGCCGAAGCGTCTGGAAGCGCTGGCGCGCGGCGCGCACCAGACCCCCTATGCGCTCCACTGTATAAAGGTGGCCGACCAGCCGCGCCAGCACCGCCGCCTGGTATCCGGAACCGGTCCCGACCTCCAAGACGCGATCAAGTGGCCCCGAGGCGCGCAAGGCCGCTGTCATGCGCGCCACGATATAGGGCTGGGAAATGGTCTGCCCATGTCCTATCGGCAGCGCCGTATCCTCGTAGGCGCGGCTCGCCAAGGCCTCGTCGACGAACAGATGCCTGGGGACCGCCGACAGCGCCCCGAGCGTCTCTTCGTCGCGTATCCCCTGCTCGCGCAACCGCCCTATGAGACGCTCGCGGGTACGCGCCGAGGTCATGCCGGCGCCAGCGCGCGATTCACCGTTCACAATGTCTCCTGGCACCAGGCCTTGAGGGAATCCAGAGTATTGTGGCGAGTCAGATCGGCGTGCAGGGGCGTGATCGAGACATAGCCCGCGGCGATGGCGTGGAAATCGGTGCCGGGACCGGCGTCATCGGCCGCGCCCGGCGGCCCCACCCAATAGATCGCCCGCCCCCGAGGATCCTGCGAGGCGACCACAGGTTCGGCCTTGTGGCGATGCCCGAGACGGGTCGCCTCAAAACCACGCAAGTCGGCATAGGCGACATCGGGCACGTTTACGTTCAGCACCGTGTCGGCGGGCAAGGTCTCGGCGGTCAACGCCAAAAGTAGGCGTTCGGTGACCGCCGCCGCGGTCGCGAAGTGCGTGGGATTGGGCGCCGCCAGCGACACGGCAATGGCCGGCAGACCGAGAAATCGTCCCTCCATGGCCGCCGCCACGGTTCCAGAATACAAGACATCATCGCCGAGATTGCCGCCGTGATTGATGCCGGCGATGACGATATCGGGCTCCTGCTCGAGGAGCCCCGTGATCGCGATGTGCACGCAGTCGGTGGGTGTGCCGTCGACGAAGAAAAACCCGTTGGCGGCGCGCGAGACGCGCAACGGCCGCAGCAGGGTCAGGGAATTGCTCGCCCCGCTGCGGTCGCGGTCCGGCGCCACCACGGTGACCTCGGCGTTATGCGCGAGACGCGCAGCGAGGCATCCGAGGCCGGCGGCCATGTATCCATCATCGTTACTGATCAGTATCCGTTTCACGGTTCATTGCATACGTGGCATGGGGGACAGCCATTGGGTCACGAACGCCTGGGTCATGGTCGCGCCCAGGTGCTGCGCGAAACGGGTCACAAGCCCCTCCTTGGGTGAAAAATCAACGATACGGGGGGCGTTGAAAAGATGCCGGGCCACCTGCCCGACGGTCCCGAATCCATCGATCAGACCCAATTGGTGGGCTCGGTAGCCCGTCCATATCAATCCGCTGAAGAGTCCGGGATGTGGACGCAGGCGCGCCCCCCGACCCTTTTTCACGGCCTCGATGAATTGCTCGTGGATCTGCGCCAGCATCCTCTCGGCAAAGGCCTTATGGGCCTTGGTGAGCGGGGAGAACGGGTCCAGGAAGTCCTTGTTGGCGCCGGCCACCAGGAGGCGGCGCGTGACGCCGATCTTGTGCATGAGCCGCGTATAGCCAAACCCGTCCATGAGTACGCCGACCGAACCGACCAGGCTTGCGGGGTTGGCGTAGATCCGCTGGGTGGCTACCGCGACGTAATAACAGCCGGAGGCGCACAGGTCTTGGACCACGGCATACACCGGGATGTGCGGATAGCGCGCCCGCAACCGCCAGATCTCGGCGTTGATATCGCTCGCCTGCACGGGACTGCCGCCGGGGCTATCGACATCGAGGATCACGCCCGCCGGGCGCGCGGCGAAGGCGTGGCGCAAGGCGGCATCGATCGGGTGGGCACTGGCCGGGCCGCCCTCCTGAATCGTACCGTCCATACGCACCAGCGCGGTAAACCGCCCGGCAAGTCCGGTGGTGCGCATCTGCGTGCCCTCGTAGCTCAAAAACAGCGCCACGATGAGGGTGATGATAAGAAACCGGAAGGCCAGCGTCCAGCGGCGGCTGCGCCGCTGCTCCTGCAATGCCGCAAACGCGAGCTTCTCCAGCGTTGCGCGCGCCCAGTCCTCGCCAAGTCCTAAGCGATTATCCTGGTCGGATCGCCGGTCGCGCTCTCCTTCGCGCCCCTTGTCGTTATTATCGTTCATCGCCCCCCTCCTCCACGACTACCATCCCCTCTTGTTCCCAGCAGGTCAAAGCCGTAAGCCCCTGATTGCGGCACGGCCCGCCCAGGCACCCCCCGCCGGCCGGATCATAGCGCGCCCCATGCACAGAACACACCAGGACCTCGCCTTTGTCATCAAAGAATCGCCCTTCCTGCCAATCGAGCTCCAGGCCGCGGTGCGGGCAGTGGTTGAGATAGGCGCGCGCCACGCCGCGATGGCGTACGACAAAGGCCTCGTCCCCGGACTCCAGCGCAAACCGCCGCCCGAGGCCGCCGTTCTCCAGCACGTCGCTCGCGCATACCACTAGGGTAGCCACGCGCACAGTTCCGGAAAGGTCTGGACGCACAACCGCGGCTGATGAAGGCGCAATTCCGCGAGATCGTGGACCCCATAAGTCACCGCCACGCTGTCGATGCCGGCGCGCGCGGCCATCTCGATATCGTAGCTCGTATCTCCGACCATAAGGGCGTCCGCGGCTTGCACCCCGGTCTCTGCCAGTATCTCGTGGAGCATGAGCGGGTCGGGCTTGGAACGTGTCTCGTCGGCGCAGCGTGTGGTGCAAAAAAGCGCGCCGGTCTGGCTTGCCTCGAGCGCGGCATTAAGGCCGATCCGTGACTTGCCGGTGGCCACCGCGATCCGGTAGCCACGCGCGCGCAGATCCTTAAGCCCGGCGGCGACCCCCGGAAAAAGCGGTGTGGGCGTGTCATTCAAGCGCAGGAAATGCTCCCGGTAACGGGCGGCGATCGCCCGCCGGCGGCTGTCCGCCTCCCCGGGCAAGAGCCGCGCCAGGGCCTCGGCGACCCCGAGGCCTATGGTCTTGCGGATCGCCTCGTCGGCGAGCGCGCGCCACCCGCAGTCATGCGCCGCGGCCTGGAAGCAGGCCACGATACGCTCCGCGGAATCCATGAGCGTCCCGTCCCAGTCGAAAATCACAAGTTCATAGGCCTTACGCATCAAGCGACTCCAATACGCGCACGAGATCCTTTGGCAACGGCGATTCGATATCTACGGTCTTTCCGGTGGCCGGATGCGGGAACGACAGGCGCGCGGCATGCAAAAACAGCCGCGTAAGGCCCCTCTGCTTCCAGGCGCCAAGGGCCTTGGGGTCCCCATAGCGCTCATCGCCGGCCAGCGGGTGTCCGAGATAAGCCGCGTGCACGCGCACTTGGTGCGTGCGTCCGGTACCCAGGCGGACGTCGGTCAGGGTGGCATCACGAAAGCGCCGGCGCGGCGTAAAGTACGTCTGCGCGGGCTTGCCGGCGGCATCCACGACCACCCGCCGCTCATCGGTGTCGCGGCGCAAAAGCGGCGCATCCACGGTGCGCGCACCGCCCGCCAGCACGCCCTGCAGGAGCGCCACATAGTGTTTGCCGAAGTGCCCGGCGCGCATAGACTCGTGCAGGCCCCGGAGCGCCGAGCGCCGCTTCGCGATCAAAAGGCAGCCAGACGTCGCGCGATCGAGCCGGTGCACGAGCTCCAGGCTGCGCGCCGCCGGACGCAGGGCGCGCAACGCCTCGATCACCCCGAAAGACAGCCCGGAGCCGCCATGCACCGCCATCCCGGTGGGCTTATCCAACACCAGCAACCAGTCATCCTCGAAAAGAATGAGCTCGGAAAGCCACTTGAGATCCGGGGCGGGCGGCGGCGGCGCCTTCACCTCTATAGGTGGGATGCGCACGATATCGCCGACCTGCAGGCGATAATCCGCCTTGCGCCGACCCTTATTGATGCGGATCTCGCCTTTGCGGACAATGCGATAGATGTGCGTCCGGGGAACGCCCTTGAGGATCGCCAGAAGAAAATTATCCAGGCGTTGCCCGGATCGCTCGGCATCTATCGTCACCAAGCGAACCGCCGACGCCGCCTTGTCGTGCCAAGACATCAGGGGAAGCCAAAGATTGCCGGGGCGCAACCCGGCTGCTATAGTGCGCCTTCGTATGCATCGGATATTAGCAAGCTTTCTGGTCGCATACAAAACGATTTTCGTAGGTCGACCGTGTAGGTCGCCTTGACATAAGGGTTTTGCACCCCTCGCCCAACCGGAGAGGTGCTCGGATGTACGCCCCCTGGCCCGGGAGGCGGAAAGTCTACAGCGACGGGTTTCAAAGCGGATTCATGCCCTTAATCCGGGCCCGTTCTTCGCCGCCCACACTCGCGTGGACTGCCGACCTCCCTCAAGGCCGGTGGTCGTGCGCCGCAACGCGGCGGAGTCAGGATTCATGAAAAGAATGCTTTTTAATGCTACCCACTCGGAAGAACTGCGAGTGGCGATCGTCGACGGCCAGAAATTGATCGATCTGGACATCGAATCGGCGAACTACCAACAAAAGAAGGGCAACATCTACAAGGCACGCGTGACGCGCGTGGAGCCCAGCCTCGAGGCGGCATTCGTCGACTACGGTGCCGAACGGCAGGGCTTCCTGCCCTTGAAGGAGATCTCGCGCAGCTATTTCAGCGGGCCTGAGAGCAAGGGCACGCAGGGCCCGGTACGCATCAAGGATGTCATCCGCGAAGGCCAGGAGATCGTAGTCCAGATCGAGAAGGAAGAACGCGGCAACAAGGGCGCGGCACTCACCTCCTTCATAAGCCTCGCCGGCCGCTATCTGGTGCTGATGCCGAACAACCCCAAGGGCGGCGGCATCTCGCGCCGTATCGAGGGGGAGGAACGGGCCGAACTGCGCGACACCATGGCCCAACTCAATCTCCCGGACGACTATTCCGTCATCATCCGCACGGCGGGCATCGGCAAGAGCGTCGAAGAGCTCCAGTGGGACCTCGACTACCTGGTGCAGTTATGGGATGCCATCACCCGCGCGAGCGAGGACCAGCCGGCGTCCTTCCTGATCTACCAGGAAAGCAGTCTCGTCATTCGCGCGATCCGCGATTACCTGCGCAGCGATATCGGCGAAATCCTGATCGACAACCAGGATATCTACGAACGCGCCCTGAAGTTCATGCAGCAGGTCATGCCGCAAAACGTCGGCAAGCTCAAGCTCTACGAGGACGAGATCCCGCTGTTTTCGCGTTACCAGATCGAGCACCAGATCGAGTCGGCGTTTTCCCGCGAGGTCCATCTGGAGTCCGGCGGCGCGGTGGTATTCGACCACACTGAGGCACTGGTCACGATCGACGTCAACTCGGCGCGCGCCACGCGCGGAAGCGACATCGAGGAGACCGCGCTCAATACCAACCTCGAGGCCGCCGAGGAGATTGCCCGGCAGCTGCGTATCCGCGACCTCGGGGGCCTCATCGTCATCGACTTCATCGATATGACGCCGACACGCAACCAGCGTGCGGTGGAAACCTGCCTGAGCGAGGCGCTCAAGGCCGACCGCGCGCGCGTGCAGGTCGGACGGATCTCCCGCTTCGGACTCCTCGAGATGTCGCGCCAGCGGTTGCGGCCATCGCTCGGCGAATCCAGCAGCCTGACCTGTCCGCGTTGCGAGGGCACCGGCCACATTCGGAGCGTGCCCTCATCTGCCCTGCAGATCCTGCGCTTCATCCAGGAAGAGGCGATGAAGGAGAATACCGCGGCGCTGCATGTGCACCTGCCGCTCGCCACCGCGACCTTCCTCCTAAACGAGAAGCGCCATGAGATCAGCGGCATAGAATCGCGCCTGGGTACACCCATCACGATCGTTCCGAGCATCGATCTCGAGACCCCGCACTATCGCATCAAGCGCCTGAAGGCCGAGGAGATCGAGGCCGAGCGCATCGCGCCAAGCTACCTGATCCCGCTCGAGGTTGAGGCCGAGGAGCCGGCGCGTCCCCCGACGCCGACCATGGAGCGGCCGGCCGTGGGCCAGCTCGCACCGATCGCACCGCCCAGGCCCGAGCCCGTAAGCCCGCCACCCGCGGCTCCCGCCAACGGCCTGATACGATCCTTCCTCCACCGTCTCCTGGGCGGCGGAAGCGGGCCGGAACCCACCCCGGCTTCGACCATCGCCGAGGCCGCCCCGGCGGCGCCCACGGCGCGGCCCGCGCGGCCGCCACGACGCGCCGCAACCGGCCGCAACCGGCCACCGGCCAAGCCCCCCGCGGAACCGCGCGAGCGGACGCGTGAGGCGGCGCCGGAACGTTCACCCGAGAAGGCCGAGCGCGGGGGGGAACGCCCGGTCGACAAGGGAGACCGCCCGGCACGGCCTCGTGGTCACCGCGCGCGGCGCGGTGGGCGTGGCCGCCATGGCAATGAGCGTGGAGAGGCCGCGGCCGCCAACCCGGAGGCGGCCTCCGGCGGAAACCAGGCGGCGGACGCCCCCGCCCTATCCGTGGAACCGATGCGCGACACCGCCCCCGTCCAAAACAAGGGCGGAAACCCGCCTGCTGTCACGCCCGAGCCGATCTCCAGGCCCGAGCCGACCGCTGGATCGGGGGAGTCTGAAGCGCGTCCGGTGCGTGAGACCGAGCGACAGGAAACGCCGAGCGACGAGTGATGCCGCGCGCGCCCGTCGGCTGTGGCCGGCGGGCGCCTGGCTGATGGTTAGGAACGGTCCCTTTGCAACCGGCGCCCGTTGTCGAGGGCCGGTGGATAAGACAGGATGGTGACTTCGGGGGCAATAGACCCAGTCAGGCCCTGGAATTCCTCAGGCGCCGGGCAGCCGGGCCTCGATATCCGCAAGCAGACCCTGAGCGGCGTCCTCGAGCAGCGCATAGACCCGCTCAAACCCCTCGGCCCCCCCGTAATACGGGTCGGGAACCTCGCGAACCCGCGTGTCGCGGGCAAAATCCAAGAACAGTCCCAGCGAGACCCGCGGTTCCCCGCCGAGGGCTTCCAGATGAGTCAGATTCTCGCGATCCATGGCGAGCACATAATCGAAATCCCGGAGATCGGCGGCGGTGACCTGACGTCCGGCGAGTCCCTCTATGTCGATGCCGTGACCGGCCATGGTCCGACAGGCACGCTCGTCCGGGGATTCGCCGATGTGATAGCCATGAGTGCCAGCGGAATCGATTTCGATGACCTCGTCGAGTCCCTTGCGGGTCACGAGCTCGCGGAACAGGCCCTCCGCCATCGGTGATCGGCAGATGTTACCGAGGCATACGAACAACACACGTATCATAAAACCGCCCTCGACGTCCGTTGCGTGCGCCATCGGACGCCTGACTCGGCCAGTGCCAGCAGAAAGGCGAGCGCCACGGGCGCGAAAAATACCGCCGGCCATACCACGGGCATAAACACCATGCCGCTTGGCTTGGCGAGCTGCGCGCCGACCGCATAGACCACCAGCAGCCCCTGAAAAGTGCTCATGCCGACCACGACCGGCGCGCGTTGCCAGGCGCACGCGAGCCCCTGGACGACGACCTCGCGAATCCGGCGCGCCGGCTCCACCACCGCCCGCGCATACGCGATAATGGAAAGCCCACCCCATAAAAACGCCGCGCCGCTGGCCGTGACCAAGCCCGCCGCGAGCAGGCACATCCCGGCCACGACGCCCGCGTATCCCCCATGGCGGCTCCAGAAGGCGAGTATCTCGGGGAGACGGCTGATCATAAACCCCAAGGCGACGAACAACAGCACGATCATGGCGCCGGCCAACATAAGCCACGCCGTCACGCCGTATGTGCGGCGCACGACGTGGCGCCAGGCGATGGGGGCGGCATCATGCAGCTTCTGGAGATAGAGATAACGGACCATCGGCACGCACGCGAGCCACGCCAGAAGCGGCCAGAGGCTCGTGGTCCGCGAATGGCGCCCGACCAGGATCGCGCCGATCAGCTCGAAGGCGATGAGCGCCGCGGTCCAACGGCTGCTATAGGCGCGGATAGCCGCCGCCTGGATCGGCGTCATGCGGGTCTCCACAAGGCATTGGCGCGCGCCAGATCCTCTTCGGTGTCGACCCCGGGACCGGGATCGGCATCGGTCACGATGACCCCTATCGCCGCGCCATGATCCAGGGCACGCAGCTGCTCCAGGCTTTCGCGCTGCTCCAGGGGACTTGGGCCCCAGCCGGTAAACATCCGCACGAAGCCCGCGCGGTAGGCGTATAGCCCGATATGCCCAAGAAACGCCACGGGCGCCACCGGGTCGCGCGGCCAAGGGATGGGCGCGCGCGAAAAGTACAAGGCACGGCCGCCCGCCTCGCATACGACCTTCACGAGATGCGGGCTCGCGAAGGCCTGCGCGTCTTGCATGCGCCGCGCCGCCGTCGCCATTTGCCATTGCGGATTATCGTTCAAGGCGCGCGCCACCGCCGCCACGAGGGCCGGCGGCATAAGCGGTTCGTCCCCCTGGAGGTTCACGACGATGGCATCGTCAGGAAGCGCCAGCAACGCGATGGCCTCGGCAATCCGGTCGGTTCCCGAGGCATGGGTCGCGGCGGTCATCACGACCTCGCCGCCCGCCCCCTCCACGACCTCGGCGATACGCGCATCATCGGTCGCGACGGTCACGCGCGCAGCGCCGCTTGCCATGGCCCTTTCCAGCACGCGCACGATCAGGGGGCGACCGGCAATCTCCCGCAACGGTTTGCCGGGCAGGCGTGTCGCGCCATAGCGCGCGGGGATGATGACGTGCACTAGCCGAGGTCCTTCAGGTCCTCGTCACTGAGATTACGCCCCTCCTCCTCGAGCATGACCGGGATATCGTCGCGGATCGGATAGGCGAGACGGCAGGCGCGGCATGCCAATTCCCCGACCTCGCGCCGATAGTGCAACGGCCCCTTGCAGACCGGGCACACCAATATCTCCAAAAGTCGCCTGTCCATATCGTATCCTTCCCCTCTATTCAGGACAGGGGCGCGCTTTTGCAGCCCCCGGCCCGTCGTGACAATCAAGGCCCATTGTAGAACAGCCGGTGCGTGCCGGCTACGATCGAAGGCCGGGCACGGGCTTGGCAATATCGGGATGGGCCGTAAGACGCGCCAGGACACGGCGCGCCAGTTCCTCATCGACTACCGCCCGCACCGGCACATACCAGAGCCCGGGGCGCCCGAGATGCTCGCACTTCACGGCATCTTTCTCGGTCATGACCACCGGATCATCGGTGTCGAACCGGAGGTCTTTCGCGGAATATCGGTGATGGTCAGGAAACGGATGGGCAATGACCTGAAGCCCCCACCCTTCCAGGGCCCGAAAGAAGCGCTGTGGATGGCCGATGCCGGCCACCGCATGCACGCGCCGCAGCTCCGCGAGCCCCACCTCGGCCTGGCCTTTCACAGCACAAGCCTTGTCGCCGGTAAGCCCCATGGACCACTCGCCGGCCGCGGCACGGCCCTGCGTCACGCGGAAATCCAGGCGATCCCAACGGGCGCTGGGCTCGCGCAGGGGCCCCCCGGGCAGGCACGAGCCGTTTCCAAAACGCCGCGCCCCATCGAGGATCCCGATCTCTAGGCACCGCCCCAGGCGATAATGCTGCAGGCCATCGTCGGCCACGACCACGTCGCACCCGGCCTCGATCAAGGCCCGCGCGCCCGCCACGCGATCGCGGGCGGCGATGACAGGCCCATCGGCATGACGCGCCAGCAACACGGCCTCGTCGCCGGCGTATGCCGGATCGCTATCCGCGGCAACGCGCAGCACGCTCCGGTTACGCCCCCCGTAACCGCGCAACACGATGCCGGGACGCCAGCCGGCGGCCGCGAGCTGCGCGCACAGCCACAACACGAAGGGCGTCTTCCCGGTGCCGCCCACGGTCACATTGCCGACCACGATGACCGGGACCGAAAGCTTATGGACCGTGCGCGCGCCGGCCATGTAGAGCCGCCGGCGCGCGACCGCGACGACGCAATACAGGGTACTGGCCGGCCATAGGAGCCGGCTCCAAAGACCGGTCGTGGCCCAGTGGCGCCAGGGGTCGCTTAGCATGCGCAGACCTGCGCCACCAGCGCCGAGGCGGCCTCGCCGGCGGCGCGCCGTTCGTGCCAGAAATAACGCCGCAACGAATCGGCGGCCGCGCGCGCCTCCCCAGGATTTGCCAAAAGCCCGGCCCAGTACGCCACAAGCCGGTCGCTATCGACCTTTGCGAGCGGTGGCGCCCCGGGCAGGTCAAGCGCGGCGACGTGCGCCGCGCTCACCACGCGCCCGCCGGCCAGCACCGCCCATAGCAAGGGCTCCGAAGGTGTCATGAGATGGATCGCCGTGCAGCTCGCCGCGAGCGCCGGCCAAAACCGCTCCTCATCCACCCATACCACGCTGCCCGGTGCCAACGGCCGGCGATCCTCGTTCCAAGCGCTCAAACGGCTCGCGCCCGGGATCGGGCTTGCGAGAAACAGGATATCGCTGTCGGCCCCGGGGGATGCCCGCCAGGCCTGCGCGATACGCGCGGCGGCCGCCGGCTCGGCATCGGCCACCCAGAACAAGGCGCGCGCATGGGCCCCGGCCAAACCCTGAAAGACCGGCTCCACCTGCGCCATGGCAAGCAGCGCACCAAAGGGCCCGTCCCAATGCACGCGGTCGCGCCAGGCCTGCTGCTCACTCGCGGTCTGCGCAAAGCCCACGCACCCGTCGGCCGCCATCGGGTAGCCATGCACGATACAACAAGGCACACCCAAGGCCTTTAGTCCGGCGGCAAGCCGCGGCCGCATGGCCTCGCCGAGTGCCACCACATAGGCCGGGCGCAGCCGTTCGAGAATGCGCCGCGTGGCGGCGCGGCGATCCGCCGGCCCATAGGCAAAACCAAGGTTGGCAATGGCCTTGAGCCGGGCGAGGGTAGCGGCGTGCTCGTATTCGAACGTCACGACGATCGGCAGGTCCGCGCTCCGTTCGCGCACGGTGCGCGCGATCTCCGCGGCCAGCCGCCCGTTCACCTCGCGCGCATCGGACTTGATCCACACCAGACGGGTGCGCGAGGCAGGCCCCCGCAACAAGCCGAGACGGGCATTGGCGCGCGCCGCATGACCGGTCAACCGATCCCAGATGTCGGCCACGGCCCCCGCGATCAGGCGTCCTTCATAGGCACGGTCAGCCATGAAACTGCATCTGGTGCAGCCGCGCATACATCTTGTTCAAGACCAGGAGCTCGGCATGCGTCCCGCGCTCCACGACCCGACCCTTGCTCATGACGAGGATGCAATCGGCATGCTCTATCGTCGATAAACGGTGTGCGATCACGAGCGTCGTGCGGTTTTGCATGAGCCGGATCATGGCCGCCTGCACGTGCCGCTCGGACTCGGTGTCGAGCGCCGCGGTCGCCTCATCGAGAATCAGGACTGGCGCATTCTTCAGCAGCGCGCGGGCAATGGCGATGCGTTGACGCTGCCCGCCGGACAATCTGACCCCGCGTTCACCGACCAGCGTTTCCAAGCCATGTGGGAGATCCTTCAAGAATTCCGCGACATGGGCCGCCTCGATGATCTCCATGAGCCGCGCCTCGTCGGTCACGCCCTTGTGCCCATAGAGGATGTTCTCGCGGATGGTCGAATCGAACAGCACCGTCTCCTGGCTCACGAGGGCGATATGCGAGCGCAGGTCGGCGAGCGTGATCTCGCGCGTGTCCACGCCATCCAGGGTGATATGGCCGGATTCCGCGTTATAAAACCGCGGCAGGAGATTGGCTATGGTGGTCTTGCCGCTCCCCGACGTGCCGACCAATGCCACCGTCTGCCCGGCGGGCACCGTGAACGACACCTCGTTGACCGCTCGCCGTCCTTCCGGACTGTATCGAAACGAGACATCGTGGTAGGCGACATCCCCGCGCACATCAGTCAACACGCGCTGCCCGGTCTCGGTCTCGGGTGGCTGATCGATAAATGAAAACACGCTCTGCGATGCGGCCATGCCGGTCTGCAAAGTCTCATTGACCTGCGTCAGCCGCTTGATGGGCGCGAGCAGCATCATCATCGCCGCCACATAGGACATGAAGCCCCCGACGGTCGCGTGCGGCTGGCGCATGGCCTCGTATACCACCCATGCCAGGGCCGATGCGGCCATCAGCTGCACCACCGGCACCCCCGAGGCGGCCACGCGCGTGCGCCGCATGTTCTCGCGTCGGTTGGCCTCATTGGCGTGCGTGAAGCCGCGCATGGCCTCGTCCTGGCCGGCAAAGGTCTTTATGACCCGATGTCCGTCCGCGGCCTCCTGAACGACATGCGAGATCGCCCCCATGGAGTCCTGGATCGAGCGGCTGGTGCGCCGGAAGCGCTTGCCCATGCGGCGGTTCACCCACGTGATCACGGGCGCCGCCACCAGGATGGCCATGGTCAATCTCCAATTCAGATAGAACATCCATCCGAGCAGGCCGATGACGGTGGCATTGTCCTTTACGAGCGTCGACAAGGCGCGCGTGGCGGCGCTTGCCACCTGCTCGACGTCATAGATGAGTTTCGCTATGAGGACCCCGGAAGAATGGCCGTCGAAGAAGGTCGTCGGGAGATACAGCAGGTGCGAGAACATCTGGCCGCGGATATCGAAGACCACCCGCCGCCCGACCCAGTTCATCAGATAATTGGCGGCAAACGACGCCACCCCGCGCACCAGGAACAGGCCCACGACGGCGATCGGCATGAGGCGCATGCTCACCGGGTTCCTGTGCACGAAGCCGCCATTCAAGAGCGGGCGCATGAGCGCGGCAAACACGGGCTCGGTGGCCGACCCGATCATCATCCCGACCACCGCCAAAAAAAAGCTCCGGCGATAAGGCCAGGTATAGCGCAGCAGCCTTCGGTAGAGACCCACCCTTAAGTCCGTCACGATGTCTTGCGCACATTGGTCGCAAACACGATCCGCCCAAGACCGAGCCGCCGGGCCGCATCCAAGGCATGCACGACGGCGCGGTAAGGCGCGCTACGGTCGGCGTACAGGATGATAGGTGTGTGAGGGCCGTGCGCGTGCGCGGCCAGCGCGCGCATGAGGGATCGCTCGGTACCCGCCACCACCACGCCGTCCACCGCGAAGGTGCCAGCGCTGTCGATCACGATATGCACGCCCTGGAGCTTGATCGGCTGCTTCGGATGCGCCTGGGGGAGCTGGACCTTCAGTGACGATTCGTGGGCAAAACTCGTCGTCAGAACGAGAAAGATGAGGGTCATGAGCAACACGTCGATCATCGGCACGAGATTGATCTCCGGCTCCTCGGGCATCCGTTTGCGAAAGCGCATCAGCCCGCCTCGCGCTCGCCTTTCAGGATCTCGACCAATCGCACGGCCTCGCGCTCCATGTCGGAAAGCAAAGTGTTGACGCGCGAGCGCAGGTATCGATAAAAAATGAGACTCGGTATGGCGATGCCAAGGCCGGTGGCCGTGGTCGTAAGCGCCTGGGCGATGCCGGTCGCGAGCACCGCGGGGTTCCCCATGCCCGCCTCGCCGAGCCCCGAGAACATATGGATCATGCCAAGAACGGTGCCGAGAAGCCCGAGAAACGGGGCGACCGCCGCGATTGTGCCGAGCGCATCCAGATAACGATCGAGCTCCGACGCCGCATGACGCCCGGCATCCTCGATTGCCTCGCGCACGACCGCCCGTGAATGGCGCCTGTTCATAAGCCCCGCGGCCAGCACCTGACCCAAGGCCGATCCCTCCTCCAGGGTCCGCAGTTGCTCGGGCGTCATGTCGCCACGCGTGATCCATTCACGTGCCATGGCCGCCGCCCCCGGGGGCGCCACGCGCGCGCGACGCAATGACAAAAGACGCTCCCCTATGATCGCCACCGCTAACACGGAACATAACATCAGCGGCCACATGACGAAGCCGCCTGCCTTTATGAGTTCCAGCACCGCACTCATCCTTCTTTAATGGTCATTACTCTAGCAAGGCCCCGGAGACGTGGGAAGCATGCCGCTATCGGTCACCGACAGGCAGCCGTCGACGATGACACCGACTCGGGCCATGGACTGCGCGAGCGCGTGGTCATGCGTGACGAGCACGAGACTCGTGCCGAGCGACGCGTTCAGCTCGCGCAGGAGCGCAAAGACCTCAGCGGCGTTGCGCGTGTCGAGATTGCCGGTCGGCTCGTCGGCCAGCACGCAACGCGGCTCGTGCACCACGGCCCGGGCAATGGCCACCCTCTGGCGCTCCCCGCCCGACAACTCCGATGGCTTGTGCAAGGTGCGGTCCGCGAGCCCCACGCGCTTTAGCATCGCCTGCGCGCGCTGATGGGCGCTGCGCACACGCTCGCGCCGGATCAAAAGCGGCATCGCCACGTTTTCGAGGGCTGTGAACTCCGGCAGGAGGTGATGGAACTGATAGACGAAGCCAAGCAGGCGGTTGCGCACCCGTCCGCGCTCGGCCTCGCTCAGCCGCCCCATGTCCTGCCCGTCCACCAACACCCGCCCCGAGGTCGGCTGGTCAAGGCCCGCCAGGAGATGCAAAAGCGTGCTCTTGCCGGCCCCCGACGCGCCGACGATGGCGATCGTGTCGGCCGGCCTTACGACGACATCCACGCGGCGCAGGACATTCACCGACAATGCGCCCTCAACGAAGGTCTTGGCTACCGCCTCGGCGCGGATCACGTCATTCATTCGTAGCGCAACGCCTCGGCCGGTTGGGTCTTCGAGGCCCGCCACGCGGGATATAAGGTCGCGAGAAAACTCATGAGAAAGGATGCGGCGGCGACATGCGCCACGTCCTGCCAGCGCAGGTGCGAGGGCAATTCACTGATGTAATACACGTTGGCGGACAGGAAGTGCGTATGAAAGACGTGCTCGATGAACGGCACGATCGTAGTCACGTTCAACGACAACACGACGCCCGCCACGACCCCGATCGCGGTCCCGAGGAGGCCTATGAGCGTGCCCTGCACGAGAAAGATCGCGAGCACGCTCGCAGGGCTTGCGCCGAGCGTGCGCAAAATGGCGATATCGGCGCGCTTGTCGGTCACCACCATCACCAGGGTGGCCACGATATTGAAGGCCGCCACCGCCACGATGAGTAGCAGGATCACGAACATCACGGTCTTCTCGATCTTGAGCGCCCGGAAGAAGTTGGCGTGCTTCTCGCTCCAGTCGCGCACCACGTCATAGGCCGGCAACCGCGCCTGCAAGGCCCGGCGCACGGCCGGGGCGCGGTCGATGTTGGCAAGCTTCAGGCGTACGCCGCTCACATCGCCGCCCATGCGATAAAGCGCCTGGGCATCCTTCATGTTGATCACGGCCAGCCCGGCGTCGTACTCGTACATCCCCACATCGAAAACCCCCACCACGCGAAAGCTCCGCAGCCGGGGCAGAAAGCCCGCCGGCGTCACCATGCCACCCGGGGCCACCAACAACACATGCGAACCCACGGTAGCCCCGAGGCGCCACGCCAGGTAGCGGCCGAGCACGATGCCAAAGCTTCCCGGACGCAGGGCCGCGAGCCGTCCTTGCACGATGTGCGTGGCGATGTCCGATACCGCCTTCTCCTTGTCCGGAACCACCCCTCGCACCAAAGCCCCGCTCGAGTAGCGCCCATGGACGAGCAGCGCCTCCCCGCGCACATACGGGGCGGCCGCGATCACCCCCTTCTCGCGCAAGGCCACATGCGCGGCCTTCCGCCAATCCGCCAAGTGATGACGGGGGCCGCTGATCGTCACATCGGAGATCACGCCGAGTATGCGGTTACGCAGCGTCCTCTGGAATCCGTTCATGACCGACAACACGGTGATGAGCGCCATGACGCCCAATGCAATGCCCACCAGCGAGGTCACGGATATGAAGGAAATGAAATGATTGCGGCGCCTGGCGCGCATGTAGCGCAGGCCAATAAAAATTTCGAAGAATCGTGTCATGCGTGCCGCGTATCCTCGGTGCCGCTCGATGCGAGGGCCGCGGCGAGCCGCGCGAGGCTTGCCTTCAGGGCTGCGTCATCGATGGCCTCGGCCAGCGACTCAAAGCACCGTGATCCGACCGCCGAGCGCACGGGCCGGCCTTCGCTTCCCCGGCGGCGCGCAATCTCCCGCCCGATGCGCCGGACCACGATCTCGCGAAGGGCGCCAAGGCCGGGCTCGGCGCGCAGACGCACCAGCAGCTCCGGCATCTCCTGACGCAACCGCGCCGCCTGCGCGGAACCCGGCGCCACCACGAATAACCGCCCATGACAATAAAAAAGCGCCTCGACGGCGCGCAGGCCTTCGGGCCGCAAGCGCGCCCACACCGCCCCCAGGGCCGGCCCCTGCACGAGATCCGCGGGCGGCTTGGGTAGCGAACGATCAAGAAGGCGGGCTATGACTTGCATCCCGCCAGTATGCCAGAGCGGCATGGCTTTGGATATGCGCTGAGGCCCGCTACACTCACGCCCATGAGCGACTTGTGTGAACGCTACACTCACATCATGGCGCGGATCGAGCAGGCCGCGCGCGCGAGTGGCCGGCCGGCCGGCGCCGTGCGTCTCGTGGCGGTCTCCAAGACCCATGGCGTTGAGGCCGTAGAGCGGCTCGCGGCCTGCGGGCAGCGGCATTTCGGCGAAAGCCGCGTCCAGGAGGGCGTACCCAAGATCGCCGCCGTGGCCGGCGCGGCCCTCGAATGGCACTTCCTCGGACCCGTGCAGCGCAACAAGGCGCGCCTCATCGCCCGGCACTTCCATTGGCTGCACTCGCTCGAGGGCCTCGATGCCGCCGAGGCCCTGTCGCGTCACGCGCATGCCGCGGGCACCCGGCTGCATGTCCTGATCGAGGTCAATGTGACCGCCGATGCGCGCAAACACGGGCTTGCGGCCGCCGCGCTACCGGCCTTCCTCGAGGCCTACTGCGCACGCGAGTGGCCCGGCCTTGTGCTCTCCGGACTCATGACCATGGCCGCGCACGGCGCCTCCGAGGGCGCCGCGCGCGCCACCTTCGCGCGCCTGCGCGGACTCGCCGCCGACTGCCGCCAGGGCTTTGGTCTCACGGGCTTCGATGAATTGTCGATGGGCATGAGCGATGACTATCCCTGGGCGATCGCCGAGGGCGCAACCATGGTGCGTGTCGGCCGGGCGTTGTTCGGGGCGCGCGATGCCGGTTAGGCCCGGCCATCAGGCCTCGTAGGCCGCCACCAGGGTGGCCCCCGCGGCCACGGCCAGCGCCCCGATTATGGCCTGTGCGGTCAGCGCCCCGTGCAACAGCAGGTGTTGCGAAAATGCCGCGGTCACGACCTCGACGAGCAACAGTACCGATGACTGACGCACCGGCAGGGCCGTGACCCCGTATTGCACGAGCACGGTGATCACAAAGATCCCGAGGCCGCCTGCCACCAGCGCGGCCAGCACGGCAGGCCCCCGGGGGTGCGGCATGCCGTGCGCGGTGGCGGCAAGCGCTACGAGCCCCACACCGACCACACCCGTGAACGTCGCCAAGAGCTTGGCCGCGAGCGCCACGCCGGGTTGCGCGCGCATCATGACATTGGCGCCGGCAAACGCCGCCCCGGATGCGAGCGCGAGGGCATCGTAACCATTCAAGGCCGGGGACGCCTGCCGCCACAGCAGCATCATGACCCCGGCCAAGGCGGTGACGATCCCCGCCAAGATCGGCAACGACAAGCGCTCCCCCAGAAACGCCCGCGCGGCCAGCACCGACCACACCGGGGAGAGGTAGAAGAGCAGCGTGACGCGCAGGATGTTGTCATGCAGGACCGCCACCACGAAACCGATATTGGTGATGCCGCCGAGCACCGCCAACACCAGCCACACGCGGCGCGGGACGCCCGCGCAGCGCCCGCCGCGGCACAACACCAGGCTCGCGACGGCCGCTCCGCCATACATGAGGAGCGAAAGCCAAAGCCCCGACAGGCCGGCATGGGCCAAAAGGCGCAAGGGATACCAGATCACGCCCCACGAGCCGGCGCCCACCATGAGCGCGACCGCCGGCCATGCCTTCTTGGTCATGGCCGCGCGCTCCCGTATAATCCGCCGATCCTATGCGCCCGCATCGCCTATGAACCCCACTCTCGAACTGCTCCACCCCTACCCGTTCCAGCGGCTCGCCGCCCTGACCGCGAACCTTGAGCCGGCGGCATTGACGCGCATCAATATGGCGATCGGCGAGCCGCGCCACCCGGCGCCGGATCTCGTGATAGCGGAGCTTACAGGCGCCCTTGACGCGCTGTCGACCTACCCGTCGACGCGCGGCACCGCGGCCCTGCGCGCGGCCATTGCCGACTGGCTTGCACGCCGCTTTCAATTGCCCCCGGGGGCCATCGACGCGGAGCGCCATGTGCTGCCGACCTCGGGCAGCCGCGAGGCCCTCTACGCGGTGGTGCAGGCGCGCGTCGACCGGCGCGCCGAGCGGCCGGTGGTGGTGATGCCTAACCCGTTCTATCAGATCTATGAGGGCGCGGCGCTGCTGGCCGGCGCGGAACCCTATTACGTCAACACCGGCGGGACGCACGGCACGGTCATGGACATCAAGGCTATTCCGCGCGCCATCCTCGAACGCACCGAAGTCGTGATCACCTGCAGTCCAGGCAACCCCACGGGCCAGGTCATGGGGCGGGACGAATATGGCGAGCTCCTGGAACTCGCCCACCGTCATGACTTCCTGATCGTTGCCGATGAATGCTATTCGGAGATCTATCCCGACGAGGCGCAGCCACCCGAGGGCCTGCTGGCAGCGGCGATCGCCCATGGCGTCCATGATTTCGCGCATTGCGTGGCCGTCCATAGCCTCTCCAAGCGCTCCAACGTCCCGGGGCTGCGGTTTGGTTTCGTGGCGGGCGAGGCCGAGTTCATGGCGGCCTTGTTCACGCTGCGCACCTATTTCGGCTCCGCCCCCTCGCAGCTCGCCCAGCGCGCCGCGGTCGCGGCGCTGGCCGATGAGACCCACGTGCGCGAGAACCGCCGGCAATACCGTGAGAAATTCACCGACGTCATCGCCATCCTCGACGGCGTCCTGCCGGTCACGCGCCCCGAAGGGGGGTTTTATCTCTGGGTGCCGACGCCGATCGATGACGAGGCCTTCGTGGCCGGCCTCTATGCCACCCAGAATCTTTTGGCGCTCCCCGGCTCCTATCTCTCGCGGCCAAGCGGCGGCCAAGACCCGGGTGCCGGCCACATCCGTCTGGCACTCGTCGGTCCGCGGGCCGAATGCCAGGAGGGCGCGTATCGCCTGCGATCCTATGTCGAATCGTTAACCTAAGGAGTCATAATGACACATCAAGCGCTCATCGAGGCGGCCTACGAAGATCGCGCGCGGATTACGCCGCGCAGCGTCGATACCGCGGTCAAGGACGCCATCCAGGGCGTTATCGATGACCTCGACCGCGGTATCCTGCGCGTCGCCGAACCGGTCGATGGCGGCTGGAAGGTCCATGAATGGATCAAAAAGGCGGTGCTGCTCTCCTTTCGGATCGAGGACAATACCCTCGTCAAGGGTGGCGAGGCCCAGTATTACGACAAGGTCCCCTCCAAGTTCGCGGGCTATGATTCGCACCGCTTCCGCGAGGGCGGATTTCGCGTGGTGCCGCCGGCGGCCGTGCGCCGTGGCGCCTATATCGGGCCGCAGACCGTACTCATGCCGTCGTACGTCAATATCGGCGCCTATGTCGACAGCGGCACCATGGTCGACACATGGGCGACCGTCGGCTCGTGCGCGCAGATCGGGAAGAACGTCCACCTGAGCGGCGGCGTCGGCATAGGCGGCGTCCTGGAGCCCCTGCAGGCTGCGCCGACGATCATCGAGGACGACTGCTTCATAGGGGCACGCTCGGAGATCGTGGAGGGTGTCATCGTCGAGCGCGGCAGCGTTATTTCCATGGGTGTTTTCATTGGCCAGAGCACGAAGATCCTGAACCGCGACACCGGCGAGATCCTCTATGGACGGGTGCCCGCAGGCTCAGTGGTGGTATCGGGCTCGCTACCAGCCAAGGATGGCAGCCACAGCCTTTATTGCGCGGTCATCGTCAAGCGTGTGGATGCCAAAACCCGCGCCAAGGTCGGGATCAACGCGCTCCTGCGAGATATTTAGCCCCATGGATCCGACACTGGCACTGGCCATGGAACTCATCGGGCGCGCATCGATCACCCCGAATGACGCCGGCTGTCAGGCGCATATTGCCGGACTGTTGCAGGCCGCGGGCTTTCATACGGAGTCGCTGGTGTTCGGCGAGGTCACCAACCTCTGGGCCCGTCATGGCACGGCCGGCCCGCTCGTCGTATTTCTCGGACACACAGACGTAGTCCCGCCCGGGCCGGCGGCCGACTGGACCACCTCGCCGTTTGCGCCGACCATTCGCGATGGCATGCTCTATGGGCGCGGGGCGGCGGACATGAAGGGCGCGGTGGCGGCGTTCGTGCAGGCCTTGATCGGGTTCGTGGAGCGCCACCCCCAACACCCGGGCTCTGTGGGCCTGCTCTTAACCTCCGATGAGGAGGGCCCCGCCCGTGACGGCACGGTCCAGGTCCTGAAGACTTTGGCGGCGCGCGGCGAGTCCATCAGCTATTGCCTCGTGGGCGAGCCCTCGTGCCAGGCGGTACTCGGCGATACCGTCAAGCACGGCCGGCGAGGGTCTCTGAACGGCGACCTAGTGATCCATGGTGTCCAGGGTCATGTGGCCTACCCGGAGCTCGCCGACAACCCCATCACGCGCTTCGCGCCGGCCTTGCAGGCCCTGGCATCGATCGTCTGGGACGAGGGTTCCGCGGATTTCCCGCCCACGCGCCTGCAGTTCTCCAATATCCAGGCCGGGACCGGCGCGGATAACGTCATCCCGGGAAGCCTGCGCGCGCTCTTCAATCTGCGCTACGGGCCGGCAACACCGGCGCCCGTACTGCGCGCGCGCATCGAGGAGGTCCTCGCCGCCCACGATCTGCGCTACACCCTGAGCTGGCGGCTGTCCGGGGAACCGTTTTTGAGCAGTGACGGCCCCCTCAAGGCGGCACTGGCAGCGAGCATCCTGACCGAGACCGGCCGGGAGCCGCAGTACTCGACGGGCGGGGGGACGTCCGATGGTCGGTTCGTTGCGCCCTTTGGTGCCCAAGTTCTTGAATTTGGACCGCTCAACGGCTCTATTCATAAAGTGAATGAAGCGGTTTCCGTGGACGATCTCGTGCGCCTGACCCGGATCTATCAGGGGACACTGGAGCGGATCTGGGCGCTTTGAGGGGCGCGGTGTCGTCTATAATGACTATCCAGGAGCCACCACTGTTTATGGACACCATGCCGAGTATCATTGTGAAGCTAAAGCACGCGGTCATACGGCAAGTACAACTCCCCCAAGGCGACCTGTCCATAGGCCGCAGACGCAGCCATGCCCTGGTCCTGGAAGACGCGGCGGTCAGCGCCGACCACGCGAGCATATTCACCGTCGGTCAGGACTCCTTTTTGAAAGACCTGGACAGCACCAACGGCACTTACATCAACAACCGCCGGACCCGCAAACATCACCTGAAGCCCGGCGATGAGATCGTGATCGGCAAATATACCCTCCTTTATCAGGATCGCGATGTGGCGGCGATCACGACGCCACAGCCTGCGGCCTTCGATGACGCCGCCTTGTTCGTTCTGAGTGGCTTCAACAGCGGTAAGCGCATAGAGCTCACCAGCACTGTCACACACCTGGGCATGGCGGGCCAATCGGCAGCCCTTCTTTCGCGCACCGGCGACCGTTACACTCTCATGATCGGTCCCGACGTGGGGCACGTGGCCCATAACGGCAAGTCCGTGGCCCCAGGTGGCCAGGTATTGACATCGGGCGACATTATCGAAGTCGGAGACACCCGGCTTCAATTTTATCAACATTGAGCGCTTGACGTGCCCGGTGCCAGGACAGTAGCTTTAACCCCCGGACTGTAGCGACATAAGCGGCCGAGGCGCGGGGAATGAATATGGATGACTTGAGGGCGCAGAATCTGCGAGTGGAGTTCGCGGAAACGGCGGACGAGATCGCGGAGGCGCAAAGACTGCGCTATCAGGTCTTTGCTCGCGAGCTGGGGGCAGCGATCGGTGACCGGGATCGCGAATACGACGAGGACCGCTTTGATCCCTATTGCGTCCATATGGTCGTTCGCGACGAGAATGGCCGCGTGGTGGCGTGCTCACGGGTCCTGCTGCATGACGCCGCGCGCCAATGCGGCGGGTTTTATTCCCAGACCGAGTTCGACCTCACGCCGATCCTGAGCCTGCCCGGCCGCATCATGGAAGTCGGCCGCATCTGCGTCCATACCGACTATCGCCGGGGGCCGGCCATCGCCTTGCTGCTCGCGGGCCTCGCGCATATCATGGAAAACGGCCCTTACGATTATCTGATCGGCTGCGGCAGCGTCCCGTTGAGTCCGGATCGCGCCCAGGCGCTACGGACCGTATCAACGCTCATCCGCCATTATGGCTGCCCGGAACCCTATCGCGTCACCCCCCGCCACCCGCTGCCGATCGTGGAGGGCGAGGATGACGAGACCGCGGCGCCGGCCTTGTTGCGTGCCTATATGCGCCTTGGCGCCTATGTCGGTGGCCCTCCTTGCCTGGATGAGACGTTCGATGTCGCCGACGTCCTCATCATACTTTTCCGCAACCGGTTCAATCGCCGCTATCTAGAGCGCCTCCTTGGGCGCTCCTACAAACAAAAGGTCGCGTGAAGTTCCCTGGCGGGGCCCCAGTCCGGCTGCTGGCGCTGATCGGACATGCCTTGTGGGGTGTGGCAGTGACTGCCATCGCCCCGTCTGGCGCCCTCAGCAATAGCGCAAGCGGGCGGCGCGTCGTGCGCTTCTGGCACCGCGGCGTCCTAGCCATCCTCGGGATCCGGCTCAAGGCCATGGGCAAGCCCCTGGAGGCACCGGTCCTTATCGTAGCCAATCACATCTCCTGGGTCGACATCGCCGCCCTTGGCGCCCTATGCCCCGGACACTTCGTCGCCAAGTCCGAGATCGAGGCCTGGCCCATGATCGGCTGGCTGGCAGCCCAGGCCGGCACCTACTACATCCAGCGCGGAGACCGCACGGCCTCCGCGGGCGTCGCCCAGCGCATGACCGAGGCCCTCCTGCGCCACCAATCGGTGCTGCTGTTTCCGGAGGGCACGTCGACCGACGGACGCGAGGTGCGTCCCTTTCATGCGCGCCTGTTCTCCGCCGCGATCGACGCGAACTGTCCGGTTCAGCCGGTCGTGTTGAGCTACCCAGACACCCAGGGCGGCATCCACCCGGCCGCGCCCTTCATAGGGGAGGACACGCTCGTCCATCACCTCTGGGGGCTCTTGCGCGCGCGCGGCGAATTCACAGTCGAGGTCCGCTTCCTCGCCCCGGAACTCCCGACCGGCCTCAGTGCCCGCACCCTCGCCAATCGCGCGCACGATGTCATAGTGGCCCACCACAGCGACATGCACGGCGTGCCGGCGGACGGCTTATAAAGCCATGGGGCTTTGGGTCCTGCGTGTAGGGATTTGTAAAGCCCGGCACCGCCGGCTAAACAAAGCGGGTATCCTGTCGCCATGCCGCGTATCCTCCTGGTCGATGATGACGCACGCCTGCGCGAGCTTCTGAGCCGCTACCTCTCGGAGCAGGGCTTCGTAGTCGTCGCCGTGCCCGACGGACGCGCCATGGACAAGGCCCTGGCGCGCGCCGCCTACGACCTCCTCATCCTGGACATCATGCTGCCTGGGGAAACCGGCCTGAATATCTGCCAGCGCCTGCGCGCCGAGGGTCGTTATATTCCGCTGCTCATGCTCACCGCGCGCGGCGACGAGGCCGATCGCATCATGGGACTCGACCTCGGGGCCGACGACTATCTGGCCAAACCCTTCAACCCCCGCGAACTCGTGGCGCGTATCAATGCCGTGTTGCGCCGTCAACGCCCGCCCGACGACAAGAAGCTGCGCTTCGGGCGCTATCAGCTAGACATCCACGAGCGTGCCCTGACCGCAGATGGCACGCCAGTGGACCTCACCACCGCGGAATTCGATCTCCTACGCGTACTTGTCACCCATCCGCGCCAGCCCTTGTCGCGCGATATCCTGATGCAGCTCGCAAGAGGCCGTGACCACATGCCCTTCGATCGCTCCATTGACGTGCGCATCTCGCGCCTGCGCCGGCTGCTCGAGGATGACCCGGCCAAGCCACACTTCATTCAGACGGTGTGGGGCTTTGGCTATGTTTTCAATCCGGGCGATAGCCAGTGAGACTGTGGCCCAATACCCTCTTTGGGCGCATTGCGCTCGTCATCGCGCTCGCGCTCCTCATCGCCCAGGCCACGTTCCTGATCCTGGCGCGGCTATCCTTCAGTCGCGTGCACGTCACGCAAGTCGCGAGCCTCGTGGCGGGCGAGATGCGCATCGCCGGCGTCGCCCGCTCCCTGGTGCCACCCAACCGCCAAACGGCCCTGACGCGCACCCTCAAGGCGGCCGGCATACATGATGCGCGCCGCGCGCCCACCGGCCCACGGGCGCGCGGCCTGTTCGCGCACGCCCTTACCCGCGAACTTGCGGCCCATGGTATTGAGGCACGCATCGCGCCCGGGGCCCACGGGCTTATTATCGACACGCACGACAGCGGCCCGCCGATGTCTCTCCATCTGCCGGGCCGCCCCCCCGCCCTCCCCTGGCCACGCATCGGATTTCTGATAATGGGCGCGCTATTGACCGGCGCGGGGGCACTGCTGGTGGTACGGCGCGTCAATCGGCCGCTTGCCGCGCTTGCCCAAGCCGCCACCGGCTTTGGCCGCGGCGAGACCCCGCCCCCCTTGCCGGAGGACGGCCCGGCGGAGATCCGCCGGGTGTCGCGGGCCTTCAATCGCATGACCGAGGATGCGCGGCGCTACGAGCGCGACCGGGCGCTGCTGCTGGCCGGCGTGTCCCACGACCTGCGCACGCCGCTCGCGCGTCTGCGCTTGGCCGTCGAGATGTATGGGGGCGACGCGGAATTACGGGCCGGTATGGTCGAGGATATCGAGGAGATGGATGCGATCCTGGCGGAATTTCTCGCCTATGCCCGACATGGCGTCCAGGAGGCGCCGGTCATGGGCGACCTCAATGCCCTGGTCCACGATGTCGTCGAGCGCTTCCGGCGGCGCACGCCCGACATCGACTACCAGCCCGAGCTGGTGCCGCGTTTCCCCTACCGGCCGGTGGCCATCGGCCGGCTGGTATCAAACCTCGTGGATAACGCCGTCTCCCACGGCAAGCCGCCGATCGCGGTGCGCCTCTTGGTCACCGAGGACTGCGTGCGTATCGTGATCGAAGATAGCGGCACGGGCTTGAGCGATGCGCGCTGCGCGGAACTCATGGCCGCCCGGGAATTGCATGCAAGCGACCGCCGCGGGCTTGGGCTTGCCATCGCCCGACGGATCGCCGAGGCCCACGGCGGCACGCTCGACCTCGCCCCGCGCAACGGGGGCGGTCTGCGTGCCACCATCCACCTCCCGCTGCCCGGGGATGCCCGTTTATTCGAAGGCGCAGCCGGCGCGCACGCCCATGGCCTTTAGGATCTTGGCCAAGGGGCACAGGCCGGTAATCGAGGCCTGCAACAGGTTTGCGCCCACGAACGCCGTGACCCACAACCAATCAGTGGAGACATAGTGCGAGAGCAGCAGGCTGAGCAGGATTACGCTTCCAGCAAAGGCCATCACAACCCGATCGACTGACATAAAGCACCTCCCGAGAGTTGAAACATGGACTTATTATATCATGGATTGCTAATATTGAAGGGCCGCGCGCCTCATAATAGTAGATCCGGCCACGCAAACCTCGCATCGGCGACCGCCACGAAAGATGGGTTCAGCTGCCGGGCATGATGGTAGACGAGCGGCTCGCGGCCAGCTACCCATACCGCCCCGCCGCTCTCCTCCACCAGGCATTGGCCGGCGGCCGTATCCCAGGTGTGCGTCGGGCCCAGGCGCGGATAGAGGTCGGCACGGCCCTCGGCGAGCCAGCCGAATTTCCATGCCGAACCAAGCGCCGTGCGCTCGATGCCTCCCTCGCCGCACGCCAGCGCCTCGCACAACTTGCTGACCGCCTCAGTGCCGTGCCGGGCGCTACCCACCACACGCACCGGTCCGCCGGCGAAAGTCCGTCCCGTCAAGCGCTGCACGCGCCCTTGTGTCTTCTTGAAGGCGCCCTCACCCTTTAGCGCAAAATAACACTCGCCTGTCACCGGCACGAATATGACGCCCACCACCGGCCGGCCGTCCTCGACGAGCGCCACGTTCACCACGAAGGCGTCGGTGCGCGCCACATATTCCTTGGTCCCGTCGAGCGGATCGACGGACCAGTACCGGTCCCCGCTAATCTCGTCGCCCTCTTCCGAAGCCACTGGCACATCCGGAGTGGCCTGAGCGAGGACCGTCATGATGGCCTCGTGCGCGGCCCGGTCAGCCGGCGTCACCGGGCTACCGTCGCTTTTCAGGTCCACAGGTCCGGCGGTACGGTAATGACTCATTATCGCCGCGCCCGCCCGCTCTCCTGCGGTCTGCGCCCATTCCAGATATCGCCTGTAGCCCCCATTCACTTCGCTCTTCCCCTCGCAATAATATGCCAATGACGCCAGTGGATGGTTATTATTCCATAACACGCGCACGCACGCCGCCAAAAATCCCTTATCCGGTCATACCTCCGAAAATCCGGGTCCTCATTAGGAATTGCCATACATTCTTTAAGTTTTTTATGGCAGTTTTAGACGTCTATGATTCCATGGCGCACGACGAGTAGGCCTTTCGGCTAAATCCGTGAAAATAGGTGCTGCTATTGTCGCTAAAATGCGGTATAGTTATACCCAAAGAATCACGAATGGTTCTTGACGACAGCGGCAACGCCTCTCGATGCGGAGGTTCTCGGAACCAAACACAGGCGGCGTTGTCCTTGGTAAATTGATAGTAACTATTAAGGTAAACTCAACCGATGACAATGAAAATTACTGCGGCAACGCGCGCTCTTACGGCACTTGCACAGGAGACACGACTTGGCATCGTCCGATTGCTGGCCAAGGTGGGGCCGAGCGGACTCGTGGCCGGTCAGATTGCCTTGCGCCTCAAGCTCGCTCCGGCGACATCGTCTTTCCACCTGTCGCAGCTGACGCAAGCCGGGCTTATCAAACCGTCGCGTGAAGGCCGCTCGATACGCTACTCCCCCGTACTTAGCACCATTGGGGAATTATTGGCGTTTCTAGAGGAGAACCTGAGCGGCGGTCCGACCGAGAAGACGGCGGTAAAGAGCACAGCGAAGAGCGCGGTAAAGAGCACGGCGAAAGCGGCCAGTGGCGCGGTGAAGGCTGCACCAGCGAAAAAGAAGGCGGCTCGCAAGAGCCGCTAGAGGTCACAGCGGGACTTGGGCGAGACGGGCGGGCGGCGTGCCGCCGTTCGTCTCGATCCCCTAGGTCCCGGTGCGCGCGCACAGCACCACAAGTTTTAAGTCTCGCTCGACGAGCGAGGCGAAGGTGGTTTGCTCATAGACCACGAGACCCAGAGCCGGATGGCGAAAGGTCTTCACCGCGGGATCGCGGAACGAGACCTCGCGCCGTTGCCAATAGGCCCGGAACTCGGCGCTCTGGCGGTCAAGGTTCGCAACCAGCTCCTCATATTGCCCCTCTCCCACAAGATCCCCGGCATCCGCCGAAAACTCCGCCACCAGACGGCGCGCGCGTTGCGGCCAATCGATCACGAAATCACGCGCCGCCGGCACGCAGAACATAAAGCGCAGCAGATTGCGTTCCTGGCCGTTGGGCCCAAGCCAATCTGGAAACAGCGCCTCGGCCTCTTCGTTCCAGGCCAGCGCATCCCAATAGCGTCCCAGGCAATAGGCCGGACTTGCGATGCGCCCCAGGACCGATGTGATCGCCGGCGGGACACGCGGCGTCCGGCGCGGCGCGCGCTGCGGCGCGAGCCCGGCCGCCTCCCAGAGATAGCGCCGTTCGGCGTCGGTCACGGCCAGCGCATCGGCAAGCCGCGCGAGGGTGTCTGGGGAGACCTGGGGCGCGCGCCCCTGCTCGATCCATGTGTACCACGTGACGCTGATCCCGCACAGCGTGGCCAATTCCTCGCGGCGCAGGCCCGGCGTGCGCCGCCGCCGCGCGCTTGGCGTCTTCGGCGGCGCGGCGCGCTCGCGCAGCATCCGCACAAATCGCCCCAGCTCTTCGGGCCTGGTTGTCATGTCGATCCCGGTAGTCTTTATACCAGTATAACAGCCCTATCTGGTACCAGCATGCGGGGGATGTATGCTGGCTTGGTCTTTCATTACAAGGAAGGTTTGTCATGAGCCACGAGCAAGATGTCACGCGCCAGTTCGACGATGTCGCCGCGCGCTACGAAAAAAGCCCCGTGCATGCCGAGGGCCCGGATCTCGCGCTGTTTCGTGAGGCCGCCGAGCGGCTGCGCCCCCGCCAGGCCCTCGATGTCGGCTGTGGACCCGGGCACGTGGCCTTGGCGCTGGCCCCGTTCTGCACCCACGTGCAGGCCATAGACGCAAGCCCCGCCATGCTTGCGATCGCCACCAAGCGCGCCCGCGAGGCCGGCCATGGCCATATCGACTTCCAGGAGGCCCCCGCGGCCCGGCTCCCGTTCGCCGATGAGGCCATGGATCTCGTCACATGCCGCTTCAGCGCCCACCACTGGCGCGACGTGACAGCCGGGATACGCGAGATCGGACGCGTCCTACGCCCTGGCGGTACCTTCATCCTGACCGACAGCGTCACCCCCGACGACCCGCTGGCCGATACCCATCTCCAGGCCATCGAGGTCTTGCGTGATCCGACCCATGTCCGCAACTACACGGTCTCTACGTGGATGGCGCTGCTTGCAACGCACGACCTTGCGCTTTTGCGCACGGATCATTTCCGTATTCATCTGGTATTCGCCGACTGGGTGACGCGTGCCAAGACGCCGCGCTCGCGGATCGATGCAATCGAGGATCTACTGTCGCAAGCCCCGGCCGAGGCGCGCTCGCGGCTAGGCGTGGGGGAAGATGGCTCGTTTCATCTCGACGTCCTCACCGTACAGTGCGAAAAACGCGCCTATTGACCGCAAGCGCAGCGGCCCCTGGACCTCATGCGATCGCCATGCCGGCGGCGTAAGGGTCCTTCAGGGTTTTGCCAGGCGCCTGCCGCTTGCCTGTGCCCGCGCGGCACGCATTGCGGCAATCTCCCGCCTCCGGGCCCCGGAAAGGCCCCTTCAATCAGCGGCGATAAAGCGGTTTTCGATCACTCCTACCCCCGTAATCCGCATGCGCACCACATCGCCCGCGGCGAGATAGGAAGGGGGCGTGCGGCTCATGCCGACCCCCGGAGGCGTGCCGGTGGCGATGACATCGCCTGGCTCGAGCGTAATGAGATGCGAAAGATGACTGACAAGCGCCGGGACGTCATAGATCATGTCCGAGGTGCGGCCCTGCTGACGTAGTTCCCCGTTGACCCAGGTCTCGAGTTTTAGATCGTGCGGGGGCCCCACATCGGCCCTCTCCACCACCGCGGGGCCCATCGGCGCGAAACCATCACTGATCTTTCCGGCAAGCCATTGGCCGGTACGAAACTGCAGGTCACGGGCACTTACGTCGTTGATCACGGTGTAGCCAAACACATAATCCAGGGCCTCCTTCACCGCCACCTGCCGCGCGCGCCGGCCAATGACGACACCGAGCTCCACTTCGTAGTCGACCGCCTGCGACTGCGCGGGCAGCCTGACGTCAGCGCGCGGACCGGTGATGGCGTTGGCCCATTTCGCAAAGAGCGGCGGCTCGGGGGGAACCGCCTGCCCGATCTCGCGCGCATGGCTCCGATAGTTAAGACCGATGCCGATGAAGCGGCCGGGGTCGTGCAGCGGGGCGCCGAGCACGAGGGCCGCGCCATCCAGGGCGCTGACGCCGGCCGGCGCGCCATCGCCGCGCAAGGCGTCGAGAAAGGCATCGACCCCGGGTGATGCCAGAAGCGCACGAAGACTCGCGGCCGCCAGCGCCGCCGGGAGACCCGGTAGTCTCCGGCCCGCCAAATCCCGGTACTGCCGGTAGCAATCGCCGAGATCGTGGAAGGTGCCGGCGATATTCACACCCAGGCGATAACCGCCCCGGGCCTTTTTGTAGCGCAAAAACTCCATACTCTGCCCCTTTTTTACAAGCCCCCGGCTGCCGCGCCGGCCGTCTTCTATAAATCTGCGTGATATGCCTCATCACACAGTGAAATAACTATCTGATTCTTATCAGGTTATCAAAACAATCCTCTGGTATTCCGGCACGCTTTTCGTGTACCGTTCAAGCGTCGCTACCTTTATGTTTTGGGAGACCGTATGGCCACAGCACAACACGATCACGAGCATGGCACGTCGGAGGTGAAGTATTCCACCTGCTATATGTGCGCCTGCCGGTGCGGCATCAAGGTGACGATCGAGAACAATCAGGTCCGCTTCATCCAAGGCAACCGCAACCACCCGATCAATAAAGGCGTGCTGTGCGCCAAGGGATCGGCGGGCATCATGAAGCAGTGCTCGCCGGCGCGCCTGCGCAGCCCGCTCATGCGCAAGCCCGGTACCGAGCGCGGCGCCGGAGAGTTTGTCGAGATCTCCTGGGACCAGGCGCTGGACATGCTGACCGAACGGCTCGCGCGCATTCGCGCCACCGATCCCAACAAATTCGCATTTTTTACCGGCCGCGACCAGATGCAGGCGCTCACGCGCTTGTTCGCCGAACAGTTCGGCACGCTCAACTGGTCAGCGCATGGTGGCTTTTGTTCGGTGAACATGGCCGCCGCCGGACTCTATACTTTGGGTTACGCCTTCTGGGAATTCGGCGATCCCGACTGGGACCGCACCAAGTATTTCATGCTTTGGGGGGTTGCCGAGGACCACAACTCGAACCCCATGAAGATCGGCATCGAGAAACTGAAGAGCCGCGGCGGCAAGTTCGTCGGCATCAACCCGGCGCGCACCGGCTATCAGGCGGTCGCCGATGAATGGGTGCCGATCCGGCCCGGCACCGACGCCATACTGGCGTTATCCATGATCCACGTCCTGCTCTCGCGCGAGCTGTTTGACTGGGAGTTCCTGATTCGCTACACCAATGCCCCATTCCTCGTGGTGCAGACCCCCGGCGAGAAGGGTGACGGACTGATCTATCGCGACGAGGCCGGGAATCCGCTTGCCTGGGACCTTAAGAAAGAGGCGTTCGTAAACGGCCTCGACGCCTCCTGCCACCCGGCGCTCTTTGGCGAACACAAGACGGCCGACGGGCGCACGGTAAAGACCGTAATGACACTGCTTGCCGAGCGCTATATGGATGAGCGCTTCGCGCCCGAAAACGCCGCCAAGATCTGCGGCGTGCCGGCTGCCACCATTGAGCGTCTGGCGCTGGAAATGGCTCATGTGGCCTTCAAGGAGACCATAGAGATCGCCGTCGAATGGACCGACTGGGCGGGCCGCAAGCACGACAAGTTCATTGGCCGGCCGGTGTCCATGCACGCCATGCGCGGGGTCTCGGCGCACTCCAACGGTTTTCAGGCGGCGCGCGCCATCCACTTCCTGCAGATCCTGCTCGGCACGATCGACTGCCCCGGGGGATTCCGCGCCAAGCCCCCCTATCCGCGGCCGGTGCCCTCACCCGGCAAGCCCGCGCGCCACAGCGCCCCCAACACGCCGCTCGATTCGCACCCGCTCGGCTTCCCGACCGCCCCCGAGGATCTCGTGATCGATGACGAGGGGCGGCCGCTGCGCATCGACAAGGCCTATTCCTGGGAGGCGCCGATCGCCAATCACGGCCTCATGCACATGGTGATCACAAACGCCGTCAACGCCGATCCTTACCCGATAGACACGCTGTTGTTCTTCATGGCCAACATGGCCTGGAACTCGAGCATGAACACCGCCAATATCCAGGACATGCTGCGCGCGAAGGGCCCCGACGGGGAATACAAAATCCCGTTTCTGGTGGTGGTCGACGCCTTCCACTCCGAGACCGTGCATTTTGCCGACCTCGTGCTGCCGGATACCACCTATCTCGAGCGCTACGACGCGATCTCGCTCCTCGACCGGCCGATCTCCGAACCGGACGCGGTCGCCGACTCCATTCGTCACCCGCTGCTCGCGCTCGACCGTAATGTCCGGCCCTGGCAGGAGGTCATGATCGAGATCGGCGCGCGTCTGAAGCTTCCGGTGTTTACAAACGCCGATGGCACGCCCAAGTACAAGGGCTACAAGGACTTCATCACCTATTACGAGCGCGAACCCGGCATCGGCTTCCTGGCTGGCTACCGGGGTGCCGACGGCAGCAAGTCGCTGCGCGGCGAACCCAATCCCCAGCAGTGGGAACGCTACATCGAAAACCAGGGCTTCTTCCAGTATCACCTGCCCAAGGGCATCCGCTATATGCGGTTCGGCAACAAGGGCTACCTGGAATTCGCCAAGGAGGCGGGCTTTCTGAAGGCCGCCGAGCCGATCGTGATCGAGCTCTACTCCGAGGCCATTCAGCGGTTCCGCTTGGCCGGACTCGGGCTCTATGATGGCCCGACCCCCAAGGAGCGCGTCGATCAGGAGCGCTTGGCCACCTATTTCGATCCCCTGCCGGATTACTATGAGCCGCTGGAGCAGCAGCGCATCGACAAGGAGGAGTATCCGTTCTTCGCCGTCAACCAGCGCCCGATGATGATGTACCACTCCTGGGATTCGCAGAACGCCTGGCTTCGGCAGATCATTGCCCAAAACCATCTCTACATGAACCGTGCCCGCGGCGAGAGTCTTGGATTCAAGGATGAGGACTGGGTGTGGGTCGAATCGCACAACGGCAAGATCCGTGTGCAGCTGCGCCTCATTGAGGGCTGCCAGGAAGACACGGTGTGGACCTGGAACGCGATCGGCAAGCAATCGGGCACGTGGGGACTGAAACCCGGCGGTCCCGAGGCCACCGAGGGCTTCCTCATGAACCACCTGATCTCGGAGCTCCTTCCCGAGAAGCCCGGCGAGCGGCGCCTCACCAATTCCGACCCGGTCACCGGGCAGGCGGCGTGGTATGACCTGCGCGTAAAGGTCACGCGCGCCGCCCCTGGCGAGGAAGGCGTCTGGCCAACGTTCGCCAATGTCCCGCCGTTACCGAACGCGGCACCGAAGCCCGATATCCTGCGCTATAACACGCGCGCCAAAGCGAGATAAAGGAGTCTGTCATGCGCCTAGGCCTTGTCATCGATCTCGACACCTGCGTCGGCTGTCACGCATGCGCGACGGCCTGCAAACAATGGAACACGAGTTCCATCACCGCACCGCTCACGGATTACGATCCCTATGGCAAGGAACCATCCGGGGTATGGTTCAACCGTATTCGCCATTACGAGATCGGTGAATACCCGAACAATAAAACCATCAACTTCCCGATGTCGTGCATGCACTGCGAGAACGCTGAGTGCGTGACCGTGTGTCCGACGGGCGCCTCCTACAAGCGTCCCGAAGACGGCATTGTGCTCGTCGATCAGGACAAATGCATGGGCTGCAACTACTGCTCCTGGGCATGTCCATACGGCGCGCGCGAGCTCGATCGCGAGTCAGGTACCATGAAGAAGTGCACCTTGTGCGTGGACCGCATCTACGACGAGACGCTGGCGGTCGAGGACAGGCAGCCGGCGTGTGTGCTCGCCTGCCCGGCCCATGCCCGCCTGTTCGGCGATCTGGACGACCCGGAGAGCACCACGAGCCGCGCGGTGCGCGAGCGCGGCGGTTATGCGCTCATGCCCGAGCTCAACTACAACCCGACAAACCATTATCTGCCACCACGGACACGGCCGGCGATACCCACCTCCGACCTCCCGCGCGGATCGCTGGCGCGCAAGGTCAAGGAGTGGGTCAACCGTGTCGTCGAACGTTAAAACTCATCATAGGGGGCTTAAAATATGAACCCGTCACTTGCCGTCATATTCCTAACGCTCTTCTCGGGCGCCGGATTCGGTCTTATGGCGATGGTCGTGGTCGTCAACGACTTTACCATCGACGGGGGCTTGAGCCCGTTGCGTACTGCCATCCTTGTGGCACTTGCGTTGCTGCTCGTGACCATAGGCATGGTGTCGTCGACCGCGCACCTCGCGAACCCGAAGAATGCCTGGCGGGCGTTCACGCGCTGGCGGACCTCGTGGCTTGCGCGCGAGGGCGTATTCGCGGTGATGTTCTATCCAGTCGCCATCGCCTATCTGGGTTGGGTGTTCTTTACAAACACCGACCAGGATGACGGGGCACTCGTGCTCGGCAACGTCGCGGGCCTGATCGGGCTTGCCACGATCTTCTGCCAGGGCATGATCTATGCCTGCCTGCGGACCATACGGCAATGGCATACGCCGCTTGTCCCGGCCAATTTTTACGCCCTTGGGCTTGCGCTCGGCATGACCATCGTCGCAACCAGCCGGGTGCTTGCCGACGGCCCGGATCTCATACTGGTAAGCGCCGCTTGTGCCCTGCTGGTGGCGGCCGGGGTCATGAAGGCGATTTATTATTTCTGGATCGGCGCCCCGAGCGGCACGACCCTGCAGACCGCCACGGGTTTCACGGGTGGGCGGGTAAAGCTCCTTGATCAGGGGCACACCTTTGGTACATTTTTGACTCATGAGTTCAGCAACTGCATAAGCCCGGTCCGCGCCCGGAACTTCAAGATCGCGGTCTATGCCCTGGGGTTCCTGGCGCCCGTGGCCATCCTGCTTGCCGCCGCTCACGTGTCCCTTGGCCTGGGCGTGCTATTGGCCCCGCTGCTGGCCTTCATCGGGATCGGGCTTGAGCGCTACCTGTTCTTCGTGGAGGCCCAGCACGTCGTGAATCTCTACCATGGGCGCATGCCTGGCTCCTTGCCGCAGATGCATCCCGCCTTGCGTGGCGGGACGGTGAGCCCGGCGGCGGTGGCCGGGAAATCGCGGCTTGTGCCGAGCTACGAGAAGCGCTAGAGCTTATCGGTGCCGACCGCTATAGTGCCCGAAGATCACGAGCGCGAGAGTCGGGCCATGGCGGACCAGAGGGAAAAAGGCGGCCTTACGCACTTCGATGCGCACGGCCAGGCGCGGATGGTGGATGTGACTGAGAAGAGGGTCACGTCCAGGGTTGCCACGGCTGAGGGACACATCACCATGGCCCAGGCGACCGCCGACACCATCCGCGCCGGCACGATCCGCAAGGGAGATGTCCTGGGTGTGGCACGGCTTGCCGCCATTCAGGCCGCCAAACGCACGGATGCCTTGATACCGCTCTGCCATCAGGTGCCGATCTCGGGGCTCGATGTCGCCTGGGACTTCGTCGACGCCACTTGTCTGCGCTGCTCGGTCAGTGTCCGCACCCGCTATGTGACCGGCGTGGAGATGGAGGCCCTGACAGCTGTAGGCGTTGCGCTTCTTACCGTTTACGATATGTGTAAGGCCATGGACCGCGGCATGGTCATTGACGGAATCCGCTTGGTGCACAAGGAGGGAGGCCGCTCTGGAACCTGGGATCGCACATGATACGTTAGGCGCCGTGGCTCTCGCCCCACCGGCGAGGGATCTTCATGACCGTTTTGGCCGTCGCATCTCTTATCTGCGGGTATCGCTGACCGAGCACTGTAACCTCCGCTGCCGGTACTGCTCCCCCGAACAAGGCACGCCGCGCTTCGCGCGCAAGGACCACCTGACGCCCGCTGAACTCGACCAGCTGCTTTCGGTGTTTCGCGGCCTCGGCGTGCGCCATATGCGCTTCACCGGTGGCGAGCCGCTGCTCTATCCCTGGCTTGTCGATCGTGTCGCTTATGCCCACAACTTGGGCATTGAGAAACTGAGCGTCAGCACCAACGGCTACCTGCTCGACCGGCTGGCTCAAGCACTCGCGCAAGCGGGCCTGAAGCGCCTCAATGTAAGTCTCGACAGCCTCATACCGGAGCGCTTCGCACGCATCACACGCGGCGGCGATCTGAACCGGGTCCTGCGCGGTCTTTTCATCGCGCGTGAATTCATACCGCGCATCAAGCTCAATGTGGTCCTTCTGAAAGACGAGAATTTTGCCGAGATCCCGTCGCTCGTCGATTTCGCGCTGGCCGAGGGCTTCGACATTCAGTTCATAGAGACCATGCCCTTGGGGGTCGCGGGCAGCATGAGCCGCGCCGAAAGCTATGTAAGCGTGGCCGAGGCCGAGGCACGCATCGCCCACTCGCATGCCCTGGTGGCGCGGCCGCGGGCACCCGATGACGGGCCCGCCCGGCGATTTTGCGTCACCGGCTTTGCCAGCGACATCGGCTTCATAAGCCCCATCAGCGAGAACTTCTGTGCCAGCTGCAACCGCGTGCGCCTGACCTCCACCGGGCGCCTCGTGTATTGCCTGGGCCAGGACGACGGGGTCGATCTCCTCACGCCGCTGCGCGCCGGATTGACGCCCGAGGCGCTGGCCGACCTTATTTGCGCCAAGGTCTGGCATGAGAAACCGGAGCGGCATACCTTCAACGACGACCCCACGCGCGCCGCCCCCGTCTACATGATGCGCCTGGGAGGCTGATGTGATCACGGTTCGCTGTTTTGCCGTCGTGCGCGAGATCCTGGGGTGCGACACGCGCAGCCTGGTAGCAGCGACTACACCTCAGCGCGCCTCGGACATACTGGCGGCACTCGCTGGCGCGCGCGTAGCCGACCTCCCCAAGCCCCTCCTCGTGGCCATTAATTGCGAGCACGCATCGCTGACAAGCCTCGTTCATGACGGTGACGAGGTGGCGTTCTTTCCGCCCGTGAGCGGCGGCTGATGATCATAAGGCTGCAGACCGAGGACTTCGATGCCGAGCGCGAGGCGCAGGCCCTTGACGTCAAGGGCGCGGGCGCGCGGGTAAGCTTCGTCGGTACGGTGCGCGACACCGCGCAGGATCGCACGATCACGGCGCTCGAGATCGAGCACTACCCGGAGATGACACACGCGGAGCTATCCCGCATCGGCGCATCCGCCCAGGCCCGCCACAATCTCCAAGAGGTGCTCATCATCCATCGCTACGGGCGCCTCGCCTGCCACGAACGCATCGTGCTTGTCACCGTATGGTCGGCGCACAGGGCCGAGGCCTTCGCCGGCTGCCAGGCAATCGTCGATGCCCTGAAGACCCGCGCACCTTTCTGGAAAAAAGAGATCTCGCCCGAGGGCGCCCTATGGGTGCCGGGCCAGACCCCGCAGGATCTAAAGTAGGCGCGCCGAGACTTCGGCCAGCTTTTCCTCCAGCGCCAGCCACTCCTCCTCGTCGGCTGCCTGGCGGGCCGTGACGACCGCGCGCTCGGCCTGCAGGATTTTTATGGTCTCTCCCCCCTGCTGGTAGGCGCGCGGATCGCCCAATACCGCGTCGATCTCGGCAAGACGCGCGGCATCCGCCGCCATGCGCGCCTCGATGGCCTGTTGCTCGCGCCGATAGGTCTTGGGGGATATGGTGGACCGCCGCGGCTCCCTTGTGGGGCGCACTGCGGCCTTCGGCGCGCGCGATGCGACCGTCTCGCGCTGATAGTCCTCGAGGTCGCCGGCGTACTCCCGCACCCCGCGGTCTCCCACCAGCCATAAGGTGTCCGCGCATGAGCGGATCAGATGGCGATCATGCGACACCAGAATCAAGGCCCCGCTATAGTCCTGCAGGGCGTAACCCAAGGCCTCGCGCATCTCGAGATCGAGATGGTTGGTGGGCTCGTCTAGCAACAGGAGATGGGGGCGGCCCCACGACAGGCCGGCCAGGACGAGGCGGCTCTTCTCCCCGCCCGACAGGCCCTGGATCGCGCGCTCCAGACCGGCCGAGCCGAAGCCAAAGCCTCCCAGAAAGTCGCGCAAGGCCTGCAAGGGTGCGGCCGGGTCCAGGGCCGCCATGTAGGATAGCGGCGTACCCTGCAGATTGAGCTGCTCGAGTTGATGCTGCGCAAAATATCCGACAGTGATGCCGGCGGTCGCGGTGCGCGTGCCCGCGGTCGGCGCAAGCGCCCCTAAAAGGACCTTCAGGAAAGTCGACTTGCCGGCGCCGTTGCGGCCGATCACGCCGATACGATCACCTGGCGCTACCGTGATCCCCACGCCCGCAAACAATGCGGCGGCATCGGGGTAACCGAAGGCCACATCGCGTAGCGTGATCAAGGTATCCGGCACGCGTTCGGGACCCTTCAACGGCAGCGTGTAACTGACCTCGCCACGAAGTCTTGTGACGCGTTCCATGCGCTCCAGCATCTTCAAGCGGCTCTGCGCCTGGCGCGCCTTGCTGGCCTTGGCCCGAAAGCGCGCCACGAAACGCTCCAGCGCCTCGACCTGCGCCGCCTGCTTACTCTCCGCCGCCTCCCGCTGAGCGGCCTCGAGGGCGCGGCGCTCGATATGAGCGTCGTAGGATCCCACATACAAAGACAGGGTGTGGTCGTGGATCGCCGCCACCCGATTGACCACCGCATTCAGGAAATCCCGGTCGTGCGATACCACCAAGAGCGCCCCGTCGAAGCGCGCCAGGTACTGCTCGAGCCAGGCGATGGCCTCGAGATCCAGATGGTTGGTGGGTTCGTCCAGCAGCAACAGATCGGCGCGCGCCATAAGCGCACGGGCGAGATTGATGCGCATGCGCCAACCACCGCTCAACACCCGGACAGGCCGCCCTAGGTCCTCTTGCGAAAAACCCAGCCCGGCCAAGAGCTGGCTTGCGCGCGCTGCGGCGCCAAAGCCGCCGATCGCCTCGTAACGGGCCTGGGCGGCAAAATAACGCTCATCGTGCACCCCGCTTGCAAGCCGCTCCTCCAGGGCCCGCAACTCCGAATCCCCGTCCAGCGTAAACGCCAGTACCGAGGCATCCGTGTCCGGGGTCTCCTGGGCGACCGCCACGACGCTCACCGTTCCCGCGAACTCAAGCCGCCCCTCCTCCGGCTCTAGGCGCTCATGGATGATCCTGAGAAGCGTGGATTTCCCTGAGCCGTTGCGGCCGACGAGGCCGATACGCTGGCCCCGGTAGACTTCAAACGAGACGTCGTGGAAGAGCTCGTCGCCACCCACCCGGAATGACAGATCACGGACATTGAGCATCCGCGTATTCTACGGGCTCCCGGCCCCCTTGGCGATGCGATGCGCGCACCCCGTCTGGCCCGCTACGCCCAGATCGGCCTTCCACGAGGGCCTGAGCACCCCCCACCCCCCATCAACGGCATCTTTGATACGCGCAGCGCTTACGGTATGATGCCTGCCGGAACGGGGCGTAGCGCAGCCTGGTAGCGCACCTGAATGGGGTTCAGGTGGTCGGAGGTTCAAATCCTCTCGCCCCGACCAATAAATCAAGGACTTAGCGTCTTTTCTCTCACCCCGAAAACGGCCCGGATATTGGAAATTCCAATATTCAGCCCTTGAGCGCCGCCGGTTTGACCGTGCGCGGCCCCCGTCGATAGACCCGGTTCGTCGTGCGCGGATCGTCATGCCCGAGCAATTCCTGAGCGTTTTCCGAACGACTCGCCGCGACTGCCCGCAGGTCATGGAAGTGGAATCGCTCTCCCTCGATACGCCGCATGAGCCCTTTTCGGAAGGGTAAAATGTCCCCTATTCGCCCGTTGTCTCCGGCTTTGCGGTCTCGGTCCTGGGCGTCTTCCCGAGAAGCCCCGCCTTGCGTTTCTCTTTCAGTCGATAGCTTTCTCCTTTGATGTTCAAGGTCGTGGCGTGGTGCAGCAACCGGTCGAGGATGGCGGTCGCGAGCACTTGATCGCCGAAGATCTCACCCCAGTCCAGAAAACTCTTGTTGGAGGTCAGGATCAACGGCGCCTTCTCATAGCGTCGGGTCAGCAGCCGAAAGAACAGGTGCGCCTCCTCCCGTGTGAGCGGCAGGTAGCCGATCTCGTTAATGGTTGCCGCGTACCGCGAAAAACCAGGGCTCTTGCAGTAGGCGCAAGGTCTGAAAACTGTCTGGACCGCGCTCTACGAGGTCGCCCAGCGAAAAGACTCGATCCCGGAAGGGATCGAAGCACGCCTCTTTCAGAAGCGACTCGAAAGCGGCGTGATGACCGTGCAGATTGCCGACCACGAAATCGCGCCCCTTGGTATTGACGAGCAGTCTTTGAATAACATACCGCTCGACATGGGCATACAATGCGGCTTGCCGCGCCCGAGGCGCGCCTGACTCTTTTCTCTCATAGCGACGATATTGCCGGGGACTCACGCCACAGAGCCGGGCCCAATCCGCCACGGACTCGCCCATGCGGGTTCGTGGCGCTCTTCAAGGGTGAAGTCGTACCGCGTATCGTTTCCATGTACATAGTTGTTTACAGTATTCTTTATATACACATATCGTAATAATATATTCTATATCTATTAATCTAACTGAGAGCGCGATTCATGTGCATGAACCTTTGAAGAATAAATAAGGCGCCTGCAAGAATGGTCTGCCAATCCGCGATCATCCATGCGGTACGGCAGACCGTATATAGTAGGCCATGTAGCCTATGGCCGGTGGCCACCGCCGCCGACGCTCATGACACCATGGTAAAGCCTGATCCTTATTATGGCGCGGCCACCAACGTCTGAGAGCGACTGCGCGTATCAAAACCACACCGATGCCGTCCGGCACTACACACCCAAGGCCCGAAACCCCACCCGCAGCCGCTATCGGGACAAAACCTTCGTAATCTGGGGCAAGCGCGCCCGTAACTGCATCAGGTCCCAAATCCGCAGTCGCGTCGATCTTACCTTGAGCCTCACCAAAAGCCTATTTCATTGCCTTTGTTGAATTCCGAGTGGGTACCCATCATGGATAGAATACCGCCAGAGAACCTGATGAGGAGTGGCGGTCATGGCGGAGACCAAGCTGTTCGAGGCAGCCTTGGGGATTGAAGCCCTCTGGCATGTCTCGTTGTTGCCGGGACAGACACCCACCCAGGAGGCCAGGCGATCCGGGCTTCCGAAGACGTCCATGTCGGCGCCGATTTCGACCAGGAGCATGGCGGCGCCGATGAGATCCACACCGGGCAGTGTTTGCAGCAGGGCCAGGATATTGCGTTCGTTATCCAGTCCGGCGAGCAGGCTTGCGTCGAAACGGGCGATGCGCGCCTCGATCTCCCCGATGTGCTGCATCAGTTCATCGAGGACGAAGCGGTGGCTTTCCGTAAGATCCCCCTGCAGGGCCTCGAAGATGTCCTCCCGGGGGGCCTTCAGGCGCGCGGAGGCCAATCGGATCACCTCGTGGGGCGGTTGT
>JAKBUS010000124.1 GCA_021841585.1 Pseudomonadota bacterium | reverse complement strand
CCCCGTATTTCAAGAGCCCGACCATGCTGGTCGCGGTGGCGTCGTATTTCTCGGGTCCCACGCCCTCCGGGGCCGGGGCGGTGGTGACCTCGCCGCACAGATGGCAGCGCAGCCGGTCGCAGGCATAGACCGTGGCGCTCAAGGGCGCCATGCCGGTGATGCGCACAAGTTGGGCGGGCTCGTTTTGCAGGTACAGCGTCCCCTCCATGCAGTGGGGACAGGCGTCTCCGCTGTGGAGGTCGGGATGCGCCACCGTGACCTGTTCGGCCCCGGTATAGGCGCTCGCGCCATTACGGCCATGGCCTTGGGCCTTGGGTTTTGGCGGTGCGCCCTCCGGCGACGTTGTCTCCGATCCCGCCGCCTCGGTGTCTGGCGCATGACGATCCTCGCCTGCGTTCTCCCCGAGCACGGCGCGAGTCTTCTCCGTGCGAGCCCCGAAAATCATCTTGCGCAACCGTGCGATCGAGGCATTCTTGGTTTGCAACTCGGCCTGAACCAAGGCCAGGGTATCGACAGCCGCGCGTAAGGCGGCGTGTTCTTCGGTGCTCAAGACCGCGCGCGTTCGTTCGACGATGGCGGTGATATCCTTGATCGGCACCGCAAGGCGTTGTGGCGATGCGGGCCGCGCCCGCTTCTTGTGCCCGCTCATGCCACGCCCAACAAGCGGGCGCGATAGTCCCGGCACAGCGGCAAGCCCAACACGTCTTTGAGGCTGCGGTTCGCCTGGTGGGTCTGATCGTCCTTGCCGCGCCCTTGGGTCTGGCCCAGGACCTGCCAGTTGGCCGCGTGGTAGCAGGTGCCGCGATAGCGGGTGGTATCGACGAAGGTCTCGGCCCAATACACCGGGTGGCCATAGGCGTCGGCCCACATCTGCGGGAGCGCGCGGGTCATGCGCGCAAGGACGTGCGAGGCCAGGTGGGGGACCTGGACCCACGGCAGGATCAAAAAGCGCGTGTTATAGGCGATGCCGCCGATGTTCTGGCGGCGCACCGCAGGCGACCAGCCGAGGAACCGGTCCCGGGGCCCCAGATGCCGGGGGGCCGAGCTCCACGCGCCGAGTGCCACCGGGCGCGTCCCGGCATAGACCAGGAACTTCAGGTGTTCGCCCACGGGCTGCGTGTAGCCGAGATAATGATAAGCCGCCATGAGGCCCTTGAAGAGGGCCTCCTGAGGGGTCCGGCGGACCGACACGAGCGTAAGCGCCCCTAAGGCGCGCAAGGACCCCGTAAGCGGCGTGGTGTCGATCGGAAGCGGCGTCCCACCCGTACCCACCACACCCGAGGTGCGCACGCCTAAGGGATTGGGCGGCGTGCGGCGCTTAGGCGGCAAGGTGATGTGCCCTGCGCGCGCGAGCGCCAGCATGAGTCCCCGGCAGACCATCGCGCGCAGGGCGCCGTTGTCCTGCCGCCAGTCCCAGGCCTCACAGAGCGTCGCCGACAACGCCCGCCGGCTTTGCTCGGGGTGGGCGGCGATCAAGGCACGGATGAAATGCGCGTCGGTGGTCGTGACGGCGCGGCCGCGATAGCGTAGCAAGATCTCCATGGGGACAGATCTTACCGCGCGTGGTTATGGAACGCAAGCCCTTCCCCCCAGCCCGGCCTCGTCCCCGCCCCGCGGGACCGCAGCCGGCGAGCGCGGCCCCTGCTTAGCGCCCACCGGGCGCCACGGCGGCGGGGCTTGGGACCGCGTCGGGTCCCCCGCGCTCAACAAGACCTGCACCTCGTGCGTGAGCACCTCGCTTACCACCCCGTCGGCGGCCTTTGGCCAATAGCGAAACCGGCCCCGCGAGAGGCGCTTATGACAGAGCCAGAACCCCTGGCCGTCATAAATCAGGAATTTGATCGCCGTGTGCGAGCGGCTACGGAACACAAACACCGTGCCCCGGAAGGGGTCTTCTTGCAGGACCATTCGACACTGTTGCGCCAGCCCGTCGATGCCGGCCCGGAAGTCCACCGGTTCCACGGCCACCAGTACACGCATGTGCGGGGTGATGGCGATCATGGCGTCCCCCAGAAGGCCGCGCACAGCGGGGCCAGCTGGGTAAGCCCCGGGCCCTGCAAGCTCACCCGCATCGTCCCCCCATGCGCATTCTGAAGCTCCACGACACACTCAGCCGCTCCTGTCCTGGCCGCGGGCACAAGTCCCGGCAATGCCACAAAGGTCATGGTGTGCGGGTCGGCGGCCCGCGCACGCCTTGTGCCCTCCATGCGCTTTAGGAGCCGCGGGCCATCCACATGCAGGTGCTGTACCGTCTGCGCCACCCCGACCTCTCGGGCCATCTCCACGGCCGCGGCCCATAAGGCCTTGGGGATCCGTGCGCCCCGCGGACGGCTCTCCCGCCAACGTTGAAAGAGTGCTTGTGTGGACTCAAAGGTCTCGCCGCCATCCGGCCCTGGCGCTGTGTGCCTAGTCTCGTTCATTCGTTGCGTTCCTCATGGGTGGGACTACGCAACGAACGTTAGCCCGTCTTTCGCTATTCACCCCGGAACACGCCCGTTTTTGCCCAT
>JAKBUS010000061.1 GCA_021841585.1 Pseudomonadota bacterium | reverse complement strand
GTGATGTAGCCGATGAGGTCGGGGATGGGGTTGGTGATGTCGTCGTTGGGCATGCTCAGCACGGGCATCATGGTGGTCGAGCCGGGACGTCCCTTGATGCGGCCGGCATGCTCATAGATGTCGGCCAGGTCAGAGTAGAGATAGACCGGATAACCCTTGCGCGATGGCACGTCGCCCTTGGCGGTCGCCACTTCGCGCAAGGCCTCCGCGTAATGGGTCATGTCGGTGCGTATGACGAGCACATGCCTGTCGAGATCGAAGGCCAGGTACTCGACGGCGGCACGCGCGATTTCGGCGAGAAATAGCTGAACAGATGGCCCCGGGGATCGACTTCACCGCGCATCCCGACACTCCGGCATTTAAATACATGGGTATTTTGATGCGTATTGCACCGTCCACAAGCGGACTCATGAAGGCTTTTTCAGCAACCTGCTAGGTCTAAATCCGCCTGAAGCCATCGCAGCGCATGCACGCCGATGCCGTCGTCCTTTTGGAGAATATTGCCAAATCCAAGCACTACCGCACGACCTTCCACAGGCCTGGTCCTTGTGTCCTGTTCTGCAACGTCGCCGTCCATACACTCATCCTTCTTTCGATCGCCTCAAAATCCCGAAGGCAACCTTAGGCGGACTGTTGTTCTTGAGAAAAAACCCAATCGCCTATCGCTTGGATCTTTCGCAGCCTCCTTTCTTAAGGCACGTCGTCACTATATGACGCGACCATCCCATAATACATGGATCTTTGTCCATTTGTAATGGATTCATTTCGACCATTAAATCCCTTTTATGACAGCCGATTTCATCCATAACGAAAGATCGCTCCACAAAACTACTGATTATCTGCCGATTTGCGACAAGCATCGATTAATGCCGGGCGCAGGCAATCCTATAGTAAAGTTATGGCGTTCCACCAGGCGCAACCGCTCCGGTGACTCAATAGGGCTTTTGGCAACGAATCAGCGGCTTTTGCGCGTGTCCCGGCGTGTGCCGATCGCTTTTTAAGGTGCGTGCCTGTCTGCGGGGATCGAGATATGGAGGGAAAAGGCCGCCGGAGAAGCGGCGTGATCCTTACGATCGAGAATTTTTGGGCGCCGCACGCCTCGACCGGTGCCGCGCACACCTGCCACATAACGTCCTGGCGCCTCTGGGCCTGCCTCGCGCGCCATCGCACTTCCATATGAGAAGGCCTTACCCAAAAGCAGACGGCCCCATCCGGCCACCCCGCGCCATGTCTGCGAGACCCCAAATAAACGCGCATCACGCCCACCACACCGGACGGACAGCGCTTCATCCGGGCTTTTGCCAGGCTCGACCCGATGCCGAGACTTCCCGCGCCCCTCAGACCCAAGCGCCGGGCCCCGAGGCCCCTTGAGCAGGCCGACCTATCGTCGGCTCGGGACGAGCAGCACCGGGTGGGTGGCGGTCCGCGCCACGGTCTCGGCCACGCTCCCCAACATCATGTGCTGGAGCCCGCGGCGGCCGTGGGTGCCGACCACCACCAAATCCGCCCCCCAGCGCGTCGCCTCTTCAACGATGACCATGCCGATATGCTGATTTAGGTTCTGAGGCAGCGCCGTTTCGACCTTGAGACCGGCCTTTTCCGCCTCAGCCCGCGCCTCGTTTACGATCGTTTGCCCGGCCTTGAACAGGATCTCCTCCAAAAGCGCATCATCTATCAGGCCCGTATCCGCCGTCGTGAACGGAAACATGTCGACCACATGCACCAGCCGCAGGCGCGCGGATAGCTCCTTGGCCATTTTGATCGCTTCTTGAAGCGCCAATGTCGAGGTATGACTGCCATCGATACCGACCACTATATTCTTGTACACGTCGATTCCCTTCCCCTATTTTAAGTGGCGCGTCTTCGCCTTCTCTATCTCCGGGCCCGACAAACCTGTCAGGGCCATATCCGTAATTGTAGCATTCCCGATATTACGAAACACTCAGTATCAGAATAGCAAGACCGGTGCGGCTCATGTCTTACAGCGACACTTGCGATCCATTCTCACCCGTATTCCCGCCGATCCGTACCTTCCCTAAAACCATAAGCCCCTCTTATGGGCGTAGCGTGTCCTTGCGGGGCACGTGGTATTACAGCCGTTGTGCCTTAAAACGACTACATCATACGGGTCTGGATTCGATAACTATTGATCTTTATCTATTGCATGACTTTTTTGTATCAGTGTCGAATCCGTCTTTCGCTAATCGTCGACACACCGGTAAAGCCACGCGCGCACTGACCATGCGCCCAACGATCATGGCCCTGGCAGCCAAGGACCGGTGGTTTGACCTCGCCTCGTCTCATAAAATCGCGCAAAACGAGACCCCCCCTACCCCGCGCCACGGCACTCTTTGACACCGCACAAAGCGCAAGGCGACACGCGCCCCGACCGCCTCGCCTTGCTCGCGCGCCCCTAATGCGAGGATGCGCTCGTGCCGGCTGTCGTCGCAGGGCCGTTCGGCACCCCTTTTTTGCGATGCCCTAGCAGCGGCACCTTGAGCTGATCGAGAAGCAGCGTATAGAGGATAGTTGCGCCCAGCAGTTGCATTGTCGTGATCAAGGGGATGCGCGCCATCAGCAGGCCGTAGTCCGCCAGCAGGCTGACTACGATGGTATCAAGGACGATTGCCAACAGCAGCAAGGCGCCGGGGCGGGAATGCCAAATATGGCCCCGTTCGCGCACCAGCAGGACATTCGCCAGACCGGAAAAAACCAGCCCCAAAAAATCCAGGGTCTGCAGGGCGCGTACGGGTAGGCCCATGGCCTGCCCGATTGCATAAACGCCAAAAATGTAGGCGGTCCATGCCATGGCGACCACGAGCGCGGCGAATATGAGCGCGCGCACATCCCAGCGATCCGGGGTCTGTGAGGGGCGCACATGATCACTGGCCAGCGACATCGTGACAAAATCGTTGGCGAAAAGCAGCAAAAGAACGAGAATGGGGGTGATCACGAATTTCTGAAAGACCAGCAGGCCGAGGCTCAAAAACAGCGCCACCTGGAAGGTCTTCACGATCTTGTTCAGGGTGTAGGTCAAAAGCCGCTGATAGACGCGCCGGCCGGTCTCTACCGCGTCGGCGACCCCGGACAGTCCGGGGTTCGTCAACACGAGACTGGCCGCCGCCTTGGCGACATCGGTGGCGCTCTCCACCGCGATCCCCACCTCCGCCTGCCTCAAGGCGGGCGCATCGTTCACGCCGTCCCCGGTCATGCCGACGATCTTCCGTTGCTGCTGCAGCCTTTGCACCAGATGAAACTTGTCCTCCGGGAAGACTCCGGCGTACACGGCGCAATCCCCACCAATATCGGCGCGGTCACAGACCTCGCCCGTCAAGCCGAGCGTTGCGGCTACGGTCTTCGCGGTCGCCACATTATCCCCGGTCACCATGCGCACGCGCACCCCGAAATCCCGCAGGACCTGCAACGCCTGCAAGGCGTCCGGGCGGATGGGGTCGGCAAGCCCCACGAGGCCCAAAAATTCCGGCCTCCCGACCGGGCCGGCCGCCACCCCCAGGACCCGCGCCCCCTGCGCCGCGAGCGTCTCCGCCACCCGCTCCCAGCCCTGCGATTTGGTCAGGGCGGTAATCACCTGCGGCGCGCCTTTCATCGCCTGCCAGCGTACCCCGTCTACCTGCAGCAAAGCCTCGGAACGTTTCGTGGCGGGATCGAAGGGCGTAAAACCGTCCCGCGGGGGTATGGCCACACCCTGCTCGCGGGCCGCGGCCAATAGCGTAAGGTCGATCGGGTCTTGCGTCGCATCGTCGCTGGCCACGGCCGCCATGGACAAAAGCTGAACGGCGGTGGCATCGCCCATGGGCTTGGTCGCCGCCAAACTGAGCCTGTTCTCCGTCAGGGTCCCGGTCTTATCGCTGCAGAGATCGCTCATGGCAGCGGCCTCTTCGATCGCAGCAAGGCGCGTGACCAATACGCCCCGTTGCGCGAGACCCAAGGAGGCCATGGCGGTTGCAAGCGTAAACGTGGCCGGGAGCGCGACCGGAACCGAGGCCACGAACAAGATGAGCGCAAACGGCAGGATCTCGGACAGCGGCATGCGCATGACGGTGGCGTATATCAAGATAGCCACGACCAAAAATCCATCCATGAAAACGAGATAGCGGACTATCCCCAGCACGAGTTCTTCGAGATGGCTCTTGGACCCGGCCGTACGTACCAGCTCGGCGGTCTTGCCGAAATAGCTCTGCGTCCCCGTAGCCGTTATTGTGCCGCTCGCCTCGCCGCGACGAACGATCGAGGCGGAGTAGACCACGGATGAGGCGCCTCGATCGACGGGCATGGATTCGCCCGTGAGCGCCGATTGATCGACGAGGATCGCCCCTTCCGTGAGGGCCATGTCCGCGGGCACTATGTCCCCGACGCGGACGTGGGCCAGATCCCCGGGCACGAGGTCACGGGCCGGAATGCTGCGCCATTGCCCGTCACGAAACACGCGCGCCGTGATATGAAGACGCTTTTTTAGCGCGTCCAGGGCCGCCTGCGCTTTATGCTCTTGGCGAAAGCCCAGGACCGCATTGAACACGAGCAGCATGGCGATGATCACCGCCTCCGCCCACTTGCCGAGAATCATCTCGAGAATCAAGGTGACTTCCAGCATCCACGGCACGGGGTCCCAGAACTTTTGCAAAAAGAGCAGCCATATCCTTTGCTGTTTCTCGATAATGGCATTCGGCCCGTACTGCTGAAGGCGCCGTTGCGCCTCTGCCTCGTTTAGACCTTTTTCTGTGACCATACCCTCCCCCTGTGCGCACGACGGTGCCCGGGTGTGGCAAAGCCAGGCGTCGCAATCCCTCACTGGCCAAACTTCGTCGGTCCGGCGCCTGTTGGCATTTTGCCCCGGTAGGCGGGGGCGCAAGGCGACTTTCATCAAGCGCCATGCCCCATTTCCTTGCCGCCTTTCCCCACCACGGGACCGCCTCTAAGCCGGCCTATGCCTCCGCACGACCATAGCGCCGTGGATTGCCGACCGTCATCCGGACGAGGCCCGGCCGGCGGCGCCAATGCCTGCGCGCTTCCCAAAAAAAGCATGATGAATGCCCGGCCACCCGCTCGGCGCCGGGGGGGCGCCAAGCGCGTAAGGCCGGCCCACCTTCGGCCGTCTTGCGTAATGCCGCCGAGGACGTGGCATCCCGCGTGCCCGAAAGGGCCAAGGCCAGTGGACCTCGCCCCGACACAATCTTGCTTGGCGCCGGCATGCGGCACTTGCCGTCGCCTTTACATCGGCGCCCACGAGCCATGCGGATTACCATTCCTCACGAAAATGGACTTAGCAAAATGCGCCGCACCCTGTAAAGTGACACCCCGGTGAAGACATCCGGGATTAAAGGGCCCATGCCCTCGCAATGCCACCATCGGGATACGGCCGCCGCTATGCCCTTCGCAGCGCACTAAGATGGCCACCCGCACCGGTTATGGCTGGCTCAACGCCTCGTGGCGAATGTCGTTCCTCGCGCTTGCGCTGCTCTCAGGCTGCGCCGTGGGGCCGGGCTTTCATGCGCCGCGACCGGCGATGCCGACACGCTTTACAAGCGCCCCACAGGATGCCACGCCCCAGTGGCCCAGCAAGACCTGGTGGCGTGGTTTCCACTCCGCGCCACTCGATCACTTCATACAGGCGGCCGAGCGTCACAACTTCAGCATCCGCATAGCCGCCGCCCAGCTTCAGGCCGCCAATGCCCAGGTCGAAATCGCCGGGGCACCGCTTTTGCCGAGCGTAAGCGCGAGCGGCAACGCCCAATGGCAACGCGTGCCACACCCAGGGGCCGCGTCCATCGGTGGGCGTAACCCGAGCCCCTTCTATGGGGCCTCGGTGCAGGCCTCCTACCTGGTCGATCTCTGGGGTGAAAATCGCGATGCCCTGCGCGCGGCACTTGAGGATGCCGCGGCATCACGCTTCAACCGCGACACCGTAGCCCTCACCGAGGTCACCGCCGTCGCCACCACCTGGTTCCAGATCCTCGCCGACCGCGCGGCGCTTGCCATCGGACTGCGCAATCTCGGCGCCGCCGACCGCCTACTAAAACAGCTGCAGACCGAGTTTACGGCCGGCACGGTCGATGCCGTCACGGTCGCCCAGCAAGCGGCGCTCGTGGCCTCGGAACGCGCCAATATCCCGGTGCTGCGCTCACAACTGCGGCAGGAGACCCTGGGGCTTGGCATCCTCGTCGGGAAACCACCCGAGCAGCTTTCCATACCACGCGAACATATCGGCGCGCTCAGAGTTCCGCCCGTCATGCCGGGACTGCCATCGCGTCTTTTGCGTCGGCGCCCCGACGTGGCGCAGGCCGAGGCCACCCTCATAGCCGCCAATGCCAACGTGCGGGCCGCGATCGCAAGCTTCTTTCCATCCATTACGCTGACCGGCTCGGCCAGCACGAGCAGCGCCGCGCTCGACACCCTGCTATCACCTGGTTCCCTGCTGCTGAACGCCGCTACATCGATCAGCCAACCACTTTTCGAGGGTGGCCGCCTGATGGGCGATCTTGCGGTATCGCGCGCCGTCTACCGCGAAGACGTGGCGATCTACGAACAGACCGTGGTCAGCGCCTTCACTGACGTCGAACAATCGCTTACGGCGCTGCACTACGCCACCATACAAGAACGCCGCCAGGCACGGGCCGTGCGTGAGGCGCGCCACGCCCTGGCGGCGATACGCGCGCAGCTCAAGGCCGGCATCGTCGACGTAAGCGCGGTGCTCAATGGCGAACAGACGCTGCTCGGTGACGAAAATGCCTACACCCAGGCGCAACTGACGCGCCTCGACGCCGCCATCCACCTCTATCAAGCCCTGGGCGGGGGCTGGCGCTTGCGCCGGCCCGTCCGTCTGGCAGGAAGCTGACATGTCCCGCGGTAAACGCCTGAGCCTTGCATTGGTCATCGCCCTTGGCGCGCTCGTGATCGTGCGCCTCGTCTATCAACCCAAAAAACACCGTCCCACGCCGCCCCCGACCCCGGTCCGCGTGGCGCGCGCCAGATACGCCAACATCCCCATCACCCTGCGCGCCCTGGGGCTCGTCCAGGCCTATCGCACGGTGACCGTCGCGCCGATGATCACGGGCCCCATGATCGCCGTGGATTTCCGTCAGGGAAGCGTCGTGCGCCGCGGCACGCTGTTGGCGCGCATCGACCCGCGCCCCTATCAGGCAGCGCTTGCCCAGGCACTCGCCAAGCGCGCCCAGGACGAGGCCCTGCTGGCAGTCGCGCGCGACACCCTGAAGCGCTATCGGATGCTCATCACTCACCACTACATCTCCGCCGAGATCGTGGCAGAGCAAAAGGCCACGGTCGCCGAGGACCGCGCCATCGTGGCGCAAGACGAGGCGCTGGTGGCCACCGCGCGCACGAACCTCGGCTATACGCGCATCACCGCGCCGATCTCCGGACGCACCGGCATCTTGGCGGTCAATGCCGGCAATATCGTAAGCCCCAACACCCCGGGCGGCATCGTCACCATCACCACCATTCAACCGATCTACGTCCTTTTCAGTCTCCCGCAGCAAAATCTGCCCGAGGTCATGCGCGCCCTGAATGCGCACGCCCTGAACGTAACCGCATACGCGCGCCAGGGTGGGCAGCGCACGGTGCTGGCACACGGGGCGTTGACGGTCCTCGACAACGTCGTCAACCAAGCGACCGGCACCTTGACCCTGAAGGCGCGCTTCAAAAACCCCTCTCTCGCGCTGTGGCCGGGGGCGTTCGTCAATGTCCGGCTGAAGGTCCGCACCGAGCACCATGTCCTCGTCGTCCCCTCGGTGGCGGTGCGTCAAGGGCCGGAGGGCCCGTTCGTGTATGCCGTGCAGACACGCACGCCGTCTTCGGCCAAGGGCAAGGCCGCGGCGCCGCGGGTTAGCGACATCCCGGTGCACCTGGGCGTTGCCAATCAAAGCCAGACAGTCATCCGCTCGGGACTACGCGCGGGCATGCGCGTCGTGGTGCTCGGCGGCTCGCGCCTGCACCCGGGGGCGCGGATTCGCATCCTGCCCAAACGGCACGCACCGAGCCACGCGTGAACATCTCGCGTCCGTTCATCACACGCCCGATCGCGACCACGCTGCTCGCCGTCGCGCTGCTGCTCGGCGGCATCCTCGGATACCGCGCGCTGCCAGTCGCGTCCCTACCTTCCGTGGCGTTCCCGACGATCTTGGTCACGACCCGCCTGCCGGGCGCCAACGCCGACACCGTATCGCGCCTTATCACGGCCCCCCTCCAGCATCAATTCGGGGACATCGCGGGCCTTGCCGACATGAGTTCCGTGAGCTCCTATGGGACCAGCGCCATCACCCTGCGATTTACCCTCCAGGAGCCGCTCACCACCGCCGCGCAGGCCGTGCAGGCGGCGATCGACGCCGCGGCCGCGACCTTGCCACCGAACATCCCCTATCCGCCGGTCTATTCGGAGATCAATCCCGCGGACAGTCCGATCCTGATGCTCGCGCTTACCTCGCGCACCGTGCCCCTATACGCGCTCGCCAACATCGCCAACACGCTCATCACGCCGCGATTGAGCGAGGTCTCGGGCGTCGGGCGCGTGCGTGTCCAGGGGGGCATGAAAAAGGCGGTGCGGGTCCACATCGATCCGACGCGGCTCGCGGCCTATGGCTTATCGCTCGAGAGCGTGCGCACGGCCATTGCCAATGCCAACCAAAACGGGCCCAAAGGGGGTTTTGAAGGGCGCCGACAGGCGTTCGCGGTGGGCGCGACCGATCAGGTGCGCACGATTCGCGGCTTTCGGCACATCGTCATCGCCTCGGTGGGCGGCGCGTCGGTCACCCTGGCGGACGTGGGCTCGGTCGTGCCCGGCCTCGAGAACCCTGCGGTCGCCACAACCTTCAATGGCACGCCCGCGGTGCTTTTGTCGATAGACCGGGAGCCGGGCGCCAACATCGTGCACACCGTGGCGCGCGTCAAAACGGCGCTGAAAGACCTGTCCAAGACCCTGCCGGCCGCCACCAAGCTCTCGATCGTCGCCAACCGCACGGCGACCATCAAGGCCTCGGTCGCCGACGTCGAGCTGACACTCGTCACGGCGATCGTGCTGGTGGTGCTCGTGATCTTCGTCTTTTTGCCCACCTGGCGCGCCGCGCTGATCCCGGCGGTGGCCCTGCCGCTCTCCCTGGTGGGTACCTTTGCCGTCATGCACGCCCTCGATTTCAGCCTCGACAATCTCTCCCTCATGGCGCTCACGGTGGCCTCCGGGTTCGTGGTCGATGACGCCATCGTCATGATCGAGAACATCGTGCGCTTTCTCGAGACTGGAAGCCGTCCGCTGGCGGCGGCCCTCGAGGGGGCCCGGCAGATCGGCTTTACGATCGTGTCGCTGACCATTTCGCTCATTGCGGTCTTCATCCCGCTATTATTCATGCCAGGCCTCGTGGGCCGCCTGTTTCGTGAATTCTCGATGACGCTCGCGGTGGCGGTGGCGATGTCGGCGCTGATATCCCTCACCCTCACGCCCATGATGTGCGCCCACCTCCTGCAACCGACCACGGCGCGACGCTCGGCGCTCGCCGGCACCATCGATCACCTGTGGGTCACGCTGCGCGAGCGTTACCGGTCCGCGCTCATCTTAGTCCTTCGCCATCGGGCCCTCGTATTGACGGTGTTCGGCGCGACACTGGCCGGCACCCTGGCGCTTTTTCTGGCCATCCCCAAGGGGCTGCTGCCGGCGCAGGATACGAGCGAAATCGCGGTCGCGACGCGCGCGCGCGGCAATATCTCGCTTAACGCGTTCACGGCCCTGCAGGCCAAGGCCGTGGCCCGGATCCGCCGCAATCCGGCGGTCGCGGGCGTGACATCCTATCTTGGCGCGGGACTCACCAACCCCACGCCCAACAGCGGCCAGCTGACCGTCATCCTGAAACCGATCGGCGCGCGCCCGGCCCTGCCGACGGTGGAGGCGGCCTTGCGGCGCACCCTCTATACGATCCCGGGGCTGCGCGTGGACATGCGCCCGGTGCAGGACATCACCCTGTCCTCGCGCCCATCGCCCACCGACTACCAGTACACCCTCTCCGATACCGACAGGGCGACCCTCGAGCGGTTTGCCGGGGTGCTGGCGCACGCCCTGCGGCACGACCCGGATCTGCGCGATGTGGCGACCAGCGGCAACAACGCCGCCCCCGAGACCTATGTGCGGTTCATGAGGACGCGCGCCGCGACCCTCGGCGTCACTATGCAAACCGTCGCCAACATCCTCTACGACGCCTATGGTCAGCGTCAGATCTCGACCATCTACACCCAGAACGATCAATATCGCGTGGTGCTGGGTGTCGCCCGGCGCTTTCGTCAAAGCCCGGCGGCGCTCGGATCCCTGTACCTGCCCGGGACCGGCAATGCCGAAATCCCGCTCGACGAGGTCGCGCGCATCAGTACCCGCCGCGCGCCCCTTGCCATCGACCAGGAAAACCAGATCCCCGCCGTGACCATAGGCTTCAATCTCGCGCATGGCGTCACGCTCGATGCCGCCGAGCGCTCGATCACGCGCGCCGAACGAAGCCTTCATAAACCGGCCACCGTGACCGGCAGTTATTCGGGGGCGGCGGCGCGCTTTCACACCGCGCTCGCGCGCGAGCCCTGGCTCATCGCAGCGACCCTCATCGTGATCTATATCGTGCTCGGCATCCTCTATGAAAGCGCGATCCATCCGCTGACCATCCTTTCAACCTTGCCATCGGCCGGTATCGGCGCGCTCGCCGCGCTGTTTTTCACCCATACCGAGTTCACCATCGTAGCCCTCGTGGGCATTGTCCTGCTCATGGGCATCGTCAAGAAAAACGGCATCATGATGGTGGACTTCGCGATCGAGGCGCAGCGCCGCGGCGCCTCTCCCGAAGACGCCATAGTCGAGGCCTCGGTTCTGCGCTTTAGGCCCATCATCATGACCACGCTCGCCGCGCTCCTGGGGGCCGTGCCACTGGTCCTCGAGGGCGGCGCCGGCGCGGAGCTGCGCGGGCCACTTGGCATCACCATCATAGGCGGCCTGCTCGTGAGCCAATTCTTGACGCTCTTTACGACGCCCGTGATCTATCTTGCCTTGGACCGCCTGCGCAGGCCCGGTTGGCTCGGGGCCGCGCCCGCGCTCGGCGATTAGCGGATGAATATCTCCGCACCCTTCATCAAGCGACCAATCGGCACGATGCTCATGGCCCTGGGCATCCTGGTGGCCGGCATCTTCACCGACCGCCTGCTGCCGGTGGCCGCGGTCCCGAATATCCCGCTGCCGGCATTCGTGATATTGGCGCATGAGCCAGGCGCGAGCCCGAAGACCATGGCGAGCACGGTGGCAGCGCCGCTCGAGCGACAGCTCGGGAGGATCCCTGGCCTCTACCAGATCATGTCGTTCAACTCGCTTGGCGCGAGCAATGTGGTCTTGTTGTTCTCGCGTGTCGGAGGCGCCGCCCGGGACGCCGCCGCCATCCAGGCGGGCATCAATGCCGCGTTGCCGGATCTGCCGGCGAATCTCCCAAGCCGCCCCTATTACAAGGAGTTCAATCCCGCCTCGCGGCCGATCCTGACGATGGCGCTGAGCTCGCGCACGCAGCGCCCGGGGACCGTATACGACGCCGCCGATACCACCTTAGCCGAGCGTCTGGCGCAGGTCCCGGGTGTGGCGCTCGTGCAGATCAATGGCGCGCAGTCTCCCGCCGTGCGCGTCAACATCCACCCGGGGCCGCTTGCCCATGCCGGGCTCACGGCCGAAGACGTCTATACCGCGATACGCGCCGCCAACCTGCTGAGCCCGCTCGGGGAATTCCGCGGGCCCGAGAGCGACTCGGTGATCGCGGCCGACGGCCAGTTGCACACCGCCCGCCAGTATCGGCGCATCGTGTTGAAGACCAACGGCCCGGGGATCGTGCGCTTAGGCGAGGTCGCGTCGGTCGTCACCGGCGTCACCGACACCCATCAGGCCGCCTGGGACGGCGCGAAGCCGGCGGTGCTCGTGACCATCACGAAGACCCCCGAGGCCAACGTCATAGCGACCGTCGACGCCATCAAAAAACGCCTCCCCGACATCCGTCGGGCGCTGCCGGCCGGCGTAAATCTGCGGGTGCTGACCGACCGCACCACGACCATACGCGCCAGCGTTAGCGATATCGAGATCACGCTGCTCATCACCGTGGCGCTCGTACTCTTGGTGGTATGGGCGTTCATGAGACGCGCAGCGCCGACCATCGCCGCCGGTGTGACCGTGCCGTTGTCGATCGCCGGCACCCTCGCCGCCATGTGGGCGCTCGGGTTTTCCCTCGACAACTTCTCGCTCATGGCGCTCACCATATCGGTGGGCTTCGTCGTCGACGACGCGATCGTCATGATCGAAAACATCATGACCTACCATGAATCCGGTCTGTCGCCCATGGAAGCGGCGCTACGCGGATCGCGCCAGATCGGATTCACTGTGATATCCATCACCCTATCGCTGGTTGCGGTGTTCATTCCGCTGACCCTCATGCCAGGCATCGTGGGGGAGCTGTTCCATGAGTTCGCCATGACGCTGACGCTTGCGATCGCCATATCGGCGCTCATATCGCTGACCGTAACCCCCATGATCTGCGCCCATTTTCTGCGTCCCGGCATCGTCGCCGCAAGGCCGGGCTCGCTGTCGGCGCGCCTTGCGCGAGGCTACGAGCACATGGTCGGTGCCTATGAGCGCTCGCTCGATTGGTCGCTGCGTCATCGGCGGCTCATGCTGGTCTTGATGGTGGCCACGGTCGTGGCAACGGCCATGCTCTACGTGCGTATCCCCAAGGGTTTTCTGCCCGAGGAAGACACCGGCCTTGTCATCGGCAATACCGTGGCCGGATCCGATGTCTCGTTTGCGCGCATGAAGACCTTGCAGCGCCGCGTAGTCGCGGTGATCCTCAAGGACCCGGATGTGGCCACCGTGAGCTCGAGCATCGGCGTCGTCAACGGCTTCACGCCACCCAATCGCGGCAAACTCTTTATCGGTTTGAAACCGCGCAATGACCGCAGGCTTTCGGCGCAAGCGATCCTCGCGCACCTGCGCCCGAAACTGGCGCGCATCACCGGCATCGATACCTACCTTTTCGTCGCGCAGGATATCTTCGTGGGGGGGCAATCGACGAACGGCCAGTATGATTTCACGGTACTCGATCCTTCGCTTCAGTCCCTGGGGGAGGTTACGAGCCAGATCGAGCGGCGCATCGCCACACTCCCCGGCATCCGTGCCGCGTCCTCGAACCAGGACAAGCCGGAACCCGAGATCACCGTGGCAATCGACCGAGAGCGCGCCGCGCGCCTGGGGGTATCAGTCGCGGCCATAGACACGGCCTTGAACGACGCCTATGCACAACGCCAGATCGCGCGCATCTACAACGCCGAAAACCAATACCAAGTGGTCCTGACCGTACCGCATGCCCTGAGCGAGTCCCCCAGTCGCCTCGACCACATCTATGTGGCCGGCCGCACGGGCCCAGTCCTGCTTACTGCCGTCACGCGCTTCGTGCGCACCTCCGTGCCCTTATCGGTGCGCCACTACGATGGGTTGCCGGCGGCGACGGTGAGCTTCAACCTGGCCCACGGCGCGGTCCTGGGCGCGGTCATCCACGAGGTCCAAAAGACGATCGCCGGCATGGCTTTGCCACCCGGGGTGCGCATGCGCTTTGGCGGGAATGCCCGCTTCTTTCTGCGCTCGATCGCCGCGGAACCGCTGCTGATCCTGGCGGCGCTGGCGGCAATCTATATCGTGCTCGGCGTGCTCTACGAAAGCCTCTCCCAGCCCCTCACGATCCTCTCGACGCTTCCCTCGGCGGGTGTCGGCGCACTGCTCGCGCTTGCGCTCACGGGGCTGCCGCTGTCGGTCATCGCCATCATCGGCATCTTTCTGCTCATGGGTATCGTCAAGAAAAACGGCATCATGCTTGTCGACTTCGCGCTCGAGGCCGAACGCACGCAGGGCTTGAGTCATGAGCAGGCGATACGCGCCGCCTGCCTCAAGCGCTTTCGCCCGATCCTTATGACGACCCTGGCAGCCCTCCTGGGCGCCGTGCCGCTCGCCCTGGCCTTCGGTACCGGCCACCACCTGCGCCAACCGATCGGCATCACCGTCATCGGCGGCCTCATCGTCTCGCAGGCCCTGACCCTCTACACGACACCGGTCATCTATCTGGCCTTGAGCCGCTGGCGGCGCACGCAGCCTGCCGCCACTTACGACACGCGCCCCGCGGGCCCATGACGCAAAGGCCAAGACCCTAAGGCCCTCTTTGCGGGCGCACCACAGCCTGGTTTGTCTATCCGCGCCGACAAGGTCTCGCGACAAGGCCCCGCGCCCGTGGCAATGGGCTTAACGATCATGGTGGGGGGGTTGCCGCCACCCCGGATGATGAAAGAGACTTCGGGGCGGAAGGTGGCGGATAGAGGTCGTGAAACTCTTTGGCGGCTCGACCCCGCGCTTAACGTGACCCGCCGGACTGACTCGCACCCCGGATTGCCTCCATAGAGAGCGCACGCTAAAGGCCGAAGACAGACTTGTCGTCTTCAGGCGCATTCAGTTCCGGCATCCGCCACCTTCCTGCCGTTCAATATAAATCAAGGGGAGG
>JAKBUS010000060.1 GCA_021841585.1 Pseudomonadota bacterium | reverse complement strand
ATCGGTGCACGACGATCGCGACCGCAAGCGCCGCGAGATCCGCGAGGCCCTGGAGCAGGCACGCCGCCTGCGCGGTTGGCAAGGGAGTGCCCGCGACCTTAGAATACCGCCCGGCGAATCGCGCCAACCGCGTTGCGAGGAATCCGTTATGTCCGGACACTACCCTTTCGGCGGCAAGGCCAACCGCGTTACGGCCTTTGCCTTTTTCGAGAAGAACCAGTTGGGCCTGGAACTCCAGGAACGCTATTACCGCTGGTGGTATGATTTTGCGAAGACCACCGTCGAGCGCGACCCCGATCTCAAGGCCACGCGCCTCGTTGACTTCCAGCATTACCCATTCGGCCAGCACGCCGAGTCGGACTTCCATCTGCACGGCTACAAGTGGGCGACCGCGCTCGCCGACCTCGGGGCCTTCATCGCCAATGTGATCTTCCCGAAGTTGTCCGAGGAGGCCTCCCACAAGCTTGCGCACGACCATGACGCGATGATGAAGGCGTTGCTGGCCGAGCGCACGAAGGCGCCGCGCGAGGCCGTGCCTGACGTTGGCCGCTACCGGCACGTCTAGGAATCCGCGGGTCCGCATGGGGCCCGCGGAACGCGAGGCGATGTTCGAGCGCCTGCAGGCGGCCAACCCGCATCCGACGACCGAACTCCACTATGAGAGCCCCTTTCAGCTCTTGATCGCCGTCTTGTTGTCTGCCCAGTCGACCGACCGGGCCGTCAACAAGGCCACGGCGCGGCTGTTCGCGGCCGCGCCCGACGCGCACGCCATGCTTGCGTTGCAAGATGAGACCCTGAAAGACTGCATAGCGACAATCGGTCTTTATAACACCAAGGCGCGTCATATTCGCGAGACCTGCGGCATCCTGGTTCGTGACCATGGCGGTTTGGTGCCGCGCGAGCGCGCGGCGCTGGAGGCCCTACCAGGCGTCGGACGCAAGACCGCGAACGTCATCCTGAACACCGCCTTCGGGGAGCCTGCCATCGCCGTCGATACCCACATCTTTAGGGTCGCCAATCGTCTGGGCTTGGCCCCGGGGCGCACGGTGCGGGCCGTCGAAGAGCGTCTGTCGCGGCTTGTGCCTGAACGCTTCCGGCATGACGCCCACCACTGGCTTATCCTGCACGGGCGCTACGTCTGCAAGGCACGGCGACCCGCCTGCGAACAATGCGTCCTCTTTGACTTGTGTGCCTATCGCGATAAAGTACCGTCATGGACAGCATCAGGGTCGCCACAGGCCTCGGGCGCGGCCCGCGGGCCCAGCCGGAACTTGCCGCGACGGCGGTTGCCCGCGCGCTCGCGCGAGCGCGCATAAAGGGCGCACGCTCGGTCATACTGTTTTTGACCCACCACTTCGCGGACGACCCGAAGCCCGCCCTGCGCGCCGCGGCGCGCGCCGCGGGCTGTACCCAGATCACCGGATGCACGGCCGCGGGCCTTCTGACCGAAGAGGAATGGGTGCTGGATGCGCCAGCGGCCGCGGCCATGGTGTTCTCGGGATCCACGTTTCTCGATCACGTCCAAAAGGACGAGGAAGACGCGGTGTTGAGTCTCGCCGCACCCGGCGACCTGTCGGCCGATTGGCTCGATGCCGACTACCGACGCGTGGGCGCGGTGGCCGGCGACATCCTCGGACGCGGCCCGTTCCGGGTCTGGACCGCGGGTCAGATCCGGCGCGAGGGGCGTGTCGAGGCCGTACTGCGCGGCCTGCAGGCGAGCCTCGGCGCCTCCCAGGGGGTGCGCGCCCTCACCTCGCCGATCGAGGTGGCCGAGGTGCATGGCTACGATGTCTTGAAACTCGGGCACTATCCGGCGCTGAACGTCCTGGTCCAGGCGCTGCCCATAGGGGTGCGCGAGATGGACCGGATTCCTTTGCATCTCATCATGGGGGGTGTGACCTTCGGCGATCCCGCGACCGCCATCAAGGAAGGCCGTTATCGCTTAAACCACATCGTGGCCGCCAACATGGGCGATCAATCCATCACTTTCGCGCAGCGCTTGACGCGCGGCGAGCGCCTCTTTTGGGCAATGCGCGACACGCTCGCGGCGGAGCGCGACATGCGCGCTACCATAGACCGGGCGGCGCTTGCGCTCAAGGGGCAGCCGGATCTCGCATTGATGTTTCCGTGCGCCGGGCGCGGCCCGCACTTCTACGGCGACAGCGACCGCGATCTCGATCTCCTCACGCACCGCTTTCCTGGACTTCCGGTGATAGGCATTTATGGCAATGGCGAGCTCGGTCCACTCGACGAGACCAATCATCTCTACCAGTATTCGACGGTGCTCGGACTCTTCCGCGGGTCGGCGCCGAAGGCGGCGTGATGTGGTCCGCCGACCGCGAGGCGCTGCGCGGGGTCTTTTATAGCGCATGGCGGCATTTTCGCGAGCACGCCCCGCTCGATGGCATCGAGACCCTAGTCGTGGAGGCCTTGCTCGCCCACCCGGAATACCAGGGCCTGTTCGCGGACACACCCCCTGCCCCGGCCGCCGTGGCGCTGCCGGCATCGGGCATGAACCCGTTTCTTCACCTCGGACTCCATATCGCCGTGGCCGAGCAGATCGCCACGGACCGGCCGCCGGGGGTCATAGCCGAATGGCAACGCCTCGAGGGTCTGTGGGGGGATGGGCATCGCGCCCGCCACGCCATGATGGAGTGTCTCGAGGAGACCCTGTGGGAGGCTCAAGCCCAGGGGCTCGCCCCCGATGATGCCGCGTACATCGAGCGTCTGCGGGCCATCCCTAAACGGTCGTCGCGGAAATCATGAAAAGGCCCCTCGCCCCCTTGCAATATGATCGCCTGACGTGTAGATAAAGGGCATGATCGACTGCGCACCAACGGCAGAACAGGGTCGCGGGACGAGCGGCGTCCGGTGGCGGTGGGCACCATTTGTCGGGCCGATGGGTTCCGATCAAAGGGAGCCGGCGCCACGGGGCCAAAGACAAAATACTGGAAGGATCGTGAGTCTCTTGAGCGGCAAGTACAAGCCGAAGCAGAATGGGCATCTGGACGCGCGGGGCTTGAGGCCCCGTTTTTTTATGGACACAAGACACCGGCCGATAGCCGGCGTGAGGACGAGACCGTGGCACTAGAGAGAGAAAAGACCGACAACGAACCCCCCGAACCTGGCTTCCTCCCCTGCCCGTCGCGGGCCTGGGAGGAAGCATGTTAAATGCCGTTAACGCGGTAATGGACGCCCATTTCCTCACCCCAGCGGGTAGCCGCCCACAACACCTCGATTCCGACAACCGCCGACGCCTCGAGCCGCAAGGACGCTACCTCGTCTCCGGTAAGTACCGTCTGTTCCCGTTCGACAAGAGCGCCAAGGCCTACTTCGATGATGCCGCCGGCCGGCTGGGCGTAGCCCTGTCCGATTACAGCTTCGCCAACAACGTCATCTGGCTCTACCAGGCGAGCGGCTTCTATCAAATCATCGAGGGCTGCTTTTGCCTATTCGGCCTGTCCGGCAATGGTCTGACCATGCTGCTGCCGCCCCTGGGCGAGCCGCACCGTCAGCGGCGCGCCCTGAAGACCTGCATCCGCATCATGGATCAGTACAATCCCTCGCCCTATCAGGCGCGACTGGACTTCGTATACAAAGACTTTCTGCAGATTCTCGACCACGCCGAGGACGGTACGCCGGTGATCGACGGCGAGCCCTGGCATGTCGAGGTCACGAATCCGGACTACATTTACCGGACCTCCGATCTCATCGATCTGCGCGGGAACGCCTTCAAGACCAAGCGTAACGAGATCAACCAGTTTCGCCGCGCCTACCCCAATCACAGGCTCGTGCCGTTCTGCGCCGAGCATCGTGAGGCGGCGCGCAGCCTCGTCAACACCTGGACCGAGAACCGCATTCGCGCGCTCCCCGAAGGCTCCCTCGAGGACTTTCTTTACAATCTGGAGCTGGAACGCAAGGCCATCAATCGCACCGTCGCCCTGTACGAGGAACTGGGTCTCGAGGGCTTGTGTCTTTTCATAGACGGCGTCCTGGAAGGCTTCACGTTCGGCGAGCGCCTGACACCGGATGTCGCCAACGTGCTGATCGAAAAAACCAATTTTCATATTCAGGGGGCGGCCCAGTACCTGTTCCGGGAGTTCGCCAAGGTCTTTGCCCAGTCCACATATGTCAATGTCGGAGACGACCTGGGTTTCGAGAACCTCCGCCGGGTCAAAATGAGCTACCGCCCGGCCATGTTCGGCGAAAAGGTGATCCTCCACCGGCGGGTCCCCATGGAAGCGCGTTGAGGCGCGCGTCGGCGGCCGACCTCGAGGACCTGCTGGCCCTCGAGACTCGATGTTTTTCCGAGGGCGACGGCCTATTCCATCGCCGGCAGCTGCACTACCTGCTGAAAAGCCCGCACTGTGCATGGTTCATTGCCGGGCACTTCGAGGGTGCCGTGTGTGTGCTGATGGCGGCGAACGGCCGCCGGCGATGGGGCCGCCTCTATTCGCTGGCGGTGGATCCGCAGTATCGCAAGCAGGGCGTGGCGCGGCGCCTGCTGGCCGCCGCCTTCGCTTGGCTCCGTGAACAGGGCGTCACCACGGTACGCGCCGAGGTCAAAAGCGCCAATGGCGCGGCACGGCACCTGTACGCCGATCTAGGATTCACGGAAGAGGGCGTGCTGCCCGATTATTACGGGCCCGGAGACCCGGGCATCAAGCTCTATCGCCCACTTTAGGCATCTTTGCGGGCAGGCGCAGAAAAAACAGCGAACCGCCGGCCTCCCGCGCCTCGTAACCCACGGTCCCCTGGTGCTTCTCGGCGATGGCGCGCGCGGCCGCGAGACCGTGGGGCGTGAGCGCCACGCCCTGCACGTAATCAGCCTGGACGTCGAATAAACGGGCGCGGGCGTCCTTGGGGAGCGCCGTTCCGCAGTCGCGAATCGATACCACCCCAAAGCCCACCTCGAACGTGACTGCGACCTCGACGGTCGTGCACGCGGGCGCGAGATGGATGGCATGGGTAAGGAGCACACTCAAGGCACGCAGCAACGATAGCCGGTCACCGTGAACCACCATGGCATGCGAACACGGATCAAACGCCAGGCGCACATCCCGCGCCCGCGCATATTCGCTCTCGGCCATGACCGCGTCTTCCGCGAGACCAACGAGCGCAAGCGGCGCCAGCACGCCCGTCACCTGGGCCATGGAGGGGTTGTCGACATCGAGGAGCGCGGCGACGGTGCGCGCCAGGCGCTCCATGTTGCTGCGCGCGATGCGCAGCAAGCGGGCGTCATCGGCGCTCAGCATCGCGGCCCCGCTCTCGGTGAGCAGCCCCAGCGACCCGAGTGCCGACGTGAGCGGCGTCTTGATCTCATGACCGAGGGTGGCGACCAGATCGCTCTTGAAGCGCTCGGCGCGCTTGCGTGCACTCACATCGCGGGTCACCACCACGAAACCGCGTTGCGCGCCGACACTCATGGCGCTAAGCCCAAGCTCCATGGGGAATACCGTGCCATCGCGCCTAAGGCCGTTGACCTCGAGGCCATAGCCGGCAAGGCGCTTACCGCCGCGCTCCAGGCGGGTTTCGAGGAATCGCGCATACTCGGCGCGCTCGGCTAAGGGCACGAGTTGCGAGAAGTGCGATCCCAGCAGTTCATCCTGCTCGTAGCCGAAGATCCGCAACGCCTCGCGATTGAGAGAGCGCAAGCAGCCCTCGTGATCGACCGTGACTATGCCCTCCTCGACATGCTCCAAGACCGCGCGTATGTAGGTCTCGCGCTCCTGCAGCTCATCGGCCGCGCGGCCGCGCGCGGCGATCTCGCGCCGCAGCTCTTCATTGAGGCCATGAATCGCGGCCTTCTCGTCTTGCAGGCGCGCAATGAGGGTACGGTTGTCGAACCGCAGTCTGAGGGAGGTGGCGATGGTGCGTTCGATACGCCGGGCCGTCAACAGCATGACGGCCATGAACAGCACGGCGACCACGCCCATGGCGTGATGCCAGCGCCCGTCCGCGAGCGATAGGCGCAAGGCCAGGGGGGCGAGTACGGGTATGACGAAGGCCAGCGCCACCGAGAAGATCGCCGCGAAGCTCACCACCGCGGCGGCGGTCATCGCCGTCAGCATAAAAAATAGGAAGACCTGCGGCAACAGCGCCCGGGGGAACAGCCACAATGCGCTTGCGCCCCATACCGAGCCGGCGGCCAGGGTGGCGATCGTATAATAGCGGGCCCAGTGACGGGTGCCATGGGCGTGGGGGGTGCTGCGGTAGTATTCGGTCAGCCGGTAACGCGCGAGCGTCACGACCGCCATTGCGACGAGCCAGACGACAAGCCGCGGGCCAGGCACTGCCCGCCACTCCATGACTACGAGTAGGCTGGCGTTGATGAGTGTGACGACGAGTCCGGGCGGCAGGCTGGCATACAGGAGATGCACCTGCTCGCGTAAAAGGTCGGCCTCGCCGGTCAGAGCGCGCCCCGCCTCCGGCGCATCGCCTGCCTGTGATAGTGCCACGCTACCCCCTTGCACATGCTTCCCAGAAACGTTGCAAGGGGTATGCCAAAGCGCGGCTAGTGTCCCTTTCGGGCCAGTCGCGCCGCGGTCCGCAATCGCAGGGCGCTCAGGCGAATGAAGCCGGTCGCGTCACCCTGGTTGTAGCGTCCGCCATCATCCTCGAAGGTCGCGATGGCCGGATCGAACAGCGAGTCGCTCGCCGATTCCCGCCCGACCACCATGACCTGCCCCTTGAAGAGCTTGAGGCGCACCCGGCCGTTCACGGTTTCCTGAGACTGATCAATAAGTTGCTGCAAGAGCTTACGCTCCGGGCTCCACCAGTAACCGTTGTAGATCAGGGCCGCGTAACGCGGCATGAGGTCGTCTTTCAGGTGCGCGACCTCGCGATCCAGGGTCAACGATTCCATGGCGCGGTGGGCGCGCAGAAGGATGGTCCCGCCGGGGGTTTCGTAACAACCGCGCGACTTGATGCCCACATAGCGGTTCTCGACCAGATCGAGCCGGCCGATACCGTGGCGGCCGCCGATGGCGTTCAGCGTCGCCAGGACCTGGGCGGGCGTCATGGGGGTGCCGTCAATCGCCGTCACATCCCCGCGCGTAAAGGTCAGCTCCAGCCATTGCGGGGCATCCGGGGCATCCTCGGGCGAGCAGGTCCAGCGCCACATCGATGCCTCCGGCTCCTGCCAGGGGTCTTCGAGAATACCCCCCTCATAGGAAATATGGAGGAGATTGGCATCCATCGAATAGGGCGAGGCGCCCTTGCGCTTGTGTTCGACTGCGATACCGTGGCTCTCGGCATAGGCGAGCAGGCGCTCGCGCGAGGTCAGGTCCCACTCCCGCCACGGGGCGATCACCTGGATGTCCGGGTTCAGGGCGAGATACCCAAGCTCGAAGCGCACCTGGTCGTTGCCCTTGCCGGTGGCCCCGTGGGCCACGGCATCGGCGCCGGTGGCGCGCGCGATCTCGATCTGACGCTTGGCGATCAGCGGCCGCGCGATCGACGTCCCGAGCAGATACTCGCCCTCATAGACGGCGTTGGCGCGAAACATCGGGAACACGAAGTCGCGCGCGAACTCCTCCTTCAGGTCATCGATGTAGATCTCGCGCACACCGGCCTTGCGCGCCTTGTCGCGCGCCGGTTCGAGCTCCTCGCCCTGGCCGATGTCGGCGGTGAAGGTCACGACCTCGCAGCCATAACGCTCGGTCAGCCACTTCAAAATCACCGAGGTATCGAGCCCCCCGGAATAGGCCAGCACCACCTTGCTCACATGACTCATCGCTACGTCCTCTTAGCCCGAGACGCGCGCGGTCCTTCTGAGGCGCGCGAGCAGTCGCCGGGCGAGATCTCCAAACAACTCGGTCTGCGTGGGATGCGGATGGATCGCCGAGCCCACCTGATCCAACGTCAATTCGGCACTGACCATGAGCACCGCGGCCCCGATAAGGGTGTCGGCGTGGTCGGCCAGGAAATGCACGCCAAGGATACGCCTGGTCGCCTTGTCGGCCACCATCTTGATGAAGCCCGCGGTCTCGCCCGTGATCATGGCCTTGGCATCTATCGAAAACGGGACCTTGATCTCGGCCGGGTCATGGCCCTGGGCGCGGGCCTGTTCGGCCGATAGGCCGACGAACGCCGCCTGGGGACGCGTGAAGATCACGCCACAATCCTTGCGTTCGTCGTAGGCAGCCTCGTGCCCGAGCAGGGTCTGGGCCGCGACCCGCCCCTGATGGCCGGCGGTATGCGCCAACATATAACCGCCCACGACATCGCCCACGGCAAAGATGTGCGGAACGTTCGTTTGGCCGCGCGCGTTGACGGCAATCGCCCCGCGCTCGGTCTTGACCCCGACACGATCCAAAGCCAGGGGTTCGGTGACGGGACGCTTGCCGGTCGCCAACAGGACATAATCGGCATCCACGCTGTGCTTGCTGCCGCCGGCCTCGTAACGCACCACGACCGCCCCCGGGGGACCATCGATGCCGCGCACCGCCGCCGACGTGATGACGGTAAGCCGCCCCTCACGGGCGAGCAACGCCGCAAGCTGCGTCGCGACCTCGCCCTCGACCTCGGGCAATACCCGATCGCGCGCCTCGAGGACCGTCACCGCGCTGCCGAAATCCGCGAATATCTGCGCCATCTCAAGCCCGATCGCGCCGGCCCCCACGATCACGAGCCGCTTGGGCGGCGCGTCGAGATTCCACACCGTGTCAGAGGTCAGGACCGCCTTGCCGTCGGCCCCCGGGATCGGCGGCACGAACGGCGGGGCGCCGGTGGCGATCACGGCGGCAGCGAAGGTCACGCGCGTGCCCGCGGCCCCGGCCTTGGGGGCGCGCCGCTCGTAAGGGCTCCCGGCCTCGCTTGGCGCGATCACCACGCTATGGTCGGAATCGAAATACGCATAGCCCTCGCGGACATCGATGCGCACCCCCTTATCGGTCTTCAGGGCCATCTCGCCGCGGGTCGTGAGGACGCGCTGGCGCATGGCATCGAGGCGTTTCCAGTCGAGCACGGGCTCGGCTGTGTTCAGCACCCCGAGATCCGCATCATGATGACGGTCACGGATGCGATCGGCGGCCGCGCGCCACGACTTCGAGGGGATGCAACCGCGCCATAGGCACTCACCCCCCGGCAGCGGCGCATCGTTGACCATGATCACGCGCCGGCCGTAATCGGCAAGCTCCCGCGCGCAATCCTCGCCGCCCGGCCCGCCGCCCACGACCAGCACGTCGCAATCATAGGCGCTCGTGTCAGCCGGCAGGGCGCCGGCCTCGGCCGGGCCCGTACTACGCGTAGTCTGCGTCTGGGCCCCCGAGGGGGCGCGCGCCGCCGCGCTCGTAGGCGCGGCAAGCCACTGCGGGTCTTCGACCAACCCCTTGAAGGTATTCAGGAATTTGGCGGCCTCGGCACCGTTGACGATCCTGTGATCGGCGGTGATGGTAACCGGCATGCCCTGCGGTTGGGTGCTCGCGATGGCAAAGATCGCCGAGGTGCCCGGCACCGGGATGGCATCGAACTGCGCCACCCCGAGCATGCCCATGTTCGAGATCGTGAACGTGGGATTCGAGTACTCCTCGGGCTTTAAGCGCTTTAAGCGCGCGCGCGCCACGAGATCCTTCCATTGCGCGTTCAGCTCGGCGATCGTGCGCTTCGGGACATTGCGCAACACCGGCACGACAAGCCCCATGCCCTCGGTCTCGACGGCCAGGCCGACATCGATCTGGGCGCGCTCGATGATGCGGTCCTCGTGCTGATACACCGAATTGATGCGCGGGTGCCGCTCGATCGCGCGCGCCGCGGCCACCGCCAACAGTACGGTAAGCGAGGCCTTGAGATCCTTCGCGGCGCGGCTCAAGCGCGCCGGATCGATGTACACGGTCACGCGGAACAGAGGCATGGACAGGGAATATTCCATGTTCTGGCTGACCGCCTTTTCCATGCTGTCCATGGGGCGCCCGGCCCCCGGCACCTGAAAGATGCGCTTGGCCTGGACACGCGGACCGCCGCCGGCGCCGACCACATCGGTGGCGGTGATGCACCCCTTGGGGCCGGTCCCGGAGAGGCTGTTGATGTCGATGCCATGGGCGCCGGCGAGCTGACGCGCGTACGGGGTCGCCGTGCCCTTGTGCGGACGGGGTGCCGGGGTCGCGCCATGGGGCATGGCCGGGGCGCGGGTCTTGGGCTGCGCACTGCCCGCCGGGACCGGCGCCGGCGCGGGGGCCGCGGCCTTGGGAGGGGTGGCGCTCGGCGCGGCCGCAAGGACACCGTCCTTGACGGCCGCGGCATCGGCCACCAGGAAGGCGATCGGCAAGCCCACCGCAACGACCTGTCCGGCATCGGCCCGAGGTCCGGAGAGATAACCCTCGCGGAACACCTCGACATCCATGATGGCCTTGTCGGTCTCGACGGTGGCGATCACCGTGCCGCGGCTTATGAAATCGCCGATCGCCTTTTCCCACGACACGACGGTGCCCTCCGACATGGTGTCGGAGAGCTGCGGCATCAATACCGGCTGCCCTTCGGGGGCGGCGGTTACAACCGGTTCGGGGGCGGCCGCGGCCGGGCTCGGCGCCGCCATATCACTCGCCTGCGTGGATTCCGCAACCAGCGCCGCGATCGGCGTCCCCACCGGCACCGTGCTGCCGGCCGCAACCAACGGTCCGGAGAGATACCCCTCGCGGAACACCTCGACATCCATGATGGCCTTGTCGGTCTCGACGGTGGCGATCACCGTGCCGCGGCTTATGAAATCGCCGATCGCCTTTTCCCACGACACGATCGTGCCCTCCGACATGGTGTCGGAGAGCTGCGGCATCTTGATCAGGAACGGCTCCGCCATGATGACTTCCTATGCTAAAAAGGGGTCGGACCCGGACCGTCAGACGCGGCCCAGGACCTTGAGCGCGGCCGCCAGCACGTCGTCGGCATTCGGGATGGCGGCCTTCTCCAGCTGGCGGTTGTAGGGGACGGGGACGTCGGCCGCGTGCACGCGCACCGGCTGGGCATCGAGGGCGAAGAAGCATTCCTCCATGATGACCGATATGATCTCCGCGCCCACACCGACGGTTGCCTCGTCTTCCTCGGCGATGACGGCCTTGTGGGTCTTCTCCACCGAGCGCCTGATGGTGTCGCGGTCGATCGGCCGCAGGGCGCGCAGGTCCAGGACCTCGGCGGATATGCCCATCGCGGCGAGCTTTTCAGCCGCCGCGAGACACAGATGGACGCTGTAATTATACCCGATCAGGGTCACATCCGTGCCCGCGCGCACGATCTCCGCACCCTCGAGCGGACGGAAGGTCTCGGTGTCCGGGACCTCGCCGCGCATGTTGTACATGCTCTCGTGCTCGATGATGATCACCGGGTCATTGCATCGCACGGCCGACTTCAGCATGCCATAGGCATCGAGCGGTCCGCGCGGCGTCACGACACGCAGCCCGGGCGTGCTCATGAACATACGCGCAAGGCGCGCCGAATGCTGCGCGGCCAGTTGGTGCGCGGTCCCTCCGGGCGTGCGCATCACGATCGGACACGAGGCGCGGCCGCCGGACATGTAGCGGATCTTGGCCGCGGCATTGATGAGCGTATCGAGCGCCAGCAATGCGAAATTGATGGACATGATCTCGATGATCGGACGCATGCCGGCCATCGATGCGCCAATGCCGATGCCGGTATAGGAGTTCTCCGAGATCGGCGTGTCGATGATGCGGTCGGCGCCGTATTTCTGGTAAAGCCCGGAGGTCGCCTTGTAGGTCCCGCCGGCGACGCCGATATCCTCACCCATGGCGATCACCATGCGGTCGTGCGCAAGCTCCTCGTCATGCGCCCGGCGTATCGCCTCCCAATATGCGATTTCAGCCATGCTGCTCCCCTTGCGCGAGCGGACCTATCCAGCGCGGATCCGGTTGGTCGTCGAGACAATATTTGTTCAGGTCTTCGACACGCGGTTCCGGACTTTCCTCGGCAAAGCGCACGATGTCGTTTTCGATCTCCTCTAGCACCGACTTCTCCATGGCGGCTATGTCCTTGTCGGTGACGATCCCCGCCTTCTTGAGGCGCTCGCCATAGATCTTGAGCGGATCCCGCTCCAGCCACTCCCGCTCCTCGTCCTTCGAGCGGTAGGCGTTTGAATCCGACATGGAATGACCCCTCTGGCGATAGGTCATGAATTCAATGAAATACGGCCCACGGCCGGCGCGTACATGGGCGACGGCGTCCCCCGCCGAGGCCATCACGACGTCGATGTCCTGCCCGTCATGCTGGCTGCTCGGGATGTTATAGGCAGCCACCCTTTTGTACTGGTCGGTGACCGCCGACGAACGATCTATGCGCGTCCCGATGGCATACAGGTTGTTCTCGCACACGAACAACACCGGCAGTTTCCACAGCGATGCCATGTTCAGCGTCTCGTGGAATGTGCCCTGATTGTTGGCGCCATCGCCAAGAAAGCAGATCGCGATCTGATCCGTGCCCTTATGCTTGCAGGCGAGCGCGAGCCCCGCCGCCAGCGGGAACGGCTGGCCGACCAAGGCATATCCGCCCATGAAGTTCACGGTCGGGTCGAAGATGTGCATCGAGCCCCCACGGCCACGGCTCGACCCCGTCTCCTTGCCGTAGAGTTCCGCCATGACCTCGCGCGCCGGGGCCCCGGCCTTGATGGCATGGATGTGGTCGCGGTAGCCGGTGATGACATAATCGTGCCCACACCGCGCGGCCTCGAGTACCCCCGTGGCCACCGCCTCCTGCCCCGAATAGAGATGCAGGAAGCCGCCGATCTTGCGCTCCATGTAGGCCTCGAAGGTGCGCTCCTCGAACCGGCGGTAGAAAATCATCTCGCGCAACAGGCGCTTCTGATCGCTTGCGTTCATTTCCTTCCTGTCTCGTGAGGATGGGTCTCGCCCGGCCCAAGGCACAGACGACCCGTGCGCCAGGCCCGAGCGCGGAGGTATGATCGGGGTTTTGCGACAGGAGGTCAAGGCAAGGCATGACAACGTTCAAGGTCCCGCGCGTACGTTACCGGAAATCCGCCGAGCTTGCGGCCGAGCTCGGCCGCTACCAGCATATCGCGCTGATCGTGCGCAAGGCCGCCGACCTCGCCCATGCCCCATTTGCCGACATCCTGCAAAAACGCCTGAAGGCGCAGGGGGTGACGGTAAAGCCAGGGGCGGTGTTTCTCACCGAGGCGCCCGATGAGCATGGGACCACGCTCGCCGTGGGATTCGCCGATGACGCCATGGACACCTTCGCGTACCTCGAACTCGCCCGCAAGCTGAGCCGGTTCCGCCCCGGGGTCACGCGTATCGCCCTGCTCGCCCCGGGACTTAAAGGTAGCGCGCAGAAGGAGGCCTTGCGCGCACTCGTCCGCTGCCTCTACGCCCAGGCGCCGCTGCCGTCCCGGCAGACCGTCCGGACCGTGAACCTGCCGGCCGCGGCCGACGTCTACGGCCCGGGCGAGGACGACCATGCGCTGCGCGCCGCCGCGTACGGCAATCATCTGGCGCGCGCCCTGTCGGTCCTCCCTGAAAACGAGCTCGGTCCCGCGGACTATGTAAAACACGTCAAGAAACTGGCCGCCGAGAATGGCTGGCGCTTCCGGTTCCTCGATGAGAGACGCCTGGCCGCGCTCGGCGCCGGGGCGTTTCTCGCGGTGACGCGCACGCGCGCCGCCGGGGCCGGGATCGTGCATCTGCGCTACACCCCGCGCAAGGCCCTGCGACCACCGGTGGCCTTGGTCGGCAAGGGGATCTGCTATGACACGGGCGGCGTCAACCTAAAGCCGGCGCGCCATATGTACGGGATGCACGAGGACATGATGGGGAGCGCCGTGGCCCTGGGTACACTGCATGCGCTCGCGCAATCCCACGCCCCCTTTCGCATCGACTGCTATCTGGCCATCGCCGAGAATGCCATCGGCCCCTTGAGTTATCGCCCGAACGAGGTGGTGCGCGCGGTCGATGGCACCACCATAGAGGTGGTGCATACCGACGCCGAAGGGCGCATGGTGCTGGCCGATACTCTGGCGCTCGCCACGCGCGAGCGCCCGGGCCTCATCATCGATTACGCGACCCTCACCGGCGCCTGTGTCTATGCCCTGGGGACGCGCATGACGGGGGTCTTCACCAACCGCCCGGAACTCACCCTGCGCCTCATCGAGGCCGGGCGCGCGAGCGGCGAGCGGGTGTGGCCCTTTCCGCTCGCCGAAGACTATGAGGCCGACCTCAAAAGCGATATTGCCGACATCAAGCAATGCACCCTCGAAGGCGAGGCCGACCATATCCTCGCGGCCCTGTTCCTCAAGCGCTTCATCGCCCACGACCCCACCTGGATCCATCTGGACCTCTCCGCCGGGCGGCATAAAGGGGGGCTTGGCGCGATCCCCACGGATACCACGGGCTTTGGCGTCGACTTTACCCTGGCGTTGCTGGCCGATCCGGCATTCGCGTGGTAGCCGACAGGCCCCGAAGCGCCCTGGCCGAGATCGTTCAGGCCCGCTTTATGGCGGGACGCTACCGCAAAAGTCCCGCGGGGACCCCGCCATGCCTGCACCCACACTGGATTTTAGGAGGCAGGGGCGGTAATATGCGCGCCTTGATCGGACTGCCTGACGCCGCAGGCGGCCGCGATCCTTAAATCGTTAAGCGCCCCCACCCTAGGGGCGCTTTATATTTTGGGGGCGCGATGCCAACCGAACACTAT
>JAKBUS010000059.1 GCA_021841585.1 Pseudomonadota bacterium | reverse complement strand
CCGGGTCTCTCGAAAGGCGGTGTTTGCGCCCCTACACCGAAGACAGGCTTAAACTTAATGGGTCGCGAATCCTGTAATTTTACTCTATAACGACAAGCCCGCCTAGGGCGAAAACCGGCCGGGAGGCCCCATGTCCCTTGCTCACCGCCTTATGATCCTCGCGCGCATCGTGATTGGTGGGCTGGCGCTCGCCTTCGTGATCCTGCTGTTGCGGCCGCAACTCATCGCCCATGGCCCCACGGTCGTCATCCGCGAAGCCGCGCCCAGCAAGGCCCAGACGCCTGGGCCGGTCTCCTACGCCTCGGCGGTCAAGAAGGCCGCGAACGCGGTAGTGAATATTAACACGGCCAAGGTAGTGGTGACGCGCCCGCGGCGCGGCCTAGGCTTCCCGTTCTTCGAGCCATTCAATGGGCAAAGACCGCCGGCGAGCCGCAAGCGCGTGGAGACAAGCCTCGGATCAGGGGTGATCATCAGCAAAAGCGGCTTCATCCTGACCAACTTCCATGTCATTCGCGGGGCGGATACCATCCGCGTATTCCTGAAAGACGGGCGCAACGCCAATGCCCGGGTCGTGGGCGTGGACCCCGCCACCGACCTTGCGGTCTTGAAGATCCATCTCCCGCGGTTGACCGCCATAACCCTTGGCCACGCCTCCGACATCGCCGTGGGCGAGGTGGTGCTGGCCATCGGCGACCCCTTTGGCATCGGTCAGACGGTGACCATGGGCATCGTGAGCGCAACCGGCCGCGATGAACTCGGCCTGAACCCGATCGAAAACTTTATCCAGACGGACGCCGCCATCAATCCCGGGAACTCGGGGGGCGCGCTCATCAATACCGAAGGGCACCTGATCGGCATCGACAGCGCGATCTATACCCACAGCGGGGGATTTCAGGGAATCGGCTTTGCCATCCCCGTCAACCTGGCGCGCCATGTCTTTCGCCAGATCATCAAATATGGGCATGTGATCGAAGGCTGGATTGGCGTGGCCGGGCAGACGCTCACGCCGGCGCTGGCCCGCGCGCTCAAGCTCCCCAAGGGCACACACGGGGTGGTCGTGGCGGCGACCTACAAGAACGGGCCGGCCGCCAAGGCCGGCATACGCGCGGGAGACGTGCTCTACGCGATCAATGGCCGGCGGCTGCGCTCGGCCAATCGCGCCCTGCTCACGATCGCCGATACCAAGCCCGGCACTCCCGTCACGCTCGGTATACTGCGTGCCGGCCGGCACCTGACCATTCACGCCATCGTGGCCACGCGACCGCCCCTGCAGGCATCCGCATCGAGTAAGCGCATCCCGGCACCGGCGCCTTGAACGGCACCGTGGGGGCGAACCGAACGGCTTGCATGACCCATGCGAACCGTTCGCGCCTGGGCACGGCGGGCGCGGCCATTGCGGTGATCGGCGCGTGGGCGAATCGGGTACTGGCGCCTAGGCCGCCCTGGTGGCATCGCGGGATGCCGCCGTCCAGCGGATGATCTCCATGCGGCCGTCATGGTGTTCGACGAGCGCCGTGCAGCTCTCGACCCAGTCTCCATCGTTGTAGTACTGAACGTTCTTGATCAGCTTGTGCTCGGCATGATGAATGTGGCCGCATATGACCCCGTCGTAGTTGCGCCGTGAGGCCTCTTCCGCCAACAGCGCCTCATAGTCATTGATGAATTGCACGGCCTTCTTGACGTGGTACTTGACGTAGCCGCTCAAGGACCATTCATGGCGCAATCCGAACAGGCCAAGCAGCTTCTGCAGGTAGCGGTTCAAAAATAGCAGCGCCGTGTAGCCATGATCCCCAAGATGGGTAAGCCACCTGGCATAGCGCATGGCCGCGTCGAATTGATCGCCATGAATGACCCAGAAGCATCGGCCATCGGCGGTACGGTGGACATAGTCCTCGCGGATCGCGATGTCGCCCAAGGCCACGATCGAGCCGTCCGCCAGGGTGAGCTCGGAAAGAAATTCAAAGATCGGGTCGTGGTTCCCGCGGATGTAGTGCACCTTGACGCCATTGCGCGCCATGCGCAGGATCTTCTGGATCACGGTGTTGTGGCTGCTCGGCCAATACCAGCGCACCTTGAGGCGCCAAAGGTCGATGATGTCCCCGACCAGAAACAGTTGTTCGCATGAGTGGCCACGCAAAAAATCCAGGAGTTTTTCGGCCTGGCAGCCGCGCGTCCCGAGATGCACATCCGATATGAAAATGGACCGATAGAGGGGCGGGGTCATGGCATATCCTGGATCACGGGCATGAGACACCGGGACATGGCGGGACATGACTTCAGCGCCCTCGAACACCGCAGTGCGCGACCTCAGGCTCATCGATAAGGGGCTCATAGACCGCGATCAAACGCTGCGACATGGCATCGCGGGACCAGTGCGCGGCTAGATCGCCCGCCTCCAGAGCGAGGCGCGCGCGCAACGCGGGGTCACGCAGGATCGCCAGGCATTCAGCGCTAAACCTCTCGGGATCGGCGTCGCTCGCGCGGCTACCCTTGCGACTCGCGAGGAGATCCGCGACGCCAAGGGCCGGGATTGCCACGATCGGGAGCCGGGCCGCCAAGGCCTCCAGAAGGACCATGCCCTGGGTCTCGGTAAGGGACGAAAACACAAAGAGGTCCGCGGCCTGATAGGCATCCCTTAAGGCACCGTCGCGATCGAGATAACCTAGAAAGCGCACCGCGCCGGCCAGGCCTTGGCGCTGGCTTTGCGCCTCTAGGGATGCCCGCGCCGGGCCATCTCCGGCCAACAAAAGCAGGATGTCCGGCAGCGCCGATCGGAGTCGCGCGACGACATGCACAAGGAACGGCAGATTCTTTTCCGGGGCCAGGCGTCCGGCATACAACAACACCGGCCGTCTTGGCGCTATGCCGTGAAGGGCGCGAAAGGCGGCCCGCCGGCTTGCGGGGGGCGGCAAGATATCGATGCCGGTCGGGATCACCTCGATGCGCGTGCGCACGCCGTAGCCCGCGACCACCTTGGCGATGGCCGCCGACGGCACGATTACGGTCTGGGCGAAATGGCACTGCGCGCGCGAGATTAAGCGAATCGCGTGGCGCGCGGCCGCCTGCGGTATCCGCGGGTAATAATGGCCGACATAGGCCTCGAAATAGGTGTGATAGGACAACACCGCAGGGATCCGCCATCGGCGCGCCAAAGCGCGGCCGCAGAAATGGGCCATGAAAGGCGTGTGGATGTGGATCAGGTCATAGCGCCGGGAGTCAAGCCGCTTGGCAGTGCGCAGGCATCCCGAAGGTATCATGAGCCGTTCCTCCGGATAGGGCGCGATGCGCCAGGCGGGCGTCTGGAAGATCCCGGGGTCGTCGCTGTCGCCGGCACCATAGGCAGGTATCAGCAGGTCCACCTCGTGCCCCAGGCGCGTAAGGCCCGCCCGGAAACTGCGGATGGAACTTGCGACCCCGCTGATGCGCGGAAAATAGGTGTCGGAGACCATCAGGATACGCATGCCCTGGGTCCTGTGTGATGGCGTGAAGCAAAAAGGGAGGGCTCGTCACCGATCCCTTCGGGCACTGCAAGCGTAAGGGTACGCGGTCTCATGGCGTCGTTTATGACACGGAAATATGCCAGCCTGATGACAGGCCGTGTAGGCGCCGGAGATGCGCGGCCACGCACGCAAGGGAAGTGCCTCGTCCGAAACGGGAGGCTTATGCGAAGGCCCGCTCATGTCTATATTAGTATTCCAGTAACATGGCTCTATATGCATTTTGTGTAATGCTGCGCATGTTGCCAGCGCCCTTACGTTGAGCACCCACTCCTGCTAGAATCGCGTTGATGTCCGTTGATTCTTGCCATGATGCGCAACACGCCGACGTGGATAAGGACGACATTCCAGGCAGGCTCGATCGTGTCCCATGGTGTCGGTTCCACGTCATTGTTATCGCGGCCCTGGGGGTGGCGTGGATCCTTGACGGGCTCGAGTTTACCCTCGTCGGCTCGCTTGCGGCGCTGCTCGAGCGGCGCGCGACCCTGCACCTGTCGGCGCAGGATATCGGCGTGGCCGCCAGCGCCTACCTCGTGGGCGCGGTCGTCGGGAGCCTCACGTTCGGCTATCTCGCCGACCGTTATGGACGCAAAAGGCTGTTCACGACAACCCTGCTCCTTTATACCGGCGCGACCGCGGCCACCGGCCTGTCCTGGGGGCTTGCGAGCTTCGCGCTGTTCCGCTTCCTGACAGGGGCCGGAATCGGCGGCGAATACAGCGCCATCAATTCCGCGATCCAGGAGCTCATCCCGGCGCGCCGGCGTGGACGCATCGACCTACTGGTCAATGGCAGCTTCTGGATCGGTTCGGCGGCCGCCTCCACGCTCAGTCTTGTGATCCTCCATAGCGGGGTCATAGCCCCGGCACTCGCCTGGCGGGTGGCGTTTACCCTCGGCGCGATCCTCGGGCTTTTGGCATTGCGGCTACGCCGGCTGATCCCCGAGAGCCCGCGCTGGCTTGCAAGCCGCGGCCGCGCGCGCGAGGCGGATGCGATTGTCACCGCCATCGAGCGGCACGCGGGCGTTGAGCCGCCGGGGCCGTCGCAACGGACCGGCGCGGTAAAGCGCGCATATCCCGCGCGCTTCTTCACCGCGCCGCGGGTGATCTTCGGGCGTTACCGCAAGCGCGCCATCCTGGCCGCGACCCTGATGGTGGCGCAGCTTTTTTTCTACAACGCCTTTTTCTTTACCTACGCGCTCGTGCTGGTGCGCTTCTATCACACGCGTGCCACCGATGTCGGCGCCTATCTCTTGCCGTTTGCGCTCAGCAATTTTCTCGGGGCGGCCATCCTCGGCCGATTTTTCGACACCGTGGGACGCCGCCCGATGATCACCGGCACCTATGCCCTGTCTGGCATCCTCATGATCGTTGCGGCGTGGCTGTTTCGCGGGGCCCTGCTCGGCGGCACCGCGCAGACCGGGGCATGGGCGGCGGCCTTTTTCTTTGCCTCGGCGGGCGCGAGCGCCGCCTATCTGACGGTGAGTGAAAGCTTCCCGCTCGAGATCCGCGCCAGCGCGATCGCGCTGTTTTTCGCCTTCGGCACGGCCGTGGGCGGGGTCATGGCGCCAAGCTTGCTCGGGTTTTTGATTGCAAGCGGCTCACGCCACCGGGTGTTCTGGGGATACATGCTCGGGGCCATCCTCATGCTGATCGCGGCGCTGGCCGAATGGCGTTATGGACTTGCCACCGAGGGCCGTTCGCTGGAATCGATCGCGGCATCGCTCGGCGACGAATCCGCGCCCGACTGGGACGAGCAAGACCGCGGCTAAGTCGCGCCCCGATGTCCCCCGTTTCGGATCACGAGCTGGGCGGCGGCCGCGAAGCCAAGACTTAAAACCGCCCTCCACGGGCCTAGGCCCCAAGGCTTCGCCTCACCACCCAGGGATCGGACATCTCGGCGGGCCTATGGTGAGCCACGCACCCGCTCACGGCGAGGGGCCGCGGGGCGGCCGCGCCCTAGGGCTCATCTCCGGACGGCGGCGGTTTACGCGTCCTGCGCCGGCGGCGCGGGCGGCGGGGGCGGGATTCCGCGGCCACCGCGCGGGGCGGCGGGATGACGGGCGCGGGCGGCGGCGGGTCGCTCGGCTCATCCGGCGCGGTGCGTGGCCGGACGCGGTAGGCGACCAATAGGCCAGCCTCGAACAACGCCCACATGGCAAGCGCCAACACAGTCTGCGAGAAGGCATCGGGGGGCGTGATGATGGCGGCCAAGACGAAGGCCCCGAGGATGACGTAGCGGCGCTTACCCGACAGCGTCTCGGGACGCAAGACCCCCATGAGCACCAGCAACACGATCGCCACCGGGACCTCGAAGGCGAGACCGAACGCGAAGAACAGGGTCAGGACGAAGCTTAAGTAATGATTGATGTCGGTCATGACGCGCACGCCCGCCGGGGCGGCGTGCGCGAAGAACCCGAAGGCCAGGGGAAAGATCAGGAAATAAGCGAACGCCATGCCGAGATAGAAGAGCAGGGTGCTCGACACCAGCAGGGGCGTGACCATGCGGCGCTCACGCTGATAGAGCCCGGGGGCCACGAACGCCCACGCCTGGTACAGGATGTACGGCACGGCCACGGCCACCGCGGTGGCAAGGGCAAGCTTCAATGGCGCAATGAAGGTCGCCGGGAGGTTTGTGGCGATCATCGCACCGTTTCGCGGGAGCACGGCGGTCAGGGGGCGCGCAAGCAGCCGATAGAGGGTATTGCGGAACGGGAACAGGCCCACAAACAGCACCAGCACCGCAATCGCCGATCGCATGATGCGCGTCCGCAATTCAAGAAGATGTTCGATGAAGCTGGCTTCAGCGCCCTCAGACGCCTTCGCCGCCATTACCCTTCTCTACGCTGGAGGCCCCGGCTTGCGCGCGGTGGGATGGCCGTCTCCTGCCGCGGCGGCGCCGCCGCCGGGATGGCGCGGGACGCGGGCGGCGTGGGACGTCGGGAGAGGCCTCGAGTGCCGGCGGTACCTGATCCGGGCTTTCGTCGCCGAGCGACTGCCGCCACTCACTGGGCAATGAGTCCTGGAGCAAGGCCTTGGTGCGCTGCCACTCCTGATTCAGCTCGCGCAAGGGCGCGAGGTGCTCGGTTCCGACCTGACCGTCGAGATCCTCTTTCATCTTTGTCATGAAGCGCCGAGCACGCGCCACCCACCGCCCGGCGCCGCGCGCGACATCCGGCAGATGGCGAGGGTCGAGGACGATGACCGCGACGACCCCTATGATCAGGAGCTCCGTGAAACTGAAATCGAACATCGGCCCCCAGGCCTAACCCTTGCGTGTGCGCGCCGTACCCTTGGCCTTGGGTCCCTCAGCGGCACGGGCCTGCCCCTCGATGACGCGGCCCGCGTTGGCAGTCGGGCTGGCCGCGCCCTCTTCCTCGCCGTTCGCGGACTCTTCCTTCATCGCGCTTCGAAAACTCTTGATAGCGCCGCCGAGATCGCTGCCGATATTGCGCACCTTGCTGGTGCCAAAAAGTAAGACCACGACCGCCAGGATGACCAACAAATGCCAGATACTGAACAAGTCCATCGCCGCCTCCTAGAAACCGGGCAACCGGCCACCGCCCAGCACATGGATATGCAAATGGGGGATCTCCTGGCCGCCGCCAGGCCCCGTGTTGATGATCGTCCGGAAGCCATCGTCAAGACCGGCTCGACGCGCCACTTCCGGCAAAACCGCGATCGCATGCGCCATGAGCTCGGCATGCTCGGACCCCACCTCATCTAGGCTCGCGATATGTTGGCGCGTAATGACGAGCACATGGACCGGGGCCTTGGGATACTTGTCGGCGATCACGATGAGCTGCTCATCCTCATAGAGTCGCGGGGCCGGGATTTGGTTTCCGACGATCTGACAGAAGATGCATGGCGCCATGGCTATCCCTCCTGGCGGCTCGCCTTTTCCTCGATACCCGACCGCCCCATCCGGGCCTTCAGTTCCGCCAGAATCCGCTCGGGCGCGATATCCCGGTAGGCGAGCATCACCAGGCAGTGAAACCACAAATCGGCGGTCTCATGGATAAGGGCCGCGGGGTCACCCCCCTTGGCCGCGATCACGGCCTCGACGGCCTCTTCGCCAACCTTTTTCAGGATGCCGTCCAGACCCTTATGGTAGAGCGAGGCTACATAAGAGGTCTTGGGGTCGGCCCCCGCCCGAGCCTTCAGGATCGCATAGAGCTCGGTCAGCACGTCGTCAGTCATTCTACTCCCGATCCGGGCTTTGCGCTGCCCGCCTGTTCATAAATCTCGCTTGCGGCCTTGAGCACCGGATCGACGGCTACGAAGCGGTCACCCTGCAGGGGCGAGAAAAAGCAGCTTTCGCGTCCAGTATGACAGGCGATGCCCGCGACCTGTTCGACCTGCAAAAGCAGCGCGTCCCCATCGCAATCCAGCCGTACCTCTTGTAGACGCTGGATGTGGCCCGATTCTTCCCCTTTGCGCCACAAACGGCCGCGTGAGCGCGACCAATAGACGGCCCGGCCCTCGGCAAGGCTCACCGCCAGGGATTCGGCGTTCATCCATGCCAGCATCAGCACCCGCCCGCTGCGCGCGTCCTGGGCGATGGCCGGTACGAGTCCGTCGGCCGACCACTTGACCTGGGCGATCCACGGCGGGGGGCTCACAGGCGCACCTCGATGCCGCGCCCGGCCATATAGCGCTTGGCCTCATCCACCGAGAACTCCCCGAAATGAAAGATGCTCGCCGCCAGCACGGCATCGGCGTGGCCCACGAGCACCCCGTCTGCGAGATGCGCCAGCGTCCCCACTCCGCCCGAGGCAATGACCGGTACCGATACCGCATCGGCCACTGCGCGCGTCAGGGGGAGATCGAATCCGTCGCGCGTGCCGTCACGGTCCATGCTCGTCAGCAGGATCTCGCCGGCGCCAGACGCCGCCATGCGCGCCGCCCACTCCACCGCATCGAGACCCGTGGCACGCCGCCCGCCATGGGTGAATACCTCCCAATGGCCGTCCACCGCCTTGGCATCGACCGCGACCACCAGGCACTGCGCCCCGAAATGATCGGCCGCTTCCTTGATAAAGTCCGGACGCTCGACGGCGGCGGAGTTGATGCTGACTTTGTCGGCGCCGGCGTTGAGCAGCCGACGGACATCGGCCACGGCGCGCACGCCGCCGCCCACGGTGAGCGGGATGAATACTTGGGCGGCGATGGCTTCGACCACAGACACCATGGTCGCGCGCCCCTCGTGGCTCGCGCTGATATCAAGGAAGGTGAGCTCGTCGGCGCCCGCCTCGTCATAATGGCGGGCGGCCGCGACCGGATCACCGGCATCGCGGATCTCCTGAAAACGCACGCCCTTCACTACCCGTCCGCAATTGACGTCGAGACAGGGGATGACGCGCCGGGTCAGCATCAGGCGGTCGCGCCGCTGCCGGACCGGTCCAGTTCGTCCGCCAGACGCTGCGCCTCGCGCAACAGCAATTGCCCTTCATAAAGGGCGCGGCCGGTGATGGCGCCCTGCACCCCGCTGTCTGCGATGGTGCACAGCTTACGGATGTCCTCAAGGCTTGCAATGCCGCCCGAGGCGATGACCGGGATGGAGATCGCCGCCGCGAGCCTACGCGTATCCTCGATATTGACGCCGCCCATCATGCCGTCGCGGCCGATATCCGTATAGATCACGGCCTCGACCCCGTCGTCCTGATAACGCTGCACGAGGTCCACCACGTCATGCCCCGACAGTTTCGACCAGCCGTCGGTCGCCACCTTGCCCTCCTTGGCGTCGAGGCCAACGAGGATGTGCCCCGGGAACTCCGCGCACATGTCGCCCACAAAGTGCGGCATATTCACGGCCTTGGTGCCCAAAATGACGTAGCGCACGCCGGCGTCGAGGTAGGTCTGGATGGTCTCCTCGGTGCGAATGCCACCGCCCACCTGGATCACGATATCCGGATAGTTGCGGGCAATCTCGTGGATGACGCGCGCATTCATGGGTTCGCCGGCGAAGGCCCCGTTCAGGTCCACCACATGGATGCGCCTCGCGCCCTCGTCGGCCCATCGGCCGGCGACCTCCACGGGGTCGCTGGAAAATACCGTCTCGTCGTCCATCCGGCCTTGTCGTAACCGGACGCACCGACCGTCCTTCAGGTCAATCGCTGGAATGATTAGCATTTCTCGGTCCGCCCGTCCCAAGCCATGAAGTTTTGAAGCAGGCGCAACCCAGCGCGCTGGCTCTTCTCTGGATGGAATTGTACCGCAAAGATGTTTCCATAGGCCGCGGCCGATGTAAAGCGAGTCCCGTAGTCGGTCACGCCGACCGTTTCCGGCGCGGCGGCGCTGTCAGCGTAGTAGCTATGCACGAAGTAGAAGCGCGTGTCATCGGCTATGCCCTCCCAGAGCGGATGCGCGCACACCTGCCGGACACGGTTCCAGCCCATGTGCGGCACCTTGAGGCGCGCGCCTTCGGAATCGACGCCCCCCGTGAAGCGGCGCACGACCCCCGGGAGAAGGCCCAGTCCGGCGACGCTGCCCCCCTCCTCGCTGTGCTCGTAGAGGGCCTGCAAACCCAGACAAATGCCGAGAAACGGGCGTTCGCGCGCGGCTTGCAGGACCGCCTCGCGCAGATCATCGTGCATCAGCGCCTGCATGCAACCCTTGATGGCCCCTTGCCCCGGAAACACCACGCGATCCGCCGCCGCCACCGCGCGCGCATCGGCGGCCAAAGTCACGCGCGCCTTGGGGGCCACATGCTCCAGGGCCTTGGCCACCGACCGCAGATTGCCCATACCGTAATCCAAGACTGCGACGCTCGACATAGCCGGCTAGAGACTGCCCTTGGTGGATGGGATCTGCGTGGCGGCGCGCGCATCGGGGGCAAGGGCCATGCGCAGCGCGCGCCCGAAGGCCTTGAACAGGGTCTCGGCGACATGATGGGCATTGTGCCCGGCCAGCACATCGACATGCACGGTGACGCGCGCGTGGTTGACGAACCCGCGCAGGAATTCCTCTATGAGATCGACATCGAAATCGTGGATGCGAGCGCGCGGGAAGGTGGCCCGGTAAAAGAGCCCCGGGCGCCCCGACAGATCCACCACCACGCGCGTCAAGGCCTCGTCGAGCGGCACATAGGCGTGGCCGTAACGGGTCAACCCGGCCTTGTCACCCATCGCCTGGGCGAGCGCCTGACCGAGGGTGATACCGACATCCTCCACGGTGTGGTGGGCATCGACCGCGAGATCGCCAGTAGCCTCTATGGTGAGATCCATGAGCCCATGACGGGCTACCTGATCAAGCATGTGTTCAAAAAACGGCAGACCAGTCTTCAGGCGCGACGCGCCGCTGCCGTCGATCGCCAAGGTCACCGCGACCTCGGTCTCCAAAGTCTTCCTTACGACATTTGCCGTTCGCACAGCCGTTCCTCTCCAGGGGCGCCGAGACAGCCTACAAGGCCCGGGCCAGGGCCGCAAGGAAGGCGTCGTTCTCCGCGGGGGTCCCGACGGTGACCCGCAGACAGCCGGCCAACGCCCCGCCGGCCGCCGTCAGGTCCTTGATCAGGATGCCGGCGTCTTTGAGCCGCGCATGGATGCGCCCGGCATCCGCCGCGACCGGTGGCCGAAACAGCAGGAAATTGGCCTCGCTCGGCCATACCGTAACCAGCGCGCGCAGTGCCTCGTATAGCCGGCCACGCTCGGCGCGTATGCGCGCGGCCTGGTCGGCGAACACATCCGCGTAGTCGAGGGCGAATTCCACGCTCGCGGCGGTCACCACGCTAATATTGTATGGCAGGCGCACCTTCTCGAGCTCGTCGGTCCAGGCGCGATCGGCGGCAAGCCACCCGAAGCGCAGCCCCGCCAGGCCCTGCTTGGACAGGGTGCGCACCACCAACAGGCGCGGCCTATCCTCCACCTCCCCCATGAAGCTTGCCTGGGCGAAGGGGTGGTAGGCCTCGTCGACCACGATCGCGGCCTCGTCGACATCGAGCAGCGCGCGTACCGCCTCCGCCGGATACAGGGTGCCGGTCGGATTGTTCGGATAGGCCAGAAACAAGAGCGCCGGGGCATGCCGGGCAAGGGCATCCTGCAGCGCCGGGACATCGAGCTCGAAGCCTTTCTTCAGCGGTATGCCAACGAATCGCCGGCCGAGGATCGCGGCGATCTGCTCGTACATGACAAAGGTGGGCGTCGGCGCCACCACCGTGACATCGCGACCGAGCGCCAGCACGATGTTTTGTAGGATCTCGTCCGAGCCGTTGCCGAGCACCACGCCTGTGTGCGGCGCGAGCCCGGCATCGCGCGCCAGCCGCGCCTTCACGCGCTCGTAGTGCTCGGGCGACGGGTAGCGGTTCAAGGCCACATCGCGCAAGGCATAAAGCCAGCGATCGCGCAGCTCCATCGGCAGGCGATAGGGGCTTTCCATGGCATCGAGCTTGATGGCGGGCTCGCCGGCCGCCACGTGATAGGCGCTGCGCGCGCGCACGCCGGCGGCTATGAAGCGCGAGACGTCAGCCATTCATGCGGCACTCGGCAGAGCGTGCGTGGGCGGTGAGCCCCTCGCCGCGCGCCAGGATCGAGGCGGTCTTGCCGAGAACCGCGGCCCCTTGAGGGGTACAGAACACGATGCTCGTCCGCTTCTGGAAATCGTACACACCGAGCGGCGAACTAAAACGCGCGGTCCCCGATGTCGGTAGGACATGGTTGGGGCCCGCGCAATAATCGCCTAGCGACTCCGCGGTATGACGCCCCACGAAGATCGCGCCGGCGTGACGCACGCGATCGAGCACCGCCTCGGCGCCGTCGAACGAGAGCTCGAGGTGCTCGGGGGCGACCTCGTTTACAAGTTCCAGGGCCTCGTCTAAGTCACGCACCGCGATCAGCGCGCCGTGGCCGGCAAGCGCCTTTTCTATGATGGCACGGCGCTCCATCCCCGGCAGCAGCCGGTCGATCTCGCGGGCCACCGCGTCCAGAAACGCCTCGTCGGGGGCAAACAGCAGGGCCTGCGCGCCCTCATCGTGTTCGGCCTGGGCGAACAGGTCATAGGCGATCCATGAGGGGTCAGTGGCGCCATCGCAGACGATCGCCACCTCCGAGGGTCCCGCGATCATGTCGATCGCCACCTTTCCGAACACCAGGCGCTTGGCGGCCGCCACATAGGCATTTCCGGGCCCCACGATCTTGTCGACGCGCGGCACGCTGGCGGTGCCATAGGCTAGCGCCGCAATCGCCTGCGCGCCGCCCGCCAGGAACACGCGGTCGACCTCGGCCACATAAGCGGCGGCGAGCACGAGCGGTGGCGGCGCGCCCGCGGCCGGGACCATCATGACGAGCTCGCCGACCCCGGCGATACGCGCGGGAATGGCATTCATCAGCACCGATGAGGGATAGGCGGCCTTGCCACCCGGCACATAAAGGCCGACGCGATCCAGCGCCGTCACCTTCTGGCCAAGACGCGAACCCAGGGCATCCTCCTGCATGTGCGGCACGAGGACCTGATGTTCATGAAACGTCCGGATACGCGCCGCGGCCTCGCGCAGGGCCTCCTGCTCGGCGCGCGCCAGGCCCTCGAAGGCCGCGCGCAACGCGTGCGCCGGGACCTCCAGTTCCGCGACCGTGCGCGCGACACGTTTATCGAGACGCTCGGTCCACATGAGCAGCGCCGCGTCGCCGCGGACGCGCACGTCCTCTATGATCTCGCGGGCCACCGCCTCGGCGTTGCGCGAATCGGTCTCGCTGCGCTCAAGCAGGGCCCTGAAGGCGGCGCCAAAGGTCTCGTCTTGCGTACGCAGTCGCGCGATACCGCTCATTGCCCCCGCTCCCCCGCCAAACAGGCGATTACCGGCCTCAAGGCCTCGTATTTCATCTTCATGGCCGCGCGATTGGCGACGAGCCAGGCGCTTACGTCGAGGACATGCTCGACGGGCTTTAGCCCATTGGCGGCCAGCGTCCGTCCGCTACTCACGAGATCCACGATGCGATCCGCCAATCCCACGAGCGGCGCAAGCTCCATGGACCCGTAGAGATGGATGATCTCCGCCTGGATGCCCTGCGCGGCCAGATAACGCTCGGTGATGCGGACATACTTGGTGGCGACGCGCAGGCGGGCCCAGGGACGCGGGCCCTCGTGCGAAGCCTCATCGATCGGCGAGGCCACCATGAGCCGGCAGGTGGCGATACCAAGATCGGCAAGCTCATAGAGCCCCTCGCCACCGTCTTCAAGAAGCACATCCCGGCCGGCGATACCAAGATCGGCGGCGCCATAACGGACGTAGGTCGGCACGTCGGCGGCGCGTATCACCACCAGCCGGACGTCGGGGACGCTCGTGCCGACGATGAGCCGCCGGGTCTTTGTGAGATCCTCCTCGGGGACGATCCCGGCGCGTTCCAGCAAGGGGATGCTTTCCTCCAAGATGCGTCCCTTCGATAACGCCAGCGTCACCATGTCAAGCCGTCTGCCGCGTCGTCCAGTCGCCATGCTGCGAACCCGGAATGCGGCGGATACGCGCCCCGAGCTGCGCGAGCTTCTCCTCGATGCATTCGTAGCCTCGGTCGATATGATAGATGCGATCGATGAGCGTCTCGGATCGCGCCACGAGCCCGGCCAGCACGAGGCTCGCCGAGGCGCGCAGATCGGTGGCCATGACCGGGGCGCCATGCAGGGCCTTCACCCCGCGCACCACCGCCATATTGCCCTCCATGGCGATATCCGCACCCATCCTTTGCAACTCATGAACGTGCATGAAACGGTTCTCGAACACCGTCTCCACGACCGTGCCGGTACCCGCGGCAATGGCATTCAAGACCACGAACTGGGCCTGCATGTCGGTCGGGAACGCCGGGTAAGGCGCGGTACGGACGTTCACCGCGCGCAACTCACGCCCCTCCATCGACAGCCGCACGAAATCGGGACCCGTCTCGATGGCGGCCCCGGCCTCGCGCAACTTGTCCAGCACGGCCTCGAGCAGCGCCGGGCGCACGCAGCGCAGCTTCACCGAGCCGCCGGTCATGGCCGCCGCCACCAGATAGGTGCCGGTCTCTATGCGGTCGGGAATGATGTCATGACGGGCGCCGTGCAGCTCGCTCACGCCCTCCACGGTCAGTACCGCGCTGCCCGCGCCACTCACGCGCGCGCCCATGCGGTTCAGGCAGTCCGCGAGGTCGATGATCTCGGGCTCGCGCGCGGCGTTTTCGATGACCGTCGTCCCGTGCGCGAGGGTCGC
>JAKBUS010000123.1 GCA_021841585.1 Pseudomonadota bacterium | reverse complement strand
TGCGGATACTGAAGTTGTGGTGCTCCGCCGCTTGTATGAAGCGATCGAGCGCTGGGGAATGGAAGCCGCGCCACCAGGTCTTGCTGGGCCACCGTGGCTTGGCATCCTGCGGGACACTTGTAAAGCGTGTCGGCATCGCCGACTGCGGCGCATGGAAGCGTGGCCCCACGGCGCAGCCTGAGAGCAGCAGTCCGAGTGCCAGGAACGATATTCGCCGCGAGGCTCTGAGCCCGCCATGAATCGTGCGGGTGGCCATCTTAGTGTATTGCGAAGGGCATAACGACGGCCATGTCCCGATGGTGGCGTTGCGAGGGCATGGCCCCTTGATCCGAGATGTCTTCACCGGGACGTCACTTTACAGGGTGTGGCGCCTTTTGCTAAGCCCCATTTTCGTGAGGAATCGTTATCCGTTATGCCCTTGGCGCTCGACCGGGTCGGGGGGGGTTCCGGGGCATGCGCCGCAGCTCCCGCATGACCCATCCCGCCTCTTCCAGGAGTTTCGGCATACAGTCCGTGTGACGGCCGATGCAAGGCGCGCGCGGGCGCCTCGCGGTGACCGATACGGGCGCGCACGCGCAAGCGATGCCGTCGGCCACGGCAAGGGGTCTGGATGGGGCGAGGCGGAGGCGGTGGACGGGCGGCTTAAAGGGGGGGCAATCCTGGCAGGCGCCACGATAAGCGATAGTCTCTGAGTTCATGCCGGCCGGTCATACAGTCAGGCGTGGCCCCCAACCCAACCGATCGAGGCAATAATGGCAACAAGCGCCATTTACTGATCGACGGTGGCGGCATCCCGTTATCGCTCATCGTGGCTGGGCGAACCGGCATGATGCCTCGCACTGGAAGCGGTACGGTACTGCATGTCATCATGGTCAAGCGTCGCTGCCGCCCTAGCGGCGCTGAAAGTGATTGAGAAACACAGGTACGCCCCGCATGTCAAGGGGCGGGCAAGAGGCTGACGAACTCATCGAGATCACAGGAAAGGGGCCAGACGCTGGGTTGTTTGAGGTGACGCACAGCTGGTTCAACCGTTTCCGTAAGTTGCCGGTGCGATATCAGAAAAGAACGACTACACGCATGGGCGCATTATGGTGCCGTCTGTGGCGCCGATGATCATGCGGTGCGGGTGCTATGGCGTTGGCTCGAAACCCGGTTGTCCGGGCGGGAACCGTCCGAGGCAGGGGCGCCGGGATGTTTCACCACGGTGATCGGCCATGGACACGAAACGCACGCCATAGCCGTCTAGTCAAGGCGCGGTGAGAGCTCCCTTCTCTCGCGTGCAACGTACGGCGCTTACGCTCAACGATTTCCCGTGCCCGAAAGCGGTGGCCCGGAGGCTGACAGGCTTCGCTATTGTGAAGGCACTGCCTACCCGTTCGGATGAAGCTTGCAGGCGCTGGGACCTTAATGCGTTGCTAGGGAAGAGGCGGACACACCGTGGCAAGAAAGTCGGTCCTCGAAGACCGCGATCTAGCTAATACGTATGCGTACTTATGAAATGAGGGACTAAGGACGCAGGTGCCGCGGCGGGAGCGGCCTTTGGTGTTTGGCGAAAGTGTTGTGCAGAGGAGCGGATAGGGTCTCCGAGAAACTGTGGCAGCGGAGGCGCCAATCCCTCCGCCTGGAGGGCAATCGACACGCATCGGGGCGACCGGCAAGCCGCGGACGTACGGTACGACCGGATGATCGCCCGCATGACCATGCCGGTCCCAATTGTGCAGGCAAGCCGCAAGCCACCGGCTCTTGCCAAAACGGCTCACGACAACTCCATGCCGTCGTGTCATCGCCTTGGCCTCCCGCGGGGCGGCGCTGGCAAATACCCCGCGGGCGGTTTGGGCCAGGACTAGGCCATGGATATCACTTGTAGCCGAAATATAGGGTGTTCTTCAGGAAGCGGCCCAGGCCGACATAATCCTTGGCGCTCGCGCGTATGAAGGGCTTGGCGACATAAAGCCTGCGTAACGGCCGTGTCACGATGCGACCAGCCGGCGACAGCAGCGCGGCACGCAGGCGACGTTGAATGGCCGGGGGGATGCGTGGACTCGCGGAAATCGCTTGATTCGGATACGGCGGGCTTTTGTACAAGACACGCACCAGATGGCCGCCATGCTCGAGTTTACGCAGATTAGCCAAGGGCAGGACTGTGGCCGCACACTCGTTATGCATGAGATCCCGGTAGGCCACCAGCCACCCATGGATCACGACGATGTAGGGTTGGACGTCGGGATTTGGAAAGTGGTTCAGGACCATCAGGGTACCCAGATATGGCGGCGAGTTCGCGCAAATGGGCCGGCCCGCGAGCTGGCGGATTCTACGGAAGCGCTCGTTGGCACGTTCCACGACCACAAACGTGATGGGGTGCGGCAGGCGTACCAGCGGCGTGTAACCAAGATGGCGGTCGCGCCAGCCCGTGAAATGGGGGCCGTCGAATATAAGATCAAAGCGGCCATCAACCATTTTCCGGCTGTAGTTGAGCCATGTGCCGGGATACTGGTAAATGACACGATGATGGCTAACAGTTTGCAGGAAATGGGCAATAGGCGCATACCGCGCGGTTTCCGCCTTTTTTGACCCTCTGGGTGGGGCGCTGAATATCCAGGCCTGTCCGGCGGCCGTGGCAGCGTGCTGCCCTATATCTGCCACGGATGTTTGCGCGCACATCACAATCATGGCCACAACCAAAAAAA
>JAKBUS010000058.1 GCA_021841585.1 Pseudomonadota bacterium | reverse complement strand
GAAGCGGGGTGGTGGGTTCTTCAGGTGAATCATGATCCCCTCCTAGAACGCATACCCCACCCGCAGCCCGATCACCGGCCAGAAGCGGTACGAGCTCGCCTGGTTGTTGGCCTTGGCCTGCGCCGCAGCCACATCGGAAGCGAGCTGGGTGTTGTCTGTGGGATTGCTGGCCGTGAGCGTCACATGCGGGCTGCCGGTTACGAGCGCGCCGATGTCGAAGCCCATGGAGAATCCCGCGTGGCGGGCGGCCTTGGAGCCCCAGCCGATGCCCAGATACGGCGCGATTCGCCGCCAGCCGATATGCGCGGTCAGCGTGCCCACCTGCTGTGCCGTGTAGGTGTCGCCATTGATCGTGTAGGTACCGGAACCGCCGCCCGCCACGGCGCTGATGTCGTTCTGGTTCACCATCATGCCGCCCGTGATGCGGAAAACCCCATGAAACGGGTAGTAGTCCAGCAGGACCGGGATCGTCTGAAAGCGCAGGTTCCCGCTATACGGAATATCGTCACCGTTGCTCGTGTAGATGCCGCCCCGGTTGTAGTTGAAGCGATTCAGTCCTACGGCGGCGTCGAGCGTGCTGGGAATGAGAGCGGTCGCCACCTGAACGCCAAAACCCAGGGTGGAGGCGCCCACCGAGACATTGACGGGCCAGGCAAAGGCGGCGGGTGCTGTAAGCAAAGAAACAGCAAGAGTGGCGAGGCCGAGTTTCTTGTTGTTCACTATCGATACTCTCCATTTTATGGAGGGGGTAATCGTATGCGAGTAACACACCTCACGCAAGAGGTGTCGCAAAACCTTCCGGCATGATTCGATCGCGGGGCCCCAAGACATCGTCCATGCGCTGATGGGCCTGGGCCGCATCCGCGAGGAGCCCCAAATCGCACGTCTCGCCTTGCGCCGCTGCATGCACGGAATCGGCAACCGCGCATAGGACGGGGGCTATGGGCAGGGCGAGGGTCTGGGACGTTGTTGTCACGCGGTAGCCAGTGAGCGCGCCTTCGTCTTTTTCCATCCGGAAACACGCGAACCAGACGGTCGCCCCGGCATGCGCCAGCTCAACCTGCCGCGCGGCATGAAAGATGATGACGGGCAAGGCTCCATCGGGGGCCGCGCCTTCCTCCGGGGAGAGGGGCGCGCCCTGCCACGTCACGGGCTTGGCGAGGCGGTCAAGCAGGCCGCGTACGAGCCAGCCGATGGCTTCGATGGGATCCCCGCGATCGGCGGAGGAATCCACGGACCCTGCTTTGTCGGTTGCGGTATCCATAAGGCGGTTCCTTTGTGGAGTGGGATGCAGGTCAGTGTAGCACACGCCTTATCATGGCCAGACGCGCGCGATATCATCATGCCATGCGATTACGCACTTGGGTTTTTCTGGCATGGGTTGCCATGGGGGCGGGGGTGTTCCGCGCGCAGGCCGAGGCCACGGTTCTGCGGCCGGTGACGCCCGCCTGCCTCGTGGAGGCGGGGCTCCGTATGGGTGTTCCGCCGCTGGCGCTCGTGGGCATCATGACGGTGGAGGACGGTCAGGTGGGGCGTTCGACGCTGGATAGCAACGGCACGCGGGATTTCGGCCCGATGCAGATCAATTCCGTGAATCTTCCGCGCCTGTGGGCGCGCTTTGGGCTTTCGCGACGGACGATCGAGGATAACGGCTGCGCCAATGTCTGGGCGGGTGCGTGGATCCTACGCAAGGCGTGGTTAGCCGATGGTTCGGGCACGTCGGTCTGGCTCGCAATCGCGCATTACCATTCCAGTGACATGGCTTTTGCACGCCCCTATGCGCTCAAGGTCTATCGGACTCTCGCCCGCGGGATCTCGCTGCAGGCGATCCTACGACACGCAAACGAGTAGAAAACGCGCCATGCAGCAGGAAGGATCTGACAACCTGGTGATCAGCGCCATCGTGCTCTTCATCATGGCTGTGGTGTCTGCGGGCTGGGTCTATAGCCACAACCGGGGCGCCATCAATGCGCCCTTTATAGTCTATTCCGAGGGGTCGGCGTGGCTCTTCCACGATCTCCCTGGAATCGGGCCGTTCGCGAGGCTGCGGGAGGGCTGCCAAACGGTCCTGCATTTTACGGCAGTCCATAAGCCTGCGGCCATGACCTGGCAGGACACCTGGGACTGTGTGAGGCTTGCCTCGAGGCCATGGCGCTTTTTTGCGTGGCCTTTCTTTTTGGCGGCCGCCATTGCCTCCTGGCGGGGTGCGGGGCGACTGACCCGTTGCCGGCGAATTCACACGGCCCGGTCGCTCATGCGCGTGTTGGTCAAACGCTTCCCGTCGCTGACGCCGGCCGTGCGCTTCGACGCCCTGGCCCCCGGCTCGGCGCAGAGCGGACCCTGGCGGGTGGCCATGTCACCAATCGAGTGGCTATGGACACACAAGGCGATTTATCTGGAGGGTAGCACGCCCGGCGCGCGTAAGGTCGTGCCGCGTAACTGGATCTTTAAGACCAGGGGCGACCTCGTGGTGAACGACAGCTCGCCCCTTCTGAAAGCGGATAGTCGCGCACGGCGATCCCTGCGCGTGGATCACGCGCGTGTCGAATCGCTACTGAAAAAACAGCTCGGCCGGCCGTTTGCCGGTTTTGAGCGGTTGCCCTATTACGCGCAGGGGCTGGCCGCGGCCTTTGCGGCCTTCGGTAGCGGACGGGAGGGGCGCAAGAAGGGGCAGGCGATGCTGGACCAGATGTCGGTCTCCATCGCCGAGCTGCGCGAACCTTTCTGGCGGCGGTTTCCGGGGATACAGGCACGCGGGCGAAGCCAGGGCCGTTCCGTTTTCACGGTGGACGTCACGGGCGCAGCGAGCCTCTGGAAGAAATACGCCTGCCAGGACATGGAGGAAATCCTCGCTATCCACAAATCGTTCACGAATGTCTGGATGACCGCGCTGCTCGGCTATGCGCGGCGGCGTGGCACGCTTCCCACTGCCCAGTTCGTCTGGCTGCGCGCGATCGATCGTACGCTTTGGTATGCGCTGAACCAGTACGGCGGGCGGCGCCCCTGGGTCGAGGCGACAGGCGTGTGGGCGCATTTCGAGGCGGAACAGACGCTGGAGCAGGTTCTCCTCGAGCCCGAGATCCTGGATGCCGCCGACTGGGTGGCCCATGAGATCTATCAGGACGGGTGGACGGATCGCTCACCGCTCACCGATACGCCTGACGAAGTCGCAGACGGTCAACGGGGCGCCTAATGGTGAGCAAGAGTCCCTTCCAGGGTCTGAGCGATGCCGAGCTTCTGGACCGCTCCGCGGTCATCGTAGACACCCGTCCTATCACCAGACAGGCGATCGACGCCTTGATGCACCAGCCGCCGGTAGCGGCGGGCACCATCGTATTCCTATGGCTTTGCACGATGGTCTTTCCGTCGATGACGGCCCCGCTGTTCATGGCTTGTCTTGGCATCTTGATGGGGCGCATGGCCTACACCCTCTGGTATGAGCGTCTGCCCTTGCGCCAGCCGTGGTTTTTGCGAAGACCCGATCCAGGTGATCGTGATCCGGCCGGCAAACACCCACTCTCCCGGGGCGTGATATACGTGGGAAATGAACGCGGGACAGACAAGGAAATCTGGATCTCGAAGCAGGATGCCTTGAATCACATCATGATCTTCGGCGCGACCGGCGCCGGCAAGTCCGAATTCCTGATCTCGATTGTCTTCAATTTCATTGCGGCGGGGAGCGGCACCTTCTACATAGACCCCAAGGCCGCCCTCCAACTCGCGATCCAGTTTCATGTGATGGCACGCATGTGTCTACGCGACGACGACTTCCGTCTCCTGAACTTCATGACGGCGGGCGATCCGTCCGGTATCAAGCGGCCTATCCGCTGGCCCGAGAAACGCACCAACTGCGTCAATCAGCTCGCGTTCCTGAACGCCGATGACGCGGTGCAGATGATCGAGGCCCTGATGCCCAAGACCGAGGGGCAGAATTCGGTCTTTTCGCAAAACGCGCAGACCCTTCTACGCGGGCTCATGCCACCGCTCGTCTATCTGCGCGACAAGAAGGAAATCGAGATGTCGATGGAGACGGTCCGGACGTATCTGGCGCGCGACAAGGTTACGGAGCTCTCGCAGCGCAAGGACATCCCCGATCATCTGATCGCCGGACTGCGCAGCTTTCTGTCGTCGATGGGATACCAGCCGGGCCAGCCGCTTGAGAAGCAAGGCAAGGTCTTCAACGAGCAGTATTCCTACGCCGCGAACTATTTCAACATTGCCTTCGCGTCGCTCGTGGACACCTACCGCGCGATCTACGAAACGCCGGCGGGCGACACGGATCTCTTCGATATGATCCGCAACCGTCGCATCGTGCTCGCGCTTTTACCCTCCCTGCAGAAATCCGCGCAGGAGTGCGAGACTCTGGGCAAGATCAATCTGTCGGCCCTGCGCGCGGCGATCGCCGTGGGGCTTGGCAGCATGCCCGAGGGCACGATCGACGACACGCTCTATAGCCTGCCGCTTGCGGCAGATTTCCCCTTCCTGTCTGGAACGGATGAATATGCGGCGATCCCCGTACCGGGGTATGCGGAAGTGGCGACGCAAGGCCGTGGCCTGGGGATCGCCGCAGCGGTCGGTACGCAGGACTATCCAGGCCTCATGAAGGCGGACGAAAAGGGCGGCGGACAGATCATCGCCAATACGCGGCTGCGCGCCTTTGGGCGTGTCGCCGATGCGCAGACCTTCCAGCTGCTGAAGGAACTGGCCGGGGAGTGGCATGTGGCACAACAGGCGCAGCTGACACGCGAACAGATGGGCTCCGCGAAAGGCCAAGGAGGGCACCGGATGAACTTCCAGGCGGCGCCGTCGGTCGGGATCAGCACGGCGTCACGCGTGGCTCCGATCGATTTGCAGCGCCAGATCGAAGGCGAGTACCACCTGCTGATGGACGGTGCCCTCGTGCGCGCCAAGGTTTTCTATAGCTCCATCCCCTTGGAAGCGAGTTACGCCATGGAACTCGCGCGCATGGTCACGCCGCACCACCCGGACCGGCGCAAGCTATCGATGAAGTATGGCGCCATCCGCGAACTCGCCGACCGTCTGGACGAGATCGCGCGCGATAGCGAGGTCTTCCACACCCTGGACCAGGAGATCCGTAAGACCCGGGCGCCGGCGGGCATCACCGAGGCCCTGCTGTCACCGTTGCGCCAATCGCCCAAGGATGGCGTCATCCTGTCGGCGATGGACCGGGCCATTGCCGCCTTCGTGCGCTACGCGCAGGCCCTGGAGTCGCCTCCGAAGCCGCCGTCGGGCGGTGACCGGCCAGAAAATCATCTTATCGAGGATGCGCCGGATATCGGCGTGGAGTCCAAGAAAGACAAAGGGCCCGTCCCGGTAAGCGAGACGCCCGTACCCGCCGTGGCGCAAATACCGGTGACCGAGGCAGCCGGCGGGCGCGCACAGCCCGCGCCGGCCATGGCGGTTGAGGCGGCGGATCTGGAAGTGGACCGCGAGGCTGGCCTGTCCGCCCCGGGGGGAGTGGCAAGCCTTGCGGAGTCAGTGTCCCGCGTCGCGGCCTATCTCTTTGGTGAAGAAGGGGACACGGCGCTCGGGGCGGATCTCGCACAGATAGAACAGGCTGTGGGCCGAACGCCCGAGGCGGCGGCGAAGGCCTCACGGCAGGTTCTGGACGCCATCCATGCGGATCTCTCCTATCCGGCGGCGGTGACGCCGGCGCCGGAGAAGGGCCGGGACGTTGTCATGGATTCCATCAGTATTCTGATGGCGCGAGCGAGGAAGGCGGGGGAGGGCGATTCTGGCAAAGGTTGAGCCGTACGCCAGATAACTTGACCACTCAAGGCCGCCCATCATCGCCTTCCGCGATTGAGTCACGAACCAGCTTCCATCTGGACAGGTCCACGGTATACGGGACGAAGGCGTTCCGGTACGCCAGTCTCTCGAGCGCGATCTCGCCAGACGCGAGGCGACGGGCGTCCTCGGCCCGCGCCGCTTCTTGTGTCTGTCGCTCTGCGCGATCTGTGCATTCACAACTGCTTCCGGCCAATCAGGTGGCCCCCTGGCGCCTGGGATCGTGCGGCGGAATTTTTAGCATGGTTTCTGGTCTCTTGCGTCAGGAGCCGCATCCGGTCCATAGGTTTCCTCCAGCATGTCGCCGATAAAGCGGATAGTCGTCCCAGGTGCGCCCTTGGAAGACACGCCCGTTCGCCTTCTTGTGGCGCTTGACTCCGTCGGCTCCCCAGCCGCCCCACTGCTTGAAGAAGAACGCCGCGCCTGCGGCCTTGGCTTGCGCCTGGACCTTTGCCACCCACTCTTCACGCATGGGCCGAGCCTTGTGGCCTGACTCGCCACCGACAATCACCCAGTGGATGTCGCGTAGATTGATGCGACCCAGGTCTTCAAGGAGAGGCTCGACGGAGAGAAAGCGAATATGTGCATCCACCTTGCGCAAGTGATCGATACGCGGCACGCCGTACTTCTTGTCCTCAACGGACACGCCCAGCCACACGTTCTGTGGGCAAGCACGGTGCGCGAAATACTCGGGCAGTCGTTCGGAACGCTTGGTGAGGATTTGATATGTGTGGTGCGGCGTGGCCTCAATGATAGAGAATACGCGATCCAGGTACGTGTCCGGCACATCTTCGTGAAACAGGTCGCTCATGCTGTTGACGAAGTACACGGTCGGCTTTTTTCGTGCCAGCGGTTGCTCAAGCCGGTTCTCGTGCAATGTGAGCTTGAACTCGTTCTCGTAGCCGGACGCACCCATCGCGTGCAGCCGTCGGGCCATCACCTCAGCGTAGCAGTGCTTGCAGCCGGGCGAAACCTTGGTGCATCCGGTGGTCGGATTCCACGTCTGTTCCGTCCATTCGATGGTGGATTGCGTTGCCATATCGCGCCTCCTCTCTTACTAGTGCGTAGTTCCTGTCGTTGTAGCTAGTCGGTATCCTGATGGCGCTGGCAAAAAAACTTTGAGAGCGACATCTTTAGGGATATGGGGTAACGTCTCCTTCAGACGAGAAATCCGGATTTTCATCAAGGCTATCAAGAGACAGTTGAATAACAGCCCGGAAAGTGCGAATCACGTCTGTGAACGTCGGCGTTTCTGCGTATACCATGTCGCGCACGAAAAGCTCGTAGCGATCCCGCGTCACAGCGTCATCCAGGTGCTCAATTTCGTTCTGTAGAACTTCCTTGGCATTGTCCCTGAAAGCCGGAAATTGGTTGCCATACGAAGTCTGATCCCGCGACACGACATGGGGAAATAGTACCCCGAGTCTGGTGATTACGTCGGGCCGCTTAGTGACGATCTGATGGACGTCGTAGAGGTGGCGAACCAATCGGTCGTCATAGATGCCGGGGCCGCAACCGGCCCGATGAGCTGCGGTACGGCGCAGATAAGACACGAGCTTGTCGGCCAGTGTATCCTGTACACTGACGACCGGAACCCGTGGGTGCTCGGCTCCTGGCGCTCTGCCCGCGACTTTGTCGAGGATGCTTTGCAATGGACGGTCCGCGATTTCGCTCGCGGGATCGAAGGCTGTGATTTCGATCTTGATGGTTGGGCGCAAGGCCGCGTCCAGCGGGAAACGAGATGCATATCGAAAGTAGCCCGTGATGTAGCCGTTATTGTTGCGCGCCTGCAGATTGCCGTCTGGCAAGTAGCCGTTTCCTTCAAGGGCCACGAGTACGTCTTGCTTGAGCGAAGAAAGGAGCCGCCGTTGCCGGCTTGTATTCAGTCCATCGGGCAGCACGATGCGAAAGTCAGCATCCTCCGACATGCGTCCGATCAGATTCCACGCTTGGGATAAAGCGGTGCCACCGCAAAAGATCATGCGGGCGCCGTGCGCACGGCCTACGCCGCAGATATGATGCACCAGCTTGGTAACAAGGAGATCCTTCTCGATGAAACAGGGTTGTAATGGTAACCGGCCAAGACGCTGAAAGAGAGCAATTTCCTCAACCTGCGCACTGGATAGCGCGGCCTCGGTCATACTCATAGCGCACCGTCCTTTGGCCCCATCCGATCTTGCGCCGGATGCGCCGTCTGCCGACATTCAGAACCAGATTGGCTTGCAACTGGGTGGTTTTGCCCGCCATGTAATCGCGAACCACCTGTGTGGGCCGATAAGGTACGCCGATTTTGTCCAGGATTTCCCGGACAAAGACATCGGATTCCACAGATGGATACGCATATTGCTTGTCTTGATAAACAAGAGACCGCGCGCGCACGAGGACCCCGTACCCCCCGCGTACCAGGACACCTTGCTGGACAAGGGCGCGCAGGGCCTTGTCGACACCGGTTCGGCTCTTCGCGAGATCATTGAATTCGGAGCGCAAGAACGCGTTTTCGGATGGTCGGGTCGCTATCCGATCAAGGATCCGTTGTTTTATGGTTTGGCTTGCTGGGACCTTCATTGGGGAGCCCGGTGTGCGCAATGGACACATTATTGCACCAGAGCGGGGTCCGATCAACTTTCTCCAGGGGGCGAGGAGGGCCCCGGCCGCGCAGATCATGACAAGCCCCGGGCGGCCTTCGCCAATTCCTCAACGAGGTCGCTCAGGATATCGGCCTCGGCCTCCTGACCTGCCAGTCCGCGGTCTTGCAGAAGCGTCTTGCGCCGGTCGGCCTCGGGCTTGATGCCGCCCGGATAGGTCTTGGCGATTACGCGCAGGGTGGGCAGCACGCCCACGAGCTTATAGAGTCGATCGCGCACGGCGCGATCCTCGGCACGTGACTCGAAGGCGGTCAGGAGCAGCGGCCCCAGGGTGTTCGTAAGCAGCTGCTGGACGAATCCACCCTTGGTCCGAAAAAGCCCCAGGAACGTGGCGCCGCGGGCATCCGGGGGCCGGATGGTGCGCAGGGCATCCTGGATGGTCTGGGTGAGTGGCCAGATCTTGTTGACCTCCCGGATCTCGTGCTCGGATCCCGCATTCATCAGGAAGACGGATGTCGAGAGGTTCAGGATGCTCGCCGGGGTATCCGTGATCGACTGGCTGTAGAGGCCGATTTGGAGCATGAGCTTACGCGATTCGCGCGTGGCCGTTTCCAGATCGCTCACGATCTGTTGGGAGGAGGCCTCGGTGCGCATCATGCGGTGGCCTTCATCGATCACCCACCGTTTCGGAATCTCCTTCGTATCACGCACCAGTTTATGGTGGTAGTCACGATACGCTTCCGGGATGTAAGGGAGATCGTCCTCATTGACGAAGAAGCGCCCCATAAGCACGTGACGGGCCAGCATGAACATGATCGAGGCCTGCCGGTCAGCGGCGCGTCCTCCTTTGGGGGCCACTTCGTCTAAATCGAGCGAAATCACGCGCGCGACACCCAGATCGAGTTCCGTGGGGTGGGCCAGGACAGGATACGCGGCCTGTGCCTCCATCGCCCGCCGCATGAAAAATCCGGTCAGCGTTTCGCCGCCCTTCGTGGTCGTGTCGCTGTAGAGGCTCGTGATGTTGGCGTCGTTCGCCAGGGCCACGAGATCCCCGAGAAGTGGCATGGCATACCGCTGCGCCATCGCGGCCAATCGCGTGTCGCCGCGGCCGAACAGGGCGTCCGTGATCTCCCACCAGGTGGTATGCCGGTCGATATCGAGTCCGATCCTCCCCACAGCCAGGTCGATTTCCTCGTTGACGTGGGCGACATAGACCTTGGCCTTCGGTCCCGGCGCAAAACGCGCGTAGGCCGCGTCGACCAGAGTGCCGGCAAGACCTATGGAGCCTTCTTCCGGGCTGTTGGCGTCATCCGGGGTGGCGATGAGAGACAGGAGATTGATGAGGGCCGAACGGTGCCGAGGGAGGGGTTTCACGCAACCGAGTCCGGTGTCGAACGGGTTGATGGCGTGCTCACTGACAAGCTTCAAGCGCTGATACAGGAAATAGGGGCGCAGGTGTTCAGGCGCCAGATCCTGCAAGGTGCGGATCAGCCCCGCGGAAGAGGCCCCAAAGTCCACGATCGAGAGGAACGGAACGGCCTGAAGACCGGGTTGGGTCAGGAAGGCCCAGTTCAGGGTGTTGATCATGACCGATTTGCCAGCGCCCTGCTGGCCGGCGCCCACCTCCACCCACGCGGCCTGCTGGCCGGATCCCATGGCGTATGGCATGGGTTTGCCGTCGGGCGCCCGAAAAAGGACGCTGCCGTCCGTCCAGGGCATGGCGGGCCGTGTGATGGGTAGCATGCGCAGGATATCGGCCAGGGGCGCCGCGGCCAGGGGCGCCGGGCTTTTCGGGGTGGCGCCCGGGATGCTTGCGACAAAGGCCGCGTCGGGGGCGCCCCAGGCTTCCGTCACATTCGCCGTGCCCCATCCTTGGACGGCGCCCGTCATTTCGGCCGCTTGGGACTCCAGGCGATCCAAGGCCGCCGCTTCGCCCTCGGGCCCCATGGTGGCCCAGGTATCGAACAGGGTCTGCAGGCGCAGGATGTGTCCGCCGGCCTCCTGGTAGGCCTTCAGATCGCGGATGGCGTTCGCGATTCGCCTGTTTACGGGCGATGTGAAGCTGAAGGTCGTGGCGTAGAGCCCCTTCATGCCCAGGGCGCCCAAGCCATCGGGACGGACGGTGAAGATCACGCGCCAGGGGGCGTTGCGGCCGAGCATCGCCCGAAAGAGCGCCGCGAACGGCAGAGGCTCCTCGGGCTGCTGGTGCATGAGCAGCGGCAGGTGCAGCGTGCGTCCCGTCCGGCACACGGCGCGCGTAGCGATTTGCCCCTCGAGTGGCAGGATCTGCGCGCGCAGGCTCGGCGGCAGCAGGGCGCTGTAGTCGCGCGGCCCTTCCGTGGGGTCACGCGCGCGCAAGACCTTGCCGCCGGGCCCGCGAGGTACCCAATCGGGACTCGTGCGCTCGGGTGCCGCGATCATGCGGGCCGATCGCAGGAAGGCGGCGGCTTCGACCGTTTCGGCCGCCAGGCCTGCCGTGCGCAGGGCGTCGATCATGGCGGTTAGGAAGCCCTTGTGGGTGCGGGAAAGGTCCCCCACGGTGCCGGCCAGCGATTGGCTTTGACGCCCCTTGAGCGAAGTGACGGCGCGCCTGTTGCGTTCCGTGTTGCCTTTGGCGCGCACCGATCGCACCAGGGCCTGCGGGTGCGTCCAGAGAACGAACCAGACGTCCTCGACCGCCATGAGGCCGCCGATCTTCGTTTTCCAGTCATCCATGAGTTCGGCAATGTCCAGCCCGTGGCGGCGCATGGTGGCAATCGAAGGTGCAAAAAACCGGTCCAGATAGGCCTGCACGCCGTTAGGGTCGTAATGGAAAATGGCCTGGGCGGTGTGCGCTTGGTCCTTGCCGGCCAAGCGCGCGGCCAGGGCGCGGCCGATCGCATCCTGCGCGTGCTGAAATTCGGGTGCGCCCGGCACCTGGTACATGCCGTCTACGCGGATAGCCGAGACCAGCGAGCCATCGATGGCCACGAGGGTTTTTTCGTCCAGAGGCGCATCCAGGAGCGACCAGGAGGGCAGGGACTGGTGCAGCCAGTCATTCAGACCTTCCGAGATCTCCAGGAGTCCGGTGAGCAGCCCGTCGGCAAATCCCATCATTAACCTCCGCTCTGTTGGGACAGCACCATTTGCGCCACCACGATCTGGCGGGGGTTTCGTGTCGGCGGCACCTGCATCACGACCACGTTGGCGACCTCATGCTGTGTGGCGACCACTCCGTGCGGCTCGAATGACAGGAGGACCGGAAACTGGATGAGCCAGGCATACCGGCCATTGACCACGCCGGTCTTCACCACTTCAGCGGCCGCGGTCGGCGTTACCAGCATCTCGAGCTTGTGCTGGCGTATGACCCGAAGCGTCCGTGAGAGCGAGGACACCATCTGACTGTAGGCCCGACTGCTGTAGCGGTCGCGCACGCGCGTCAATGTCTGCCGCCAATCCGTGAAACCGAACGACAGGGTGTCGACGGTCGTCGACACGGCCCAGTTCGCGACAGCCTGTGGCGGCACCTGTGGAACATCGAGAGGCGTCAGGAGGATGAGTTTGAGCGCCGGCGTCACCGCAAAATACCGGGGGGAGGGGCGCGTGAGTACGAGTACGACCACCGTGCCCGCGGCCAAAATGAGCGCGACAGACAGGCCTATGAGGCCGCGCGTAAGCCGCTGCGCGAGCAGCATGAGATTGTCCTTGTCCGGCGTCACGAGTGCTCTGGGCGGCATGAGCGCAGGTTTTTGCGGCTTGCCGGGTTTAGCCATGTCGGGCATGAGAGGTTCCTTGGTTTTCGGGTGGCGCATTCAGGAGGCCGGCGGCCCACGAGGCGATCGCCTCATCTAGTTCGAGGAGTTCGGCGGCGCCGTTGCGTGCGCGCAGCCCCAGCGCCGAAATGAAGGGATCCTGGGGATCGATGCCGGCCGGCGGTATCCACGAGGGGATCGCCCGGTCGGCCGGAAAGACCGGTGGCACCAGGCGTTCCCGGGCACAGAGATCCGCCAAGGCCTTCCAGTCATCACCTTCGCGCATGAGCACGCCGATCTGGCCATAGCCCACGCGGCGCACGACGAAACCTTCCTGCATGAGCGTCATGGCCGCAGTGGCACAATGGATGCGTCCCACGGCATGCAGGAACGGGGCGGCAAGATTCGGGTATCGGGCGCCTTTGCGCCGGCCATAGAGCGGCGGCATGCGCGCGGCGGCCCCGCGCAGGAGTGCATCGGCAAAAAGCCCGACGGACTCCGAGGCCCAGAAGGCGCCGCCTTCCGCCGCCGACAGCATCATGACGAGATCGCGCAAAAACCGAAAACGCATCGGATCCGCGGGCCACCGGATGGTCTGGTGAACACGAATCTTCGCGCCGGCGGCCAAGAGCCGGGCGAGCTCGTAGTGCGTCACGAAGCGTCGTTGTGATTCCACGTCGAGCGTGGCGCCGAAATTGAGGAGGACCGACGCGATCCGCGGTTGGCTATCGATCGTGAAACGGGCCAACATCGGCGCCTGGGCCATCACCCAGTCTTCACTGATCCGCTTCGGAGGACTGTCGTCCCAAACGGCCTCCTGCGCCTCGTCCGGCACCACGGCGGTCAGCACGTGGGCCGAGTAGAGCAGCGGGTGCATGCGCAGGGTGATGTCTTGCCCCTCTTCGGAAAATCCCATCGGCCAGTCGAACATTTCCGACGAGTCGGAAATCGCCTGGTCCAGCTGGGGCGCCAGTTCGAGATTCGGCGGTCCCGTGCGCTCGCGGATCGCGTTGACGAGACGGCCCTGGGGGATGGCGCCATTCGCCTGAAAGGCGGCCCCATACAAGTTCAGGACGCGCTGCGCGATGCCGGCGCCGGCCACGGCCTGATCCTGGGCGCGTTCGACCGAGACGCCCAGGCTCCCCACGACGCGCGGCAAGGGATCGCCAAAGTACCGGCACTGCCGGTAGAGGGCGTGGTGGGCAAGCTGCTGGGCGTAGAGCGCTGGCCACTCGCTGTTCAGGATCCAGACGACATCCGAGGACAAATCGTGCAGCCCCGAGATCAGGCGCGCCCGGGCGCCCGGCTGGTCGCCGCGGGCGGCCCACCCCTGGCCCGGGGCGTCGGGATTGTCGAAGACCACATATCCTGCCGGGTTCATCATGGGGTGCTTCCGGATGCCACGACCCATTCGGCCAGGACGGCTTCCCATTGTGCCTCGGGGCGCCAGGCATGCTCCGACCACCAGGCGATCGCCTTGGTGTAGACCTCGGGGCGGGGCACGAGACGCAAAGGGCGCAGCACGCGCGAGCGCTCGGACCAGGCCGGCGACCACTCGCCCGCAGCCAGCATGAGGGCGCTCCCCAGGTTCTGTGCATCGACGATGGCGTCGCCATACACTTGAGCGGCGCGTCCCTGCATCTGTTCCAGAAAACGGAACCATGCGTGCCCCGTCTGGGCATAGCGACCCTTGCGGGCAATGGCCACCGCCGCGACGTTCGAGAGGAGATTCACTTCCTCCTGCGTGAACCACGGGCACCAGGCGAGCATGGCGGCCGAACGGTGGCCGGCGTTGCCGACGTGATGGACCTGATGACAGAACGGGCAGACCGTCCACAGGTTGGACAGCTTGTTGTTGCGGTGGTCATCGTCCAGGTGGTGGACCTCGAGATACCCGGATGCCGCGAGCGACCCTGGATGGGCCTGCGGATCGTTTTGGACCGTAAAACGGCAGTACTGGCAGGTCCATCCGTCACGCTTCAGGGCATCCAGGCGCACGCGCCCGTAAGCCGCGTCGGCGGCCTCGCGAGCCGCGTCGTGCATGCGCCACGTCGACCGTTTGACACCGAGGACAAGCGGGTGGCGGACCGGGCCATCCGCCATGGGTTAATTGCCGAGGGCGGACATCGCGCTGGACGTCTGGTCGCTGCCGAAGGTGGAGGCCGATCCGCTCGAGGCGACCGCCATGATCGACAGCAGGAGAATGCCGCCCAGGATCATGCTCAAAATGACACCCATCGGCATGTTGGTCTTGTGCCGGAAAATGAAGCCTATGATGCCTCCCATGAGTGCCCCGAATCCCACGAGCCATGCCAACATCTTCAGGAAATACGCGATGCCCTGGCTCTGGTTGCCGAGGTTCTGTCCAATCTGTCCGAACGTGACCGCCGCGTGCGCGGCTCCCGGAAGAAAGGTGACGGCGACGAGCAAGCCGATGCCGAAGGCGCTCAGAAGAGCCGCAGTCCGGGTGCGACCAGCCGTTTTCGTAGCGGGTTTCTGTGTGTGGTAATACATATTGAATAGCCCCCTATCGATGAGTGGTAGGGGAAGTATGGCGCGCCGAAGCGGCGTGTGAAGCCTCCGCGCGCGCGGCGGGCCAGGGAAATTGCGGGTCAGCCTGATTGATCGGACAAAGCGCGCCCGGCGCATTCGAGATTCCGCATGCGCCGGGCGGCTTCGTACCGCTACTTCTTGATCCGATCGGCGTACTCCTGTCCAAAATGGTTCTCGGCCTCGGTCTCGCTGTCCGGGGCGAGCGGGTGGACCTGTTGGAGCGGCGTGTAACCGACGCCCGCCCCCGTGTAGCCGACGCCCGCGGCGTGTAACCGACGCCCGCCCCCGTGTAGCCGACGCCCGCGGCGGTAGGATATTTTAGGAATCTCCATTCAGGA